>NZ_RBKT01000001.1:6315333-6618400 GCF_003633685.1 Micromonospora pisi | reverse complement strand
GACCGGCCCGACCGTGGCCAGGTCAAGCGTCCGGGGCAGCACCTCGGCGACGCCGAGACCGCGCACCCATTCCTCGTCGCCCTGACTCGCCACCGCGAGCACCTGCTGCCCGGCCCGCGCCGCGAGCTGGGCCGCGAAGCCGCCCACCCCGCCGCTCACCCCGTTGACCAGCACGGTGGAGCCGGGAGCCAGCTCCATCAGCTCCAGCGCCTGCCGCGCGGTGAGCGCGTTCAGCGCAACGGTCGCGGCGGCGACCAGGTCGAGGTCGTCGGGGATGGGGACCACCGCGTCGCGGTCGACCGCGACCAGTTCGGCGTACGTCCCGACGGTGCCCCGGTTCTGGTACCAGTGGACCATCCCGGCCACCCGCTCGCCGGGGCGCAGGTCGGTGACGCCGTCGCCGTACCCGACCACCTCTCCTGTACCCAGCACGCATTCCTGGCGGAACTTATATACAGAGCTTCCGCCAGACGTGGCACATCGGGCTCAACAAACCAAAGGCACGGATGCCATAACTCACATCACACTTCGCGAACGAACCTTCACACCCTTAGATGGCTCACATAATCTAAGGGCGCCCAGGACGGCCCTGACCAGGCGTTGCCTTCGCGCCGACGCCCAGGCCCGGCAATCGCCGACAGCAAGGTGAGATGTTCATGCTCAAGATCAGGGTGCTCAAGGTACGACCGGACAAGGTGGACCGGCTCAAGGACTGGCTCGCCGAGGGCATGCGTCGGGCAGACGAGATCCGGGAGACCTTCCACAACGAAGGTGTCGCCCACGAGCAGGGTTTCCTGCTCTCGACCGAGGACGGACCGGTCCTTGTCTATGCAGTGGAGTCGGCCGACTACGAGGCGGCCAAGCGGGCCTTCGCGGAGTCGCCTTTCCCGATCGACGCCGAGCACAAGGCGGTCATGGCCGAGGTGATCGAGGGCGAGATTCCGGTACCGCTTCTTCTCGACGTCCGGCTCTGACCAGACGTCGCCCCTACAACGGTTCGACGCCGGGCGGGAGGGCGCCCTGTTCGGCGGCGGTACGGACGTAGTTGAGCAGGATCGCGCGCAGTGCCCGCGCCGCGTGCGTCGGTACGGCTTCGCGGCGGCGGGCCAGTGCGATGGTGCGTCGTACGCCGGGCGGGGCGAGCTGGGTGACCCGGATCCGGGGCCGGCGGGCGACCACGATGCCCGGCACCAGCGCCACGCCGAGCCCGACCTCGACGAAGCTGAGTACGGCGTCCATCTCGCCACCGTCCACCGCGAGTGAGGGTTCGAAGCCGGCGTCCCGGCACGCCTGGAGGGTGACGTCACGCAGGTCGTAGCCCTCACGGAACATCACCAGCGGCTGATCACGAAGGTCGACCAGGCGCAGTGTGCCCATCGGGGTGGTCGCCGGCAGCGGGTCGAGCGAGGCGACGACCAGACTCTCCCGCAGGATCGGCTCGACCCGTAGCGCGGGGTCCGGGCCGGGTGCCGGCTGGATGATCAGTGCCAGGTCGAGTTCGCCCCGGAGCAGGTCGCGGACCAGGTCCTGGGAGCCGCCCTCCTCGACCTGGAGGTCGACGTTGGGGTGGGCGTCGCGGAACCGGCGCAGCACCTGCGGGGCGAGCGAGGTGACCAGGCTCGGGGTGGCGCCGAGCCGGACCCGTCCCCGGCGTACGCCGACCAGTTCCTGCACCTCGCCCCGGGCCGTCTCGACGTCGGCCAGGATCCGTTTCGCCAGGGGCAGCAGGACCTCCCCGGCGGCGGTCAGGGTGATGTTTCCCCGGATCCGGTCGAAGAGCGGGGCGCCAAGGTCAACTTCCAGAGCGTGAATTTGCTTACTCAACGACGGCTGGGTGATGCCGACAATATCGGCCGCTTGGGTGAAATGCCGGTTTTCGGCGACCGCTACGAAGTACCGCAACTGGTGGAGCTGCACCTGCATAGCCTACAGCTATCGAGACTGCGCCTTTGATGCATTGGACGACTAATCACAGCTCTCCTAGCGTCGGTCAGGTGGCAGTAGAGACGCGGTCGCCGGTCCGCTCAACGGTCGGCAAGAAGGCAGTGATGGCGGTGACGGGCATCCTCCTGGTGCTCTTCCTCATCGCGCACATGCTCGGCAACCTCAAGATCTTCTTCGGCGCGGCCTCCTTCGACCACTACGCGCACTGGCTGCGGACCATCGGTACGCCGCTGCTGCCCGAGGTCTGGTACCTCTGGCTCCAGCGTGGCGCCCTGACTCTCGCCCTGGTGCTGCACATCTGGGCGGCGACCGCCCTCGCCGTGGCGGCCCGCAAGGCACGCCCGGTCCGGTACGTCCACCGCAAGCCCGTACAGGCCAGTTACGCCGCCCGGACCATGCGCTGGGGCGGGGTGATCATCCTGCTCTTCGTGGTCTACCACCTGCTCGACCTGACCACCGGAACGCTGAACCCGATCGGCGACCCGCGCCGGCCGCACGCCAACGTGGTCGCCGACTTCGCCCCCGAACGCTGGTACGTGACCCTGGTCTACACCCTGGCCATCGTCGCGCTCGGCTTCCACCTGCGGCACGGCATGTTCAGCGCGTTCCGCAGCCTCGGCCAGCAGTCGCCAAAGGGCGAGCGCCGGGCCCGCGCCACCGCACTCGTCTTCGCCGTCGTGCTCTGCGCCGGCTACCTGCTGGTTCCCTTCGCCGTACTAGCCGGATGGGTGTCATGACCATGGATATGTTCCGCATCGGCGAGCCGATCGCCGACACCAAGGCACCGGACGGGCCGATCGAGACCCGCTGGGAACGGCGCCGCTTCGAGGCCAAACTGGTCAACCCGGCGAACCGGCGCAAGCTCACCGTGCTGGTGGTCGGCACCGGACTCGCGGGTGGCTCCGCCGCCGCCACGCTCGCCGAACTCGGCTACCGGGTGAAGTCCTACTGCTACCAGGACAGCCCGCGCCGGGCCCACTCGATCGCCGCGCAGGGCGGCATCAACGCGGCGAAGAACTACCGCAACGACGGCGACTCCATACACCGGTTGTTCTACGACACCGTCAAGGGCGGCGACTTCCGTGCCCGCGAGTCGAACGTGCACCGCCTCGCCGAGGTGTCGGTCAACATCATCGACCAGGCGGTGGCCCAGGGCGTACCGTTCGCCCGCGAGTACGGCGGACTGCTCGACACCCGCTCGTTCGGCGGCGCCCAGGTGCAACGGACCTTCTACGCCCGGGGCCAGACGGGTCAGCAACTCCTGCTCGGGGCGTACCAGGCGCTGGAACGGCAGATCGCGCTCGGCCGGGTCGAGATGCACACCCGGCACGAGATGCTGGAACTCATCGTGGTCGACGACCGGGCCCGGGGAATCGTGGTCCGGGACATGGTCACCGGCGAGATAACCACCGAGTACGCCGACGCCGTGGTGCTCGCCTCCGGCGGGTACGGCAACGTCTTCTACCTCTCCACCAACGCCAAGGGCTGCAACGTCACGGCCACCTGGCGGGCACACCGCAAGGGCGCGTACTTCGCCAACCCCTGCTACACGCAGATCCACCCGACCTGCATCCCGGTCTCCGGCGACCACCAGTCGAAGCTGACCCTGATGAGCGAGTCGCTGCGCAACGACGGCCGGGTCTGGGTGCCGAAGCAGGCCCGTGACGACCGCAACCCCGCCGACATCCCGGAGGAGGAGCGGGACTACTTCCTGGAGCGGATGTACCCGGCCTTCGGCAACCTGGTGCCCCGGGACATCGCCTCCCGGGCGGCGAAGAACGTCTGCGACTCCGGCCACGGCGTCGGACCCACCGGACTCGGGGTCTACCTCGACTTCGCCGACGCGATCGACCGGCTCGGCCGGCACACCGTGCAGGAGCGGTACGGCAACCTCTTCGAGATGTACGAGCGGATCACCGGCGAGGACCCGTACCAGGTGCCGATGCGGATCTATCCCGCCGTGCACTACACCATGGGCGGGCTCTGGGTCGACTACGACCTCCAGGCCACCATTCCCGGCCTGTTCGTCATCGGTGAGGCGAACTTCTCCGACCACGGCGCCAACCGGCTCGGCGCCTCGGCGCTGATGCAGGGGCTGGCCGACGGCTACTTCGTGCTGCCGAACACCATCGCCAACTACCTCTCCGCCGGCCCGTTCGAGGCGATCGACGACAACCACCCCGAGGTGGTCGCCGCCCGTGCCGACGTCGAGGACCGGCTGGCCCGGCTGCTCGCGGTCAACGGCGACCGTACGGTCGACTCGTTCCACCGCGAACTGGGTCAGATCATGTGGGAGCACTGCGGCATGGAACGGACCGACGCCGGGCTGCGCAAGGCGATCGAGCAGATCCGTGCCCTGCGCGAGCAGTACTGGCGCCGGGTCAAGATCACCGGCGACGCGGACGGCATCAACCAGTCGCTGGAAAAGGCCGGCCGGGTCGCCGACTTCTTCGAGCTGGCCGAGCTGATGTGCGTCGACGCGCTGCACCGTACCGAGTCGTGCGGCGGGCACTTCCGGGCCGAGAGCCAGACCCCGGAGGGTGAGGCCCAGCGCGACGACGACCACTTCAGCTACGTCGCGGCCTGGGAGTTCACCGGTGCCGACCAGCCGCCGGTGCTGCACAAGGAAGACCTCAACTTCGAGTACGTCCACCCCAGCCAGCGGAGCTACAAGTGAACCTGACCCTGCGCATCTGGCGACAGTCCGGGCCGGCTGATCCCGGCCGGATGGTCTCCTACCAGGTCTCCGACGTGTCCCCGGACATGTCGTTCCTGGAGATGCTCGACGTGCTCAACGAGCGCCTGACCCTCGACGGCGCGGAGCCGGTGGCGTTCGACCACGACTGCCGCGAGGGGATCTGCGGCGCCTGCGGCATGGTCGTCAACGGCGTACCGCACGGACCGGAGCGGGCCACCACCATCTGCCAGTTGCACATGCGGCACTTCTCCGACGGCCAGACCATCGACATCGAACCGTGGCGGGCGCGGGCCTTCCCGGTGATGAAGGACCTGGTCGTGGACCGCAGCGCGTTCGACCGGATCATCGCCGCCGGTGGTTACATCTCGGTGCCGACCGGAAGCGCGCCGGAGGCGCACAGCCAGCCGGTGCCGAAGGTGGACGCGGACGCGGCGTTCGAGTCGGCCGCCTGCATCGGCTGCGGTGCCTGCGTCGCGGCCTGCCCGAACGGCTCCTCGATGCTCTTCACCGCGGCCAAGGTCACGCACCTGAGCCTGCTGCCCCAGGGCCAGCCGGAACGCTCCGGCCGGGTCCTCGACATGGTCGCCCAGCAGGACCTGGAGGGGTTCGGCGGCTGCACGAACATGGGTGAGTGCACCGCGGTCTGCCCGAAGGGGATCCCGCTGAGCACCATCGGCCGGCTGAACCGGGACTACCTCAAGGCGGCGAGCAGCCGCGGCGGCGAGCCCGGCACCGACTGAGCGGGGCGCTGGTCCGGCCGGGCCGGGCCGGCGCTCGACTCAGACGGCCAGGCCGGACCAGCGCTTGGCTCAGACGGCCAGGCCGGACCAGCGCTCGGCGAAGACCTCGGGACGTACCGGCCCGTCCCAGAGCCGGCCCTGGCCGTACAGCACGCCGAGCGTCTCCAGCACCTGCCGCTGGGTCGGCGTCTCGACCCCCTCGGCGACCACGCTCAACCGCAGCGCGCTGCTCATCGCCACCACCGCCCGGACGATCTCCTCGTCCTCCGAGTTGCCACCGAGTCCGTCGACAAACGCCCGGTCGATCTTGACCCCGGTGACCGGGTGGCGCCGCAGGTATCCCAGGGCCGAGTAGCCGGTGCCGAAATCGTCGACCACCACCCGTACGCCCATCCGGCGCAGACCGCCCAGGACCTCTTCGGTGACGACGGAGGCGTCGACCATCACCGACTCGGTTATCTCCAGCACCACCACCTCGGCCGGCAGGTCGTAGCGGCGCAGCGCCTCGGCCAGGGTCGCCGGCAGGGCCGGGTCGCGCAACTGCCGGGGCGAGACGTTGACCGAGAGCCAGAAGCGGTCGTCCACCACACCGTCGGACCGCCAGTCGGCGAACTGCCGCAGCGACTCGTCGAGCACCCAGCCGCCGATCTCGGCGATCAGGCCGGTGTCCTCGGCGATGGAGATGAAGTCGATCGGGGAGACGGCGCCCCGCGCCGGGTGGTCCCACCGGATCAGCGCCTCCGCGCCGACCAGTCGTCCGCCGGTCAACTCGACGATCGGCTGGTAGACCAGGTGGAGCTGCTCCTTGACCAGGGCGTGCCGCAGGGCGAACTCGATTTCGACCCGGTCGCGTACGCGGTCGCGCATGGAGGTGTCGAACAACGCCCACTTGCCCGGCCCCTCGGCCTTCGCGTGGTACATCGCCACGTCCGCGTCCCGCATCAACGACTCGGCGGTCACCGGCGCCGCCGCGTGCTGGGCGGCGGTGGCCGCGGTGGGCAGCCCACCCGGGCTCGCCTCGTCACCCGGCCGGCCCGGCTCCCCACCCGGCGCACCCGCCTTGTAGCCGGCCAGCCCGACCGACGTGTTCACCACCACCTCGACGCCGCGTACCTGCAACGGCACGGCGAACGAGGCCAGGATCCGTTCGGCGAGCGCCGTCGCCTCCTCCCGGGCGGCACCGAGCACGATCACGAACTCGTCCCCACCGACCCGGGCCACGGTCGCCGCCGCCGGCACCAGCGCCCTCAGCCGCCGCCCCACCTCGACGATGAGCTGGTCGCCGGTGTCGTGGCCCCACGAGTCGTTGACCAGCTTGAAGCCGTCCAGGTCGAGGAAGAACACCCAGATCCCGGCCCGACCGGCCGGGGTCCCGGCAAGCAGCCGGCTGACCTTCCGGGCGAGTGCGAGCCGGTTGGGCAGGCCGGTCAACGGGTCGTGGGTGGCGTGGTGCTCGTACCGGCGCTGGGCGGTGGCGTAGCCCTGCACCGCCGACACCGCCCGGATCAGCAGCAGCGCCACCATCACCGCCCCCGCCACCGCCGGCACCAGCCGCTCGACCAACGTCGGCTCGTGCAGCAACGCGATCAGCACGAACGGCGCCGCCAGGGCGGGGCAGATCAGCAGCAACCTCGGCCAGGACCAGGCCTGCACCGGCGGCGGCGTGGCCCGGCCGAGGTACACCACGGACGGGTGCAGGGCGGCGGCACCGGCCATCGCGAAGGCGAGGAAGAAGGGCAGGTCGAGCAGGGGCGCCCCGGGCAGGGTGGCGACCAGCCCGACGATCGCGTACGTCAGGTCGCCGACCAGCAGCGCCGTCATCGTGCCGACCAGCAGCCAGAAGCTGGGTCGGCGGGCGGCGGTGGTGAACGCGAGGTTGACCAGCAGGAGCAGCAGCACCACGTCGAAGATCGGGTACGTTCCGGCCAGCGCGGAGACCATCGCCGGCCGGCCCTGGACCGAGGCGGCCGGTACGGCCAGCAGCAGCACGGCGACGACCGCCGCGCCGAGACCGACGATCAGGCCGTCGATCAGGGCGTGCCGTTGCAGCCCACCCCGGGCACGCAGCAGCCCACCGAAACCGATGATCATGATGAGGTAGCCGGGCACCGTGAACAGGTCGGCGCTCAGCACCGACAGCCCGGTCCGCTCCGACGCCCAGGGGCGGAGCAGGGTGCCGACCAGGAAAAGGGCGGTGGACGCGCTGAGCAGATGCCAGGGGTGCCGGGGGGCGGCCCGGTGCCAACGTGGTCCGACCAGCAACACCACCGCGGTACCGGCCCCGACGAGGGTGAGCAGGAGCGTACCGAGCCAGTCGGCGAGATCGGCGACGTAGAGCGCGGCGGCGACAACCCCGGCACCGAGGACGGCCAGCGCAGCGGCCGGCGAGTCCCGGGCGAGCCGGGTCGAGTCCCGGACCGCCCGCGTCGGTTCGCGGGCGGCGCTGGCGTACGGGATCGCGCGTCGCATCGAGATCGCCCCCCGCGTGGACCCTTCCGTCACGCCTGACCGACAAGCAGGCGCATCACGCTACCAACCGGATCATCCTAGGTACGGTGGAGGATCGACTCGACTTGACCAGCCGATCGGATGATCAAGCCCTGCTCGGGGTCCCACCCCGGGCAGGAGCATGGGCTCAGCAGTGGCATGCCGGCGACGGGTGCCGGACGTGACCAACGAGGATGTGCGAGTGACGGTTGGACGGGCAGGATCGGGCCGAACGGATGCCACACGGTCCCGGCGCCGCTGGCGCAGGCGCGCCGGCGGGGCGCTCGCCCTGGCCGCCCTCGCCGCCGCAGCCTGGGCCGTCCGGGACATCCCGGTGGCGTTGGGTGCCCGTGCCACCGGCGACCGCGCCGCCCGGCTCCGGGCCTCACCGCAGTTCGAGGGCGACAGCTTCCGCAACCAGGCGAGCACCCGGACCATGATGGCCGAAACCGGCCGCAACGTCCTGCTCCAGTTCCTCTTCGGCGGGCACCGGCGTCGGCCCACCGAACCGGTCCCGCTGGTCGACCCCGGTCCGGCCGAGCCCGCCTCGGCTCCCGCCGACGAACTCGGCATCGTCTGGTACGGCCACGCCTCGGTGCTGGTGGAGATCGAGGGACGGCGGGTGCTGATCGACCCGATGTGGAGCGAACGGTGCTCCCCGTCCCGGCTGGTGGGGCCGCGTCGCCTGCACCCGCCCCCGGTGCCGCTGGCGGAACTGCCCCCGATCGATGCGATCCTCATCTCCCACGACCACTACGACCACCTGGACCTGGGCACCGTACGGGCGCTGCTGCGCGACCAGTCGGCGCCGTTCCTGGTCCCGCTCGGCGTCGGCGCCCACCTGGCCCGGTGGGGCGTACCGGCGGAGCGGATCGTCGAGCTGGACTGGACCGAGAGCGTGGACCTGGCCGGTCTGCGCTTCACCGCGACCGCCGCCCAGCACTTCTCCGGGCGGGCCTTCACCCGTAACCGCACCCTCTGGGGTTCGTGGGTGATCACCGGGGCGAACCGCCGGGTCTTCTATTCCGGCGACTCCGGCTACTTCTCCGGGTACGCCGAGATCGGCCGACGGCTCGGCCCGTTCGATGTCACGCTCATCCAGGTCGGCGCGTACGCCCCGGCCTGGCCCGAGATCCACATGTTCCCGGAGGAGGCGGTCACCGCCCACCTGGACCTGCGTGGTGGGTTGCTCATCCCGGTGCACTGGGCCACGTTCAACCTCGCCGTGCACTCCTGGGCGGACCCGGTGGACCGGTTGTGGCGGGAGGCGAAGGCCCGCGACGTCCGGCTGGCCGTACCCCGGCCCGGCGAACGGGTGGTCGTCGACCTGCCGCCGCCCGTCGACGGCTGGTGGCAGGAGATCAACTGAGCTGCCGCCCGGGTGCGGGCGGGTGCTCAGAGCACGAACGCGTCGGTCCAGAGCTGACCGGAGCGGCCGGACAGGGCGTCGAGCAACGCCACCGCCTGCCCGTCGGTCAGCGAGGCGACGAAGTCGATGATCGCCCGGCCCCGGGCCTTGGCGACCCGGTCGGGCACGCGTGGATGCAGTTCGGCCTCGGCGAGTTCGATCAGGTCGTGCAGCCGGCGGGGCAGCCGGGCCTCCTCCCGAGGGTCGAGGATCCAGTCGAGCAACGCCTCCACCAGCGTCTCCAGCGCCCGCGCCTGCCCGCGCTGGTGCAGCGCGAGGTCGGGCCGGCCGAGCACGAACTGGTGGTGGACGAACTTGAGCACCTGCACCTCGTGCCACTGCGGCCGGGCGAGCACCACGTGGCCGGAACGCACCGGTGGGTCGGCCACCACCGTGATCGCGTCCACCAGCCGCCGGGTCCACCGGGCGGAGAACCGGGACACCCCCTGCTCGGCCTCGATCGAGCCGTCGAAGGGCGCGGCGAGCAGACCGTCGACCAGTTCCCGCCGTACGTGCTCGACCGCGGCACCGAACGCCTGGTCGTCGCTGATCCAGGCGTCCTTGCGGTGCAGTTGCCGGCGCAGCCGCTCGATCGAGGCGCCGGGCCGGCGCAGCCCGTGCTCGAGGGTCGCGTCGGTCATCGACCGGAACTGGGCCGCCTCCCGCTGCCAGCCGAGCAGTTCGGCGGCGACCGCGCCCTGGCGCAGCACCCCCACCCGGTGGAAATCCTCCACGTCGTGGATCGCGTACGCGATGTCGTCGGCGGTGTCCATGATCGACGCCTCGACGGTCTGCTGCCAGTCGGCGATCCGTCCGGCGAACGGCGCCCGAGCCTGCCGCAGGTCCTCGACCTCGGTGCTGTACGCGCCGAACTTGGCCGAACCGCTGGTCGGGTCCTCCGGCGGCGCGCTGGCCCCGCGCGGCGGCGGGTCGAACTGCCGGGGATGCGGGTCCGGGTAGCCGGACCGGGTCCACGGGTATTTCAGGATGGCGGCCCGGACGGCCGCGGTGAGGTCCAGGCCGATGGTGGCCGTGCCCCGGATCTCGGTGCTGGTCACGATCCGGTACGACTGCGCGTTGCCCTCGAACCCGTCGGCCAGGCCGAGCCGTTGCCGGGCGATCCGGTCGAGCACCTGCTCGCCCAGGTGCCCGAAGGGCGGGTGGCCCAGATCGTGGGCGAGCGCCGCGGCCTCGACCACGTCGGGGTCGCATCCACCGAGCCGGGCGAGCAGGTCGCGGTAGCGCTCGTCGCGGACCAGCCGCTCCGCGACCGCCCGCCCCACCTGGGCGACCTTGAGGCTGTGCGTCAACCGGTTGTGCACCAGCAGCCCGGAGCCGCCCGGACTGATCACCTGGGTGACGCCACCGAGCCGGGCGAGAAACGGCGAGCTGACGATCCGGTCCCGGTCGGCCCGGAACGGACTGTCGGCAAGGTCGCCGAGGGCGTTGGCGCGGCCCCCGAAGAGCCGTCGGGCCCGCGGATCCGCCGAAGACTCCATGATCCGACGCTAGCCCAGCCGGACCCGGCCGGTGTGCGCAGGCCCGACCAAGGCCCGACTCAGGCCGGTGTGCCGGCCCGCCGAACGGCGACGGGGTGCGGCGCCGGAACCGGTTCGAGGGCCCCGCCGCCGACCCGGGCGTAGACCTCCGGCTGCGACGACCGGAGGGCAAGTCCCCAGAGCAGGCCCGCCAGGGCGACCAGACCGGGCAGTCCCGGCAGGAGCCCGCGCAGGTAGCCGGGGGCGCCGGGGGCGAGCAGGGTGCCGAAGTCGGCCAGCAGGACGACCAGGACGACGCTCAGCCCCATGGTGGCGAGCGTCGGCGCGACCAGCCGCCGCCACCGTGCCTCGACCACCTCCGGTCGGTGGTTGAAGAAGTTCAGCACGGCCACCGAGGTCAGGGTCAGCAGCAGCAGTACGCCGACCGCGCCCATCGCGGTGAGCCAGGTGAACAGTTCGGTGACCGGGTCGCGGCCGGCGGCGGCAAAGCCGACCAGCACCGCCAACGCCAGTCCGGTCTGCACCAGCGAGGCGGCGACCGGTGCGCCCCGGCGGACCCCGACCCGACCCAGCCGACCGGGGAGCACCCGTTCGAAGCCCAGCCCGTAGAGCTGCCGGGTCACCGCGTTGTGCCCGCCGAGCAGCGCGGCCAGTACGGCGGTGGCGAGCAGGGCCTGGGCGACGACCGCCAGGGTCGCCCCGCCATGCCGGGCAAGGACGTCGGCGACCAGCCCCGGGCCGGCGACAGCGGCCACGGTGGCGGTGTTCGCCGGTCCGGTGGCGACGGTCAACGCCCAGGCGGAGAGGGCGTAGCAGGCGCCGGTGGCGACGATCGCCAGGTGGCTGGCGCGGGCCACGGTGTGGCGCGGGTTCCGCGCCTGCGAACGGTAGGCCGGGGCGGACTCGACGCCGACGAACGCGGCGGCGCCCAGGGCCAGGACCGCGCCGAGGCCGGTCGCCGAGAGGCTGCCGGGGTCGAGGCCGGTCACACTGACCCGGCCCCCGGCCGGATTGTCCAGGGCCAGCACCACGAGCGCCGCCAGGACGAGCAATTCCAGGATCAGCAGAATGACGAGCACCCGCCCGGAAAGATCCCGCTGGAGTACGCCGAGCACGCTCACCACCGCCCAGGCGACCAGCGCCCAGATCCACCAGTCGAGTTCCAGCGCGAATTCCTCGCCGACGAACTCGCCGAGAATCGCGCCGATCAGTCCGTACAGACCGATCTGGATCGCGTTGTACGCGAGCAACGCGACAAAGGCGGCGGCAACCGCCCCGGCCCGGCCGAGTCCCTTGGCGATATACGAGGAGAAAGCACCCGGGTTCGGCACGTACCGGCTCATGCTGGTGTAACCGACGGCGAACACGGCCAGCACGATCGTCAGCACCAGGAAACAGAACGCAGCTCCGGCGTTGCCGCTGACCGCGTACATGATCGGGACGGCACCACCGACCGCCGTCAGCGGCGCGGCGGCCGCGATGGCGAAGAGCGCCAGCCGCCCGGTTCCCAGCCGACCGGGGCGCAACGGGATGCCGGGGATGCGCGGCTCGGTTGGCATGTGCGGTCGCTCCTGACCGGTCAAAACATTGTCGATCGACAATCAGGAGAGGTTATGGCCGTTTCCGCCGGGCGACAAGTTTGTACGTTCATCCGACAGTTCCCGCTCCGGGAGTCCGTTGCCCGACGCAACTACCACGAGCGGGTTGAGCGCGGTGATTCCTTGCCGTAGCGTCCTGCATCAACACGCGGAGCTACCGAAGCGTCACGACGGTACCGGGCGGGGCCGGAGACGAGCCATGAACAAGTTCCTGGGCGATACCGAACGACTCGCCGATGAACTCTTCCTCATCGGACACGACGACTACAACGGCAAACCACTGGCTGCCGCGAACCTGCTCGACTCGGCGCTGGCCGGCGCGATCCTCGCCGAACTGGCCCTGGCCGGACGGATCACCATCACCCGGGGCGACGTCTTCGTCGCCGACAACCGGGCCTGGCAGGACCCGGTCGCCGACCGGACCCTCGGTGAGATCGTCCGCCAGGGCGACGGGCACAACGCCCGCGCCTGGCTGGAGTTCATCCGCCCCCAGGTGCACGAACAGGTCGGCCTGCGGCTGGTCAGCGCGGGCGCGCTGCGCCGGCACAGTCGGCGCACCCTGACCCTGCGGATGACCGTCCGCTGGCCCGGCCGGGACCCGAACCGGGTCGCCGCGCCCCGGGTGCGGCTCGCCGCCGTGCTGGAACGCTCCGACCAGCCGCTCGACATCCGAGACGCGACGCTCGCCGCACTGGTCCGCTCCAGCGGTCTGATCCGGGTCTTCGGCCTGCCCGAACACGCGGTGGCGCAGCGGATCTCGGCCGCCCGCCGGCTGCTGCCACCCGCCCTCGCCGACCTGCTCGCCGCGGTCGACGCGACGGTCGCCGCCGCCACCCTCAGCATCCGCCGCTGAATCTCCGCGCCCCCGCGACACCGCCACACGGGTGCCGGGCGGCACAATGCGTACGTAACCCACCCGGAGAAGGCGGACCAGGATCGTGACGACGTCTGTTCATCAGCGGATCGCCGAGGAGCTCGGCGTACGCGAGCGGCAGGTAACGGCCGCCGTCGAACTGCTCGACGGCGGGGCCACCGTGCCCTTCATCGCCCGTTACCGCAAGGAAGTCACCGGCATGCTCGACGACGCGCAACTGCGCACCCTCGAGGAACGGCTGCGCTACCTGCGGGAGTTGGAGGAGCGCCGGGCGGCGATCCTGGAGTCCATCCGCAGCCAGGGCAAGCTGGACGAGGCGCTCGAGGCGTCGCTGCTGGCGGCCGACTCGAAGGCCCGGCTGGAGGACATCTACCTGCCGTACAAGCCCAAGCGGCGGACCCGGGCGCAGATCGCCCGGGAGGCGGGCCTCGAACCCCTCGCCGACCAGCTTCTCGCCGACCCGGGACTCGATCCCCGGGCGACCGCGACCGCCTACGTCGACGCCGAGAAGGGCGTGGCGGATCCGACCGCCGCACTCGACGGCGCACGGGCGATCCTGGTCGAGCGGTTCGCCGAGGACGCCGACCTGATCGGGTCGCTGCGTGAGCAGATGTGGTCGCGGGGGCGGCTGACCGCCCGGGTACGCGACGGCCAGCAGGAGACCGGGGCGAAGTTCTCGGACTACTTCGACTTCACCGAGCCGTACACCCGGGTCGCCTCGCACCGGGTGCTGGCGATGTTCCGGGGCGAGAAGGAGGGCGTGCTCGACCTGAGCATGGACCCCGAGGAGGTTCCGCAGGACGACAGCGCCCCGGTCGGCCCGACCCGGTACGAGTTGGAGATCGCCGCCCGGTTCGGGGTCGCCGACCGGGGCCGGCCGGCGGACCGGTGGTTGACCGACACGGTGCGCTGGGCGTGGCGTACCCGGATCCTGATCCACCTCGGCGCGGACCTGCGGATGCGGCTCTGGCAGGCGGCCGAGGACGAGTCCGTCCGGGTCTTCGCGACCAACCTGCGCGACCTGCTGCTCGCCGCCCCGGCCGGCAGCCGGACCACGATGGGTCTCGACCCCGGCGTGCGTACGGGCGTGAAGGTCGCCGTGGTCGACGCGACCGGCAAGGTGCTCGCCACCGACACGATCTACCCGCACGAGCCGCGCCGCCAGTGGGACCAGTCCATCGACACCCTCGCCCGGCTGGCGAAGGCCCACTCGGTGGACCTCGTCGCGATCGGCAACGGCACCGCCTCACGGGAGACCGACAAGCTCGCCGCCGACCTGATCAAACTGCACCCGGGGCTGAACCTGACCAAGGTGATGGTCTCCGAGGCCGGCGCCTCGGTCTACTCCGCCTCGGCGTACGCGTCGCAGGAGCTGCCCGGCCTGGACGTGTCGCTGCGCGGCGCGGTCTCGATCGCCCGCCGGCTCCAGGACCCGCTGGCCGAACTGGTGAAGATCGAGCCGCGCTCGATCGGCGTCGGCCAGTACCAGCACGACCTCTCCGACGTGAAGCTCTCCCGTTCGCTGGACGCGGTGGTCGAGGACTGCGTGAACGGTGTCGGGGTCGACGTGAACACCGCCTCGGCCCCGCTGCTCACCCGGGTCTCCGGGATCGGTGCCGGGCTCGCCGAGAACATCGTGCTGCACCGGGACACGCACGGCCCGTTCCGGAGCCGCCGGGCGCTGAAGGAGGTCCCCCGGCTCGGGCCGAAGGCGTTCGAACAGTGCGCCGGGTTCCTCCGCATCCCGGACGGCGACGACCCACTGGACGCCTCCGCGGTCCACCCGGAGTCGTACCCGGTGGTCCGGCGCATCCTCGCCAGCACCGGCGGGGACATCGGCTCCCTGATCGGCAAGAGCGCGCTGCTGCGCGCGCTGAAGCCGACCGACTTCGTCGACGAGACATTCGGTCTGCCGACCGTCACCGACATCATCGGGGAGCTGGAGAAGCCGGGACGTGACCCACGCCCGGCCTTCCGTACCGCCACCTTCGCCGAGGGCGTCGAGAAGATCGGCGACCTGACCCCCGGCATGCTGCTGGAGGGCGTGGTCACCAACGTCGCCGCCTTCGGCGCCTTCGTCGACATCGGGGTGCACCAGGACGGACTGGTGCACGTGTCGGCGATGTCGAACACCTTCGTGAAGGACCCCCGGGACGTGGTGAAGTCGGGCGACGTGGTCCGGGTGAAGGTGCTGGACGTGGACGTACCACGCAAGCGGATCTCGCTCACCCTGCGGCTGGAGGACGAGGCGACCGCCGCTGCGCCGCGTACCGGCGGTGGCGACCGTCGGGAACGCCCGACGGGCGAGCGCCGGGACCGGGGCGGTGCCGACCGGGGTGGTGCCGACCGGGGTGGTTCCCGGGGCGGCGGTGGCCAGTCCCGGCAGGGTCGCGGCGGCGGCGGGGGCGGTGGCGGCGGTGGCAACTCCGCGCCGAGCGGTGCGATGGCCGACGCCCTGCGTCGCGCCGGGCTCGACAAGGGCCTCGGCGGCTCCGGCCGCTGACCCGTGCACGCCGGGTCCTCCCCGTCGCGACCACCACCGGTCGCGGCGGGGAGGCACCACTGGGAGCGCTGACGTACGGTCTGCTGATGGTCGACGACGGGCAGGCCGCCTGGCGGGCGGAGCACCGCCGCGCGGTCGAGGTACGCGCCGAGGCGGACCGCCAGCGCCGGGCCCGGGAGACCGGGCAGGCGCGGGAGCTGGTCGCCGGTTTTGTCCGGGAGGCCGAACGGCGTGAGCTGCCGCCCTCCCCGCTGAGCGCGCTCGCTCCCGGTGGCGCCCGCTACCGGACCGGCCTGGTCGGCTGGTACGTCGACGTCAACCGCACCAGGGCGGTCAGCACCGCCGGTGAGTTCTACCTGCTCACCGTGCCGGCAAGCTGGCGGGCGCGGTTGACCGGGGTCACCGTCACGCCGCAGGAGCCCCGGCTGGTGGTCGGTGAGGGTGGGCGGGACGGCGAGTCGATGCCGCTGGCCCAACTGCTCGACCGCCGGCTCGCCGCGGGTCCGCACTGGCCATGACCGGGGCGATCATCTCTCACTCAGGGTGAGCATTCCGTCACGCGTGACCATCGGGCGTGGTCGTCTCACTGGCCCGGCCGGCCGCAGCCTCGGCCCGGCGCAGCGCCAGCGTCTCCCGCATCCGGCGTCGCGCCGCGCGCCAACGCTGCTCTTCACGACTGGTCAGGTGGGGTGCAACGGCGCTGCGTGGCTCTCGTACCAACATGGGGATACGGTAGGGAGCCGGGTGTGAAGGACCGACGAAGAAGGCGTTGCCTTGCGGTACGCCGAACCGGACGACCGGCGCCATACAGCTTCCGCACGTGGCCTTAACGACTCCTTCACCGGTGACGGGTTGAATCCGTCCGAACGCTACCCGTCTCACGGATGAGGAGTCATGGGCGCACGGATCCTGGTTGCCGAGGACGACCGTAAGCAGGCGAATCTGGTTCGGATCTACCTCGAACGGGAGGGCCACAGCGTCCTGCTGGTCGGTGACGGGCGGGCCGCGCTGGACCAGGTCCGCGCCCGTCGGCCCGATCTGGTGGTACTCGACGTGATGATGCCGATCGTCGACGGTCTCGACGTGTGTCGGGTCCTGCGGGCGGAGTCGGACCTGCCGATCCTGCTGCTCACCGCCCGTACCACCGAGGACGACATCCTGCTCGGGCTCGACCTCGGCGCGGACGACTACCTGACCAAGCCGTACAGCCCACGGGAGCTGGCCGCGCGGGTCCGGGCCCTGCTGCGCCGCGCCGGGGTGGTGAGCGCGGGCAACCAGGCGGTGCTCACCGTCGGCGAGTTGGAGATCGACGCGGGCCGGTTCGAGGTGCGGATCGCCGGTCGGCCGATCACCCTCACCGCGAAGGAGTTCGGCATCCTGGAGGTGCTGGCCAGCGAACCGGGGCGGGCGTTCACCCGGGCGCAGATCATCGACCGGGCCTTTGGTTTCGACCACTACGTGCTGGAACGCACGGTCGACGTACACGTGATGAACCTGCGCCGCAAGATCGAACCCGACGCGGCCGACCCCCGCTACGTGCAGACCGTCTTCGGTCGCGGCTACCGCCTGGCCGACGCCCCGACGCCGCCGGTCCCGGCGACCAGCTCGCTGTGAGCTTCCGGTTCCGGGTGCTCGGGCTGGTCATGTTCGTCGCGCTCAGCGCGACCTGCGCGACCGCCTGGCTGACCCTGCGCCAGGCCCGGGAGCAGCTCGCCGCCTCGGCCAGTGCCAGCCAGGAACAGGTCGACATGATCAGTTCCGAACTGAAGGCGTACGGCAGCCGGCAGGGCACCTGGGAAGGCGTCGCCGATCTTGTCATACGGCTGCACCAGGACACCGGTCAACGGATCCACCTGGAGAGCGACCTCGGGGTGCTGGTGGACACCGACACGGTGCGCGACCCGGGCCGCGCCTTCCGGCCACTCGGCCCGCTCACTGCGGTGGTCAATCCGAGGCCGACGCTCTCCCTGGGCGGTACGGAGTCCGACCCGGCGGGAATCACGGTCAAGGCGATCGGAAGCTACCGGTCGGGCGTGCTGTTCGCCGCCTGTCTGACCCGGCGAGGGCTGGACGTGGTCAGTTCCGGCGGTGCGCTCGGGGTGCCGACCTTCGAACCCGGCCCGGACATCGGGAAGGGGGACCTGGAGAGCCTCGACGACTGTCGGGCCAGCGCCGCCGAGGCGGGGCGGAACGTCAACACGGACATCGACCGGACCACCCGCTGCGTCACGTCGGACGGGGCCGACAATCCGGACGGTGGTCCGCCGCAGCCGGTCCTACCCGGGCGGGCACCAGTCGCCAAACCCGGCGCGGACTTCACCGATCCGCGGCTCCGCAACGGCGTCTCGCCGACCGCCACTCCGGTCTCGGAGGCGGCGATCGCCTGCCTGACCCAGGTGTTCAACCTCCAGATCAACGACGTGGCGCCGCAGCCGGTACGGCTCTATCTCGGCGCGCAGAGCGATCCGGGGGCCGTGCTGACCACCGGCCCGGTGCTCGCCGGGGTCGCCGGGGTGGCGGGAATCGCGGTCCTCTGTACGGCGCTGCTGAGCCACCGGGTGATCCGCCCGATCGGGCGTCTCACCGCCGCCGCGCAACGGCTCGGCCGGGGCGACCTCTCCGGGCGGGTTCCGGTGAGCGGCCGCGACGAACTGGCCAAACTGGGACGCTCGTTCAACCAGATGGCCGACTCGCTGCAACGCGGCGAGGAGCGGCAGCGCCGGCTGGTGGCCGACGTCGCCCATGAGCTCCGCAGTCCGTTGGCGAATCTGCGCGGCTATCTGGAGGCGCTGAAGGACGGGGTGATCAAGCCGGACCCGGAGCTGTTCGCCTCCCTGCACGAGGAGGCGGTGCTGCAACAACGGATCGTCGACGACCTGCAGGAACTGGCCCTGGCCGAGGCGGGCACGTTGGCGTACCACCGGGTCCACGTCGACCTGGCCGAGTTGCTGGAGACCTGCCAGACCGCCCACCGGGCGCTGGCCGAGGCGGCCGGGGTAACGCTCCGGGTGGTCGCCGAGCCGGTGGTCGTGCACGCGGACCCGGACCGGTTGCGTCAGGTGGTCGGAAATCTGATCACGAACGCACTGCGGGCCACCGCCGCTGGCGGCAACCTCACGCTGCACGCGTCGCGGGCGGGTGCCGGTGCGTTGATCCGCGTCTCCGACGACGGCTGCGGCATCGCTCCGGACGCGCTTGCGCACGTCTTCGACCGGTTCTGGCGGGCGGACTCGGCCCGGGGACGCGGCACCGGTGGCAGTGGACTCGGTCTCGCCATCACCCGGCAGATCGTCACCGACCACGGCGGCACCATCACCGTCGCCAGTGAACTCGGCGTCGGTACGACCTTCAGCATCGTCCTGCCCGCTGTCGCGGCCGAATAGAGCAAACGGCTTTTTGCGACTCAACGGCTGGTAGAGTGCTTTTCGCGAGTTGAGTCCGCTTTGTCGATCTTCGGTCGAACAGCGTCCCACCCGGGACGAGGATCACCGTCCGGTTTCTCCCAGTCCACTCCCGTACCCGTGACGTACCACGACGGGCACGGGAGCCGGCGCGGACCGAACCGGCCGACCAGAGTGGATCCGAGATATCCGGGCCGGTTTCTACCGCCGGGATCAGGAGACGGGGATGACCAAATCCACGGAGTTGACCTCCACCGAATCATGGGACCAGTTGTGGACCCAGCCCCAGCCCAGCCGGATGACCGGCCAGGTCAAGCAACGGCTGAGGGCGACCCGCACCTGGCACCAGCTGCTGTCGGACCTGCTCGACAGCACCGGCCGCGCCCCTGGCCAGCCGGTCGACGTGCTCGAACTCGGCTGCGCTCCCGGCAGCATGCTGATGCTGCTGCACCAGCTCCGGCCCAACCACACCTACCACGGGATCGACTTCGCACCCGAGGGCCTGAAGACCGCCCGACGGCTGCTGGCGGCCGGCGGCATCCCCGCGACCCTGCACCTGGGCGACGTCCGTACGGCCGAACTACCGCCGGTTGACCTGGTCGTCTCATTCGGACTGGTGGAACACTTCGACGACCCGGCCGAGATCGTCACGCACCATCGACGGTTCCTCCGGCCCGGCGGCGTCGTCGCGGTGACGGTCCCGAACTACTCCCACCCCGCGCTGGTCGCGCTCCTGCGACGGTTCAGTCCGGACACACTTGCCACCCACAACCTGAGGGTGATGTCGGAGGAGTCGCTGCGCGCGGCGTGCGCCACGGCCGGGCTGGTCGACATCCGCACCGGCGTGAGCGGTGGACCGACGATGCCGAACTCCCGGGTCCGGCGCGACCTCTCCGGCACCTCGTACCGGTTGGCCGCCCGCACCTGGAACGTCTGCAGCGACCTGCTGCTGCCCCAAGGCTGGCCCTGGCCGGCGACCATCTGGGCCACCGGCGTCCACGCCGGATGACCCTCCCCGGTCACGCGGCGACAGCCGCACCCCCCACCGGTGACCCGGCACCCGCCGGGAGCCCCGCCACCCGCCGGATCGGCGGCGTCGTCGGCCAGATCACCTGGAGTCTGCTCGGCATCCTCGTCGCCGCGCTGGCGCAGTGGCTGGTCATCGTGGTGCTGGCCCGCTACGGAAACCCGGCCATGATCGGTCAGTACGCCCTCGGGCTCGCCGTGGCGGCCCCGGTCACGCTCGTCGCCGGACTCGCCCTGCGGACCGTCCAGGTGACCGACGCGCACTCGCGCTTCAGCTTCGACGACTACCTACGGCTGCGCCTACTCGGCATGACCGTCGCCACGGTGGTGGTCGCCGTCGTCGCCACGTTCGTCGGCCCGTCCGGTGCCGTCGTCGTGCTGCTGGTCGGCATCGCGAAGGCGCTGGACGGCGTCGGCGACATCTACCTCGGACTCTTCCAACGCCACGGCCGGATGAAGAGCATCAGCCTCTCGATGATCGTGAACGGGGTCGCCACCGTGCTCGCGGTGACCACCCTGCTCGTGCTCACCGGAAGCGTGGCGTGGGCGGTGGTGGGCTCGGTCGCGGGCTCCGCCCTCGGCGCGGTCGTCTACTGCGTGGTCACCACCCGGTCGCTGCGACGTACCCTCCCGCCCGACGACGCCGATCCTGCTGTCGACAGCCCGGAGCCTGCCGGCGACACCTGGTCGGCGACGAGCAGACGGCTGGCCGCGCTGGCGACGCTCGCGCTTCCGCTCGGCGTCGCCTCCGGACTCGCCTCGTTCACCGTCAACCTGCCCCGCTACCTCGTCGGGCACCAACTCGGTACGGCGGCGCTCGGCATCTTCGCCGCCATCGGATACGTCGTCCTCGCCGCCAACGCCGTGTTCGCGGCGGTCGCCCAGACCATGCTGCCCCGGATGTCCCAGCTCTACGCGAGCAACCAGGTCGTCGCCCTCACCCGGCTCATCAACCGACTCGTCCTGGTCACGCTCCTGCTCGGCGCCCTCGCCGTCGGCGCCGCCGCGATCCTCGGACGGCCCGCCCTCAACCTGGTGTACGGGGCGCCCTACGCCCGGCACGCCTCGGTGCTGACCCTGCTCACCGTCGTCGCCGCGCTCAGCGGAGCGGTCTTCATCGTGGGCACCGCGCTCTCCGCGCTGCACCGGTTCGGCAACCAGTTCACCGCGAGCGTCGCCACCCTGCTGCTCACCGCGCTCGCCGGCGCCCTGCTCATCCCCCGCTATGGACTCGACGGAGCCGCCTGGACCGTCGTACTGACGGTCGCCGGAGACGGCACACTCAAGGCGCTCATGCTGCGCCGAGCCCTGAGGGGACGGTCGTGGACCTGAACAACACCACGATGATCTGGATCAGTGTCGTCGGCGCGATCGCGGTGCCCATCCTGCTGCTGCTGCGGTCCGGGCGCCGGGACGTGCTGCCGTACCTGGCCGGCTACTTCGCCTTCTTCGGCCTCGGCCCGGCGGTCAACTACGCCCTCGGGCGGGACATCTACTACGGGATCGTGACCGACCGGATCGGCGCCGCCTCGTTCGGCCTGCTGCTGGGGCTGCTCGGCATGCTCCTGGTGGGCGTGCTCCTCCCGGTCCGCCGGGGAGCGCTGGACCGGACCCGACTCGACGACGCCGCACACCCCCTCCCCCTGGTGGCCCCCCTGCTGCTGGGGCTGGCCGGTTACGCATTAGCGATCATGGTGTGGCACGGACCGGCGATGCTCGCCGGCAACAAACTCGACCGGATCACGCTCGCCGGGCCATGGCACTACGACTACCTGCTGTTGCAGACCATGGCCTGTTCGCTCTACTTCGCCGCCCGGTCCACCCGGCTCGGCACCATCGCCTACGCGACGAACATCGCCTGTTACGTCGGCTACTGCCTGGTCACCAACGAGCGCGACTTCCTCTTCGCGCTGTTCGCCGTCCTGCTGCACGTACAGATCTTCCGACGCCGGGCCATGTCGCTGCGGCTGGCGCTGATCGGTGGCACCGGCATCGTCGTCGCCACCTATCTGGCCAGCATCCGCAGCCCCGGGGTCGGCGAGGGCACCACCCGCCTCCTGAACGAGGGAACCGTCACGTTCCCGGACACGTACGTGATGAACCTGGTACCCGACCAGATGCCGCACCGGTACGGCGAGACGTACTGGGACGCCCTGCTCGGCGTCCTGCCCATCGGCCAGCAGTACGCGCTCGCGCAATGGCTGGTCGACCTCTACGCCCCCGGCTCCCCCGGCGGCTACGGCTTCTCACTGGCCGCCGAGGCGTACCTCAACTTCGGCATGGCCGGCATCCCGCTGGTCTTCGTCGCGCTCACCGTCGTGCAACGGTTGCTCGCCCGCCGGGTGGACCAGGGCGACTTCTACCTCTACGCGAGCATGCTCTTCACCATCACCTGGATGTACAACTTCCGGGGCGAGAGCTTCGCCCTGGTGAAGACCCTGGTGTACGGCGCCGTGCTCTACGGCGGACTGCACCTGTCCGGAACCCTGCGCAAGCGTTACCGGAGGGTCTCCCGGCCGAGGGTCACACCGGCCCGGAAGGGGGCCCGCCATCGGCGGGTGCCCGCGCTGCGTTGAGCCGGCCGGCGCCACCCGGGTCGGTCAGCGATCGGGCTGGCAACACTCGGCTGCTCCACCCTCATCGCCCATCCACCGTCCAGAGTTCCCGCCAGCGTGCGACCGCGCTCGTCAACAGGAACGGCGACCGGTACAGGCTGTCCCGGATCTCGTTGCGCGCGACCGGGCCGAGCTGGATCTGCGTCACCACCGCCTCTGCCCATCGGTGCGGCCCGTCGGCGAGCGGCAGCAGGACGAGCCCGCGTACCTGGGGCTCGACCTCGCGCAGACACGGCAGGTCGGTCGCGACCACCGGAACCCCGGCGGCCAGTGCCTCCAGCACCACCCCCGGCAACTCTTCCCGGCGGGAGGGGAGCAGCAGCACGTCGATCGCGGCCAGCACCGAGGCGATCTCGTCAGTCTCACCGGCGAGCACGACCAGCGGGTCGTCGACGATCTCCGGATGTGCCCCCACCAGGTCGTCGGCACCACCGGGGCCGACCACGAACAGGCGCGCGTCCGGCCACCGGGCGCGGACGGCACGGTGCACCCGCACCAGGTACGGACGGTTCTTCTCCGGTGACGAGCGCCCCAGGTACGCCAGCACCGGTACGTCGGTCGGCAACTGCCAGCGCGACCGGGCGGCGGCCCGCTCCCAGCCCTCCACCCGGCTCGGGTTCACACTGCCGTAGAGCACCTGGTAGCGGCCGTCCCCGGGCGGCGGGCCGGCGAGTCGTAACGCGGCGGCGGTCACCCCGACCACACTGGTGGCGACCCTGCGCAGCAGCCAACGCAGCACCGACCGTCGCAGCCGTCGGCGCCGGCTGTCCGGGCGGCCGTCGCCCTCGTTCCACATCCGGGCGATCCGCACCGGCACCCCGGCGAGCCGGGCCACCAGGAGGATCACCGCACTGGTCAGGCCGACGTGCGAGACGACCACGTCCGGGCGGAGTTCACGCAGCCGACGCCAGAGCCGGGGCCCGAACGTACGTCCTGGACCCGCCGGGCACTGCTCCACCTGGGCGCCGGTGTGCCGGAACTCCTCGGCCAGGGCGCCCTCCTGCCCGTTGAGGGTGAGGAAGATCTGTTCCACCTCGGTCGGCGGGATGGAGCGGCACACGTCGAGCGAGACCGTCTCGGCCCGCCCCCGGTCCAACCAGCTGATCACGTGCACCACCCGGACGGCCCGCTCCACCGCCGGCCGCGCACGCTGGCTGGCGATCGACCCGCCGGTGTCGCCTCGGGCGTCGCCCTGTCGGGTCGATGAACCCGTCACGCGCGACGGCCTGCCGGTACCCGACGGGTGGCGGTGTCCCGCACGGTGCGATAGAAGTCGTCGCGGCGCGGACGCAGGGAGGCGACCGAGTAGTCCTGTGCCCGGGCCAGGTTGCGGGCCGAGGCGGCGGTGAGCCGGGCCGGGTCGGCGAGGAAGTGCCGGATCGCGGCGGCGAGCACGAACGGGTCGTTCGGCGGCACCATGTCCTCGGCGCCGAGCAGCTCCGGGATGCCACCGACGTTGGAGCCGAGCGCGGGCAGACCGCGCGCCATGGCCTCGATCAGCACCCGGGGCAGCCCCTCGGTACGCGACGGCACCACCACCAGGTCCGCGGCGTCGAGGTGTTTACGTACGGCCGGGCCGGCGGGGACGGTGCCGACGAAGGTGACCCGGTCGGCCAGTCCCGCCTCGACCACGAGCCGTTCCAGCTGCGGCCGGAAGCGCCCGTCGCCGAGGTGCACCAGCCGGGGGGCCTCGCCGTCGGCGGCGATCCGGGCCAGCGCCTCGATCAGGGTGTCGATGCCCTTGTAGAGCTGGTCGAGCGAACCGATCGAGATCAGTGTGCCGGGCCGGGGCGCCCGGTCGACCCGCCGGGGCGCGGGGACGAACGCCTCCGCCGGCAGGTCCACGCTGGAGTAGGCGACGCTGAGCGCGTCCGGTCGGCTCGGGTAACGCGACTGGAGGTGGCGTTCGGTGACGTACGCGACCGCACCGGCGGAGCGGCACAGGTGGCGCAGCCGGGTGGTGCCCCACTGGCGCAGGAACGGACGCAGCGGGTGCTCCACCACACCGGGGGCGAAGACGTCGTACGGGTCGCCGACGACCTCGATCGCGTACGGCAGCCGCTGCCGCTCCCGCCATCCGGCCAGCATCGCGCCGGTCGGCGACGGGACGCGCAGGATCACCGCGTCGCCCGGTTGTGCCGCGGCGCGTACCGCCTGGCGGATGGAGCGCCAGCTCGCGAGGTACTGCCGGGGGCCGACGTAGTGCGGCAGCGGCCAGAGTTCGACCCCGGGCCCGTCGACCCGGTGGGCGTTGCCCGCGGGCGTGTCGACGTGCCGGAGCCGGGCCACCACCCGGACCGTGTCGAAGGCGGCGAGGTAGCGGCTGAAGAACGGGTACGCCGGGCCGTCCTGGGTCCAGACCGAGCCGTCCGGGGCACGGGAGAACCGGGTCTCGGTGGTCACCACGACCCTCATCGCGTACGCACCCCGGCCGCGGTCCGCTCCACGATGTCCGCGATCCTCTCGGCCGCCGGCCCGTGGTCGAAGAACTTGACCATCCGTTCGCGGGCGGCGTCGCCACGCCGGGTCAGCTCACCCGCCTCGAACTCCCGGTACGCGGCGACCAGCGCGGCTTCCAGGGGCGCGACCTCGCCGGCCGGTACGACCCAGCCGCTGGCCTCGTCGACCACCTCGGGCAGTCCACCGGCGTCGCTGACGATGCTCGGCAGCCCCATCGAGCCCGCCTCGACCGGGGCGCCGTGCCCCTCCGACAGCGACGGGCTGACGCTCAGGTCGGCCGCGTTGTAGTACGGGCGCACCTCGGTCACCGACTCCAGCCAGGTCACGCTCGGGTCGGTGTCGACACCGAAGCGGCGGACGAGGTCCCGCCGGTGTGTCTCGCCGGGCGGGGAGAAGCCGCCGCCGATCAGCAGCAGGTGGGAGTTGGGGTGCCGGGCGTGGAAGGACTGCCAGGCGGGGAGCAGCAGGTCGTGTCCCTTGATTCCGCGTCCGTTGTACGTCAGCCGTTTCGGCGCGTACACGTAGGCGACCATGATCACGACGAATGCGTCCTGGGCGACCCCCAGCTCGGCCCGGATCTTGGCCCGCAGTTCCTCCGCCGTCGGCCCGTCCGACCCGGGCTCGACCGCGTGGTCGCGTTCCGCCCCGGTACGCCGGTTCGCCACATGCCGCTGCTCGGCGACGTAGCGGCGCCGGCTGAAGTGTCCGGTGTCGATCCCGGGGGTGGTGGCCGGGCGGTGTTCCGGCGGGGCCCCGAGTGCGCCGTACTGGCGGGAGGTGTACTCGGTGCCGCAGATGACCACGTCGTCGGCGCGCCAGAGCCAGCGCTCGACGGTACGGATGAGCCGGGATTCGAGGAAGAGCGGTCCGACGACCACGTGCACCCGGCCGAGCCGCAGGCCCACCGAGGTGAACCGGGCGGCGAGGGCGGGGGCGTACAGGTGGTATTTCAGGATGTCCAGGCGCAGGTCGCGCAGGAGCCGGCGGAGGTGCCAGAGGCCGCGCAGGGTGGCGAGGTTCGGCCGGAAACGGAAGTCGAACGGGGACTCGACCACGTCGATGCCGCGCCGGTTCAGTTCCGTGGGCAGCGGCCCCGGACCCGGCGGCAGCACCACCATCACCTGGTGTCCCCGGCGGCGGAGTTCTTCGATCTGCGGCAGCATCCACCGCCCGCTCTGCCGGTGTTTGAACAGGATGGCTATTCGCAGTCCTGCCACTGTCTGTCCTTCCACGGTCAGGCCCGCGCGGGGTCGAGGTGCCGGGCCGGGTGGTCCTGGCTCGGCGGCATCGGTGGTGCGGGGGTGGCGCCGCAGACCCGTTCGACGTACTCGGCGGCGTCCGGTCCGGCGTCGAACTCGGGGCGCAGGATCGCCACCCGGATCAGGTCGTGCCAGGTGCCGCGACGGAAGACGGCCTCCCGGTCCCGGCCCTCGATCTGCCAACCGCAGCGGCGTAC
Source organism: Micromonospora pisi (assembly GCF_003633685.1). Lineage (NCBI taxonomy): Bacteria > Bacillati > Actinomycetota > Actinomycetes > Micromonosporales > Micromonosporaceae > Micromonospora > Micromonospora pisi. The sequence continues at coordinate 6,591,691 of NZ_RBKT01000001.1, read as the reverse complement.
GTAGGCGCCGAGGCTGGCCGCGTTGAAGTCGAGCACGGTGCTGTGCAGGCGGCGGAGCCCGACCTCGTAGAAGCTCCAGGCCATGGTCAGCATGATCGAGTCGGTGCCGGCGCCCTTGGGCGTGGCACCGGGCATGAGCTTGACCGCGGTGAGGGCGGACTGGTTGTGCCAGTCGATCTCCCACAGTCCGGTCATGCCCACCGGTTTCCCGCTGGCCCGGTCGACGACGGTGAGCCGGCGGTTGCGTGGGTCGCGGGAGGCGCTGGCGAACCAGTCCCGCTGCGCGTCGCGCGCCACCGGCCAGTCCCAGCCCACCACGTGGCTGCGAACCTGCGGCGCGTTGGCCAGGTCGGCGAAGAAGTCGAGGTCGTCGGCCTGCATCGGGCGCAGGCCGACCAGTCGGCCGGTCAGCATGTTTCTCCTCTCGGGACCGACACCGGTCCGGTCGGGGCGGAGGCCGGCACGCTCTCGGCGGTGGCCGGGTGCAGTGCGCGCACCAGTTCCGCCACCCGGGCCATGTCCGACCCGCTCCATCGGTGGTCGGTGTGCAGGAAGAGCATCCGACGCGAGTAGCGGACCTGGTCGTCGTTCTCGTCCGGCTCGACGAGTCGCCAGAGCACCGCCGGGTAGACGGAGCGTTCGATCAGGCCGTGCCGTACCGCCTCGCGGGACCGGTGCGAGCCGAACTTCAGCACGACCCCGAGGGGGTACGCGCGGGCGGTCAGCCCCGGCAGCCCGGACAGACCGGCGGCGAGCAGCGCGGCGTTCTCGATCCGGCGCAGGCGGAGCCGGTCGACCGGGAGCGCGTGCAGGGCCTGCCGGGAGAACTCGGAGATGCCACTGACGTCGGCGGTGCGCAGCAGGTCCTCGCCGGCCGCGTAGCGGGCCAGGTAGCGCTGCTTGTCCAGCGGTGCGCCGGCCAGGTAGGCGGCCTTGAGGCACATGGCGGCCAGCACCCGGTCGACCACGGCCAGGTGGCGGGCGGTCGGCGGACCGGCGGACGGCAGCGGCCGACCGGTGTCCGACCAGAGGGCCCCACCGTCGGGCAGCGGCAGCGTCTTGCGCAGCGAGGCGAAGACGTAGTCGGCCCGCAGCGAGGGCAGCCACGGCGCCCGGGGGTCGTGGGTGACGTCGACGATCAGGGTCGCCCCGGCCGGTGCCGGCACCACCGGCGGCGCACCGAAGTACGAGACCAGCACCGCCGCGTCGGTGGGCGCGACGACCGGCGGCTCTCCCCCGTCCGGGCCGGCCGGGTAGCGCAGGACCGGCAGCACGTCGGTGACCGCGTCGGCCACCTCGTCGCAGTAGTACGTGGGCAGGTGCAGGGCGGTCCAGCCGTACTCGCGCCGGCCGAACTCGACAAGTGCGCGCAGCGCCTGCCGGCCCGAGCCGAAGAGTTCGCCGTACGGGGGCGTGGCCGGTGGTGGCGGGCCGGTCCAGTCCGCCCCGGTGGCCTGGTGGAGGGGGAAACTGGAGCCGACCTCCCAGCGGGAGGCGAACTCCCCTCGGGAGGCGACCGGCGACGGGTCGGTGTCGGTGTCGGTGTCGGTACGTCGGTCGGTCATCGCCTCAGCCCCGCCCCAGCCGGTAGCCCGGGAAGTACCCGGTTTCGCGGAGTTCTTCGACGGTCCGGCCGAGGTTGCGGGCGTGGGTGCCGAGCAGGGCCGCGTAACGTCCGGGGTCGAGCACCACCGCCCCGGTCCAGAACGGCGTCCGGATGCCACCGAAGGAACGTTTGAACTGGAACAGCCCGTCGTCGGCGCGGACCCCGCCGCCGAGGTGGACGAGCGCGCAGCCGTTCTCCGCAGCCCACTCCAGGATGGTCCAGAGCAGCAGGTTGTTGGCGCCTTCCCGGACGCTGCGGGGGTCGGAGCCGGCCAGGTGGTAGTGGGCCCGGTCGCGGTGGCGCAGGACGAGCGCGGCGGCGACCACCGTGCCGCCGGGGTCGCGTACCTCGGCGATCAGCAGCGCCTTGCCGAGGCCGTCCACCAGCGTCCGGTAGTACACCTCGGGGAAGTGGTAACCGGGGGCGCTGCCGACCCGGACCATGGTCTGCTCGTACAGCTTGCGGAAGGGTGACCCGGCGGCGACGTCGTCGATGCCGGCGGCCCGGATGCCCCCCTCCAGGCCGGCGTTGCGGGCCTTGCGGATCGCGGTACGGGACCGACCCTCCATCCCGGCCCAGATCGCCGTGCTCCCCTGGTCGACCGGGACGGTGATGGTGTCCGCGCGGCGGGTGAGGTCGATCGTGCCGAGGTGGCGTACGGCGTCGACCGACTGGGGGTCCAGTGGGGAGAACCGGAGGAAGAGGGTGACCATGGCCTGGTCGCGCCAGTGGTGGACGGCCCGGTCCCAGAACCGGGCGAGTTCGGTGGGTGTGGTGCCCGGGCCGACGTGGATTCCGGAGTAGCCGTACGGGCTGACCGCGTCGGATGCCCCGGTGCCGTCGTCGAGCCGGCGGACCACGTACGGCACCAGGATCCGGTGGGTCGAGTGGGCGAGCTGCCAGGTGCCGGGTTCGGTGCTGGCGGCGGCCCGGCCGTAGCCTGCGGTGTGGTAGACGTCCGGGCATTCCGGGTCGATCAGCGCCGCCGCGCTGTCGGCTCCGACCACGGCCAACTGTTCGGTCACCGCTGTGCCAGGAACTGCTCGATGGCGTGGAAGACCCGGGCCGTCTGGGTCTCGTCCAGGGCGGAGCCGCTGGGCAGGGTGAGTCCCTCTTCGAAGAGTCGTTGCGCGGCGCCGGTGAGGACCGCCCGCGACTGACTGAAGATCGGCTGGAGGTGCATCGGTTTCCACACGGGTCGGGTCTCGATGTCGTCGGCGGCGAGGTGCGCGCCGAGCTCCCCCGCCCGCCAGCCGGCCTGTTCCGGGTCGACGACGATCGTGGTGAGCCAGCAGTTGGAGCCTCGGGCTCCGGCGGTGTCGGGCGCGATCCGGACCCCGGCGGAGAGACCGTCGACGTCGGGTCCGCCGCCGGGTCCGCCTTCCTCCGGGTCTCCGAGCAGCCGTACGCCGGGCACGGCGGCGAAGAGTTTGGCGTAGCGTTCGCGCAGTTCCCGGCGGCGGGCGAGCATCTCGTCCAGGCGGCTGAGCTGGGCCCGGCCGAGGGCGGCGAGCAGGTTGCTGAGGCGGTAGTTGTAGCCGACGTCGAGGTGTTCGTAGTGCGGCACGGGTTGCCGGGCCTGGGTGGCGAGGTAGCGGCTGTGGGCGATCAGCCCGGCGTCGTCGGAGACGATCATGCCGCCGCCGGAGGTGGTGATGATCTTGTTGCCGTTGAACGACAGTGCCGCGATCCGGCCGAACGACCCGGCCTGCCGCCCCCGGTAGGTCGAACCGAGTGACTCGGCCGCGTCGGCCAGCACCGGCACCCGGGCGGCGGCGCAGATCGGCAGGATCTCGTCGTAGTCGGCGCAGGCGCCGAACATGTCCACCGGCACCACCGCGGCGACCCGCTGGCCGGCGACCCGCAGCCGGTGCAGCAGGTCGGCCAGGAGAGCGACGTCGATGTTGCCGGTGGCCGGGTCACAGTCGACGAAGACCGGTTCGGCGCCGGTGTAGACGACCGCGTTGGCGGTGGCCACGAAGGTCAGGGTCGGCACGACGACGACCTGTCCGGGGCCGGCGCCGAGGGCGAGCAGCGCGAGGTGCAGGGCGGCGGTTCCGGAGCTGACCGCGACCGCGTGGGCCACGCCCACCCGTTCGGCCACCTCGCGCTCGAACGCGTCCACCTCGGGGCCGAGCGGCGCGACCCAGCCGGAGCGGAGCGCCCGGACCAGGTACGTCTCTTCCAGCCGCCCGACGTCCGGCGGCGAAAGGTAGATCCGGTTCACAGGCACTGCCTCCGACCCAAACACTCCGAAAGTATCCAAAGGGTTTGTATCAGTTGAAGCGGCGCGTTGAGGGCGATTTGGCTATTCTGGTCAGATTCAATAATCTGCCCGAACAAGGCGGTACAGCATGGAGAACGCGGGAACGGGCACGCAGGTCGCGGCTGCTCGCCGGCGATCTCCGGTGGCCTTCCTGACCGGGTCCAGCCTCGCCCAGTCGGCCAGCTACGGACTCAGCGCCCTACTGGCCAGCGCACTCCTCGGGCCACATCAACGCGGATTGATGCTGCTCGGCATCACCACCGGCAGCATCGCCGGACTCCTCGCCGGTCTGGGCACCGGTTCCGCTCTCCGCTCGCGCCTGCCCGCCGTCAGCGGCACGGCGACCGGGGCACGCCTGCTCGCGTCGTACACCTGGTGGTCGATGCTCTCCGTGGTGACCGGGGGCGGACTCGCCATCCTGCTCTCCCGGCTCGCCGCCCCGCTGGTCGACACCGGACTGGGCGAGCCTCCGTTCCTGGCCGCGGTCCTGGTGGTCACCACCGGGTACGTGGCCCTGACCCAGCTCCCCGACGTCTGGTGCGCGACCGGCCGCTCCCGTGCGGGCAGTGTCTGGGCCGCACTGGTCGCCGCCGGTGGCCTGGTCGGCGTGCTCATCGGAGCCACACTCGACCGCTCGGCGTGGGCGTTGCTGCTCGCCCAGGGCACCGGCATGGTCGCGATCGCCGCCCTACAGGCCGCCCGGCTGCGCGTGGTCGGGCTGGTCCCGCTCGCCTCGCCCGCCGGTCGGGAACTCGCCGAACTGCTCCGCCACGGCTGCCGCGCCCTCGGTCTCACGATGGGGCTGGCCCTGGCCCTGCGCGCCGACCGGTACGTGCTGGGTGCGGTGGCCGGCGCCGCCACGGTCGGCATCTACTCGGTCGCCGCCACGCTGAGCGAGGGTCCGCGAGTGGTGCCCGCCGCGCTGGGCTGGATCGTCAACCGTGACGTCGCGCTCGGCGCCGGGGTGTCCAGGGTGGTCCGGACCCGGCGCACGGCACTGCTCGCGGCGGCGGCGGTGAGCCTGCTGGTGGGGGTCGGCGGCTGGTTCCTGATCATCCCGATCTTCGGTACGGAGTTCGCCGACGCCCGCCCACTGCTGCTGGTCCTGCTCCTCGCCGAGATCACCTTCGCCCCGTTCGCGGTCGCCAGCCAGGGCCTGCTCGGCGGCGGCTGGACAACCACCGCCGGACTGCTCGGCGCGGCGGGCGGTGTCATGGCGCTGGTCCTCTTCGCCACCGCGATCCCCCTCTGGGGCGGGTACGGCACCGCGATCGCCTACGTGCTCACGTACGCCGGGCTCTCGGTCGTCTCCTGGCGGCTACTCCGCCCACGACTCGTCGGCAACATCGCTCCCCGTCGACACGGGACGACCTCACCACCGATCCGGGTCTGACGAGGTGACGGCCGGCTCGTACCGAGCCGCCAGCGCGGCTTGGCGGTCGGGGTCGGGGTCGGGGTCGGAGAGCCTTCGGCGCGTGCGGCGCCTGGCATCGGCGGTCAGGAAGTCGCATGCGCCGAAGGCCCGAGACCGGGTCGTCAGGCGGTGGTCAGGCCACCGTCGATCGCGAGTGCGGCTCCGATGATGAACGGGGCTTCGTCGCTCAACAGGAAGGCCGCGAACGCGGCGACCTCTTCGGGGCGCCCGATCCGACCCACCGGGTGCATGGCGCCGGCAACACGGATGGCCTCCTCCGGGTTCGGGCCCATGGCGCCGCGCAGGAGCGGGGTGTCGACGCCGCCGGTGACAAGCGCGTTGATCCGCACACCCGTCGCGGCCACGTCCAGTGCCGCCGACCGGGTGAGCCCGATGACGCCGTGCTTGGCGGCGCTGTAGGCGGCCATGCCGGCCGCACCGGTGACACCGACGTTGGAGGCGTTGTTCACGATCGCGCCGCCGCCGGACGCCTGAAGCGCGGGAATCTGGTACTTCAGCCCGAAGAAGACACTGTTCAGGTTGAGCGCCATCTCAGCAGCCCACGCGTCCTCGCCGATCTCGGCGACCGGGCCGATCGCGGTGGCCGCACCCACGTTGTTGAACGCGCCGTCGAGCCGGCCGTAGTGGTCGACCGCTTGCCGGACCAACTGCTCCACCTCGGCCCCGACCGTCACATCGGTCGGCACGAAAATCGCGTCCCGGCCGGCGGAGCGCAACTCGGCGACAAACGCGTCGCCGGCTTCCTTACCGCGTGCCGCCAGGACGACCTTCGCGCCCTCGGCGGCGACCCGCTCGGCGACGGCCCGCCCCATGCCGGAGGTGGCACCGGTGACCATAATGACCTTGTCCGCGAAACGCAGGGACACAATTAATCCTTATCTCTGATTTCTCTGCTGATTGGTTCAGAAGGTGAGCACGAGCCGGCCGCGTACGCCGCCGGCCGCGAAGCGGCGATGCGCGTCGGGCGCCTCGGCGGCGGGCAGGACCTTCGCGACCCTCGGGATGAGCACACCTGACTCGGCCAGGCGGCGGACCTCGTCCAGCTTGTCCGCCCGGCCGGCGTAGTCCGGCACGAACGGAATCCGTACCGTGATCCCGCGGGTGCTCCCGACCTCATATCCGCCGGGTTCGGCGCTCTGCCGGAACGGGACCAGCGTGCCACCGTCCCTAATGGCGTCGAGCAGCCGCGACCCGACCAGCGCCACGTCCGCGACCGCGTCCACACCCTCGGGCCAGCGGGCCCGGATACGCTGCGCCACATCGGAGCCCCGGGCCACAACGTCGGTCGCGCCGGACTCGCGGACCAGGGCCTCGTCGGCCGGGGCGGCATCGGCAACCACGGTCAGTCCGGCGTGACTGGCCATCTGCACCAGGTAGCTACCGAGTGTCCCGGCGGCCCCGACCACGGCCAGGGTCGAACCTGACGCGAGAGCCAACTGATCCAGAGCCAACAGTGCGGTCAACGCGTTCATCGGCAGGGTCGCCGCGGCCTCGTGGCTCACGCCGGCCGGCGCACGGACGACCCAGTTCACGGGAAGCGCGACGTACTCCACGTAACCGCCACCGCTGTTCTCAAGCGAGCCGTCGGGCTTCGGAGTCACCGGCAGGATCATCGCCATGACCGGGTCACCGACCGACAGATCCGTGACCGTCCCAGGGCCGATCTCGTCGACCACACCCGCGACGTCCATTCCGGGCACGTAGGGCCCCGGCACCCCGGACAGCGCCTCGGCGTGGACACCGGCACGCAACAGGGTGTCCGACGGATTCACCGAGGCCGCGTGTACGCGTACCCGAACCTCGCCGGGACCGGCATGCGGTTCCGGCAGTTCGATAACCTGCAGCACCTCCGGCCCGCCGAACTCGCGCAGACCAACAGCTCGCACGATCGTGTTCCTCTCGTGGTCCTCATCACGTACCTGGTATCAATTCCGTACTGCTCTACTGAGTGTGTGGAAAGCCGACCCGGGCGACAAGAGAGCACTTCAATGTGCCCAGGTATCACGGGAGGAACCATTCATGCCGAATGAGTGCCCACCCGTGGCAGGGCGACGGGTTGCGAACTCGACCGACTGGGCGCTTGGAGGACATTGAGGAGATCCACCAGCTCAAGGCCCGCTACTTCCGCCTGGTGGACGAGAAGAAGCACGATGAGCTGGCTGCGATCTTCACTCCCAATGCCAAGCTCACGACCGACGGGATCACCTGGAAGTCGCCGAAGGAGTTCGCGTACACGATTCGCGACCTCACCGGCGCCGCACCGTCGGCCCACTCGGGAGCCATGCCGGAGATCACGATCATGGGGCCGAACACGGCAACCGGGATCTGGTCGATGGAGGACTCGGTGCTGCTGACCCGCTTCAGGTGGCCAGCCCGACCCCCGCCACACCCTTTTAGGGCGCACGCACACAAGAGAGGCCCCCGGCGCGCGATGCCGGGGGCCTCCTCCGCTGGCACTCCGCCTGGCCGGGGAATCCCGGACCAGCGCGGTTGACCGGGGCGAAGACCGGCTCAGGGCTGGGGAGCTGTCACGAACGGAGATCCGGCCTCACCGGTATCCAACATCTCGATCATCTCGAGCACCCAATCGTTGTACTCCTCCTGCATGTCGGCCTGAGACACCTCGTCCACCGACGCCGCCAGGTCGTCGGCCGACATCGACCCCGCGAAGCGCCGGGCCGGTAGGCCGTCGCGGTAGACGACGATGCTGGGCAGCGCCCGCAGGTGATGCAGTTCGGACAGGTCTTTCTGCTCCACCGCTTCGACCGTCCAGACCGGGCACTCCGGGTGCTGGGCTACAAACTTGTCGAGTTCCGGCTGAAACTGCTGACAAGCCGGGCTCTCGCTCCACCGGAAGACCAGTACGGCGATCCCGGACGAGAGCGCGGCGTCATGTTCGCTGCTGGAAAGTGGTCGCATCATGTCGTGACTGACGTCGGACGGATGGCACCAGTTCAGCTTCGACCTGCGTCTAGGACATCTGCCACATTCTCGGCACCGGCACCACCGCCGGTTGGAGGTTGTTCTGACGAGATATGTTCACCCGAGTAGCCGGTGAAACGCCTCCAAGCTGTCCGGCATCCACGTCCACTCGACGAGCCGCCGCTTGAGGTCATCCTCGGCGAGGAACGTGTGCCAGGCGATCTCCTCGGCCTGTGGATCGACCGGCAGTTCGCACCGTACTTCGTAAACGGAGGACCACCAGGTGTGGTCCGGTGTCTCGTAGAGAAACGTGAACAGCGACGTGGGCATGGGCAGTTCCGACACCCCCAACTCCTCCTTGGCCTCGCGTAACGCCGCTTCGTCGTACGACTCGCCCGCGCCGACCACGCCACCGACGAACATGTCGTACAGCGACGGGAAGAGGAGCTTCCGAGCGGTACGGCGGTGCACGAAGATCCGTCCCGCACCGTCCCGCACCAACACGAACACGCAGCGGTGCCGCAGTCTGTGGGCGTACGCCTCACTGCGTGTCGCCTGTCCCACCACGGTGTCGTTCTCGTCCACGACGTCCAGTAACTCGTCTGCCGAAAGCGGCGACTGATCAGCCATAAGGGTCTCCCTGGACTGGGCGTGTGCCCTGCTCGACACACGCGTTCATTCCACCGGTTGCCAACGCGGGCGCGCGGGCCACCTGCCGGTCACGCATACGGACTGTTGGTCACCATCGGTTCGATGATTCGCTGCCGGGCGAACATGGAGCAGCCTGCCATAATTCCACCCGCGAGGGCGGAATAGCACTGTCGGCGCATTCCCCAACCTATGCTCGATGAATTCGCTCACCGCCCGCCCGCGCCCCTCGGAGTTGACGGAGGCGGCAGATCTCGGTGCTAGCCTGGTGATCATGGACTCGCACGGGCGTCCTCCGGACCGGAAGAACAGCCCGTTGGGTGAGTTTCTCCGTTCTCGCCGCGCTTCGGTCGGCCCCGAAGAGGTCGGCGTCACCAGCATCCGACGGCGCCGGGTCAGCGGGCTGCGGCGTGAGGAACTTGCCCGGTTGGCCGGTGTCAGCGTCGACTACTACACCCGGCTCGAGCAGGGGCGGCATGCCACCGCCTCGTACGCCGTACTCGAGTCGATCGCGACCGCACTGCTGCTGACGCCCGCCGAACGCGCATATCTTCACCGTCTGGCCAAGGTCCCCGGCACTATTCGGTCCCCGGCTCCGCAAAATATGCGGGTCCGACCGGAGACAATCGCCTTGCTCAATGCACTCGGTACGACGCCCGGCGTCGTACTCGGACCGAACCTGGATGTCCTGGCGACCAACGCCGCCGCCCGTCGCCTGTATGGGGATCTCGACGCGCTCGCGGCGGCAGAACGCAACGCGATCCACTGGATGCTGTTCCACCCGGATGCTGAGCGGCTGCACGGCGACGAGTGGGCCGAGGTCGCGGCGGAGATGATCGGCATGTTGCGGCTCCGGGCCGGTCGAGCGCTCGCCCACCCGGACGTGCGGCGCCTCGTCCAGGAACTTGGCGCGAGCAGCGCCTTCTTCCGGAAGGTATGGGCCGAACAAACGGTCTCAACCGGCAGTCGGGCGATAAAGCATTTCCAACATCCGGAGGCCGGCGCAATCGAGCTGATCGTCGAGAGCCTGACCGTCAAGCACGCCGAAGATCAGACCGTGGTCGTCCTCATGCCACCGCCGGGTTCACCCTCTGAACGCTCGTGGCGAGCGGTGATGGCGCGAGACCCGCACGCGGCCCGATAGCCGCCATCGTCGCCAGGTACGTCGCCGGCCGTGTGATCGCCGTCCTAGCCACGACTGGGCCAGGCTGGCTACCCACGAAGTCGCTAACTTTGGGCTGCCCGACAAGCCACGGAAGCGCCCTGACCGAATCCCACTGCGCAAACGCGATTCTCACCGATTCCTCACTGCGCGCTGCCCGCAGTGCCGAGCGGGATTCCCGCGAAGAAAGCGCGACCGGAGGTGTCCGGGCATCCTCGCCCGAGAAACGGACCCAACAGAACTAATGCCGAACAATGTGCGCGCCCGGCAGGCCGTACCAACATCCGTACCGGCGGAGCTGTCGGCCCACCCGGAACGGTGGCGGATGCTGCCGGTGATTCTCATCGCAATCTTTATGGGGTTGTTCGACTTCTCTGCGGTCAACATAGCGGCCCCGCCGTTGCAGCACGAATTGCACACCACCGAGTCGGCGCTGGAACTCATCGTCGCCGGTTACGCGTTCACCTACGCCAGCGGCATGGTCACCGGCGGCCGGCTGGGGGATCTCTTCGGATACCGGCGACTGTTCCTGGTCGGCATGGTCGCCTTCACCATCGCGTCGTTGCTCTGCGGGGTGGCACAGAGTCCGATGCAATTAGTCGGCGCACGGCTACTACAGGGGGCCACGGCCGCGATCATGGTCCCGCAGGTGCTGGCGCTGATCACGGCGGCGTTCCCGCCGGCGGAACGTACCCGAGCGCTCGGCTGGTTCGGCATGACGATGGGTATCGGCAGTGTCGCGGGCCAGGTCCTGGGTGGAGTGCTGATCAATGCCAACCTGTTCGGTTGGGGCTGGCGAAACATCTTCCTGGTCAACGTCCCGGTCGGTCTGCTCGCGCTCACCTTCGCCCTGCGTACACTGCCGCGCACCCCACTGGCGGCCCGGCGTCTCGATCCGGTCGGCGCCCTCGGCATTCCGGTCGGCCTCGCGCTCCTGCTGGTGCCACTGGTTCTCGGCCGCACCCAGGGTTGGCCGACCTGGACCTGGATCTCCATGGCGGCGAGTGTTCCCACCCTGACCGCGGTCATCGCGTGGGAGCGCAAGCTGGGTGACCGTGGGGAGGAGCCGGTGCTCGACGTGACCCTGTTCCGGACCAGACCATTCGTGATCGGGCTGCTCACCAACGTCGCCTTCCTCGGCTTCTGGGGCAGCTACTTCTTCGTGCTGACCCTGGTGGTCCAGTCCGGCCTGGGCCTCACCGCGTTGGCGGCCGGAATGGCGTTCATGCCGATGGGCGTCGTGTTCGGCGTGACCTCGATCCTGGCCCGACCGCTGGTCGCCCGCTACGGCGCGCGCATGATTACCCTCGGTGCGGCCATCTCCGCACTCGCACTGCTGGCCACCATCGTCGTTGTCCGGGTCGAGGGAAACACGATCGGGATCTGGGCACTGATACCCGAGATGGTCATGCTTGGCCTCGGTACCGGGCTCGCGTTTCCCGCCCTCGTCGGATCAGTGCTCGCCGAGGTTCCCCGGCGGGCGGCCGGGGCCGCTGCCGGAAGTCTGTCCACCGCGCAACAGTTCGCCAGTGCGGCTGGTGTGGCCGTCATCGGCTCGGTGTTCTTCGCGACGTTCGGAAGTCACCAAGGCCACCCGGAAATCTCCAATGCGCTCACCACGGTCACTGTCATCCACCTGGTGTTGATGCTCGTCGTCACCGGATTGTCGATCCTGCTCGTTCGACGTCCGAACAAGCGGATGCTCGCACCGAACCCCTAGATCATCTTCGCGTACCGGCGCCGCCCGACAGATCATGATCAGGGGCGGAGCACATCGTTCACCTGCGGACGAAGGAGGCAGCAATGCAGGAAGCCGAGCCGGGGCAACCGGTGGAGATATCCCTGGTTCCCCTGGACCAAGCCGACAACGCCGAGTTCGTGACGCGGATCGCCGACCTGGTCAATAAGGCGTACGCCGACGCCGAGAAGGGGCTCTGGCGCGACGGCACCAGACGGACCAGCGCCGACGAAGTAGCGGCCGTGATCCGGGCCGGGCAGCTCGCCGTGGCCCGACTGGACGGCCGACTGGTCGGCACCGTCCGGGTTCAGCGCCTGCACAGCGGGGAGGCCGAGTTCGGCATGCTCGTCGCCAGCCCGCAACACCGCGGTCTGGGCATTGGCCGGGCCCTCGTCACCTTCGCCGAAGCCTGGGCGCGGGACCGGGGACTGGACCGGATGCAACTCGAACTACTCGTGCCCCGGGCCTGGACCGATCCGGTGAAGGACTTCCTGCGCCACTGGTACACCCGGATCGGCTATCGCGAGGTCCGCGTCGGCCAGCTCGACGAGGCGTACCCGGCGCATGTGCCGTATCTCGCCACGCCGTGCGACTTCGTCATCTTCCACAAGACGCTCTAGGGTCGCGGGTCGGTGATCTCTTGACGGCTAGTACTCCAGCCGTACCTGCTGAATTTTGAGTCTTCGCTGGTAGCGGCTCACTTTGGCTCGGTATTGGTGGCAACAACGCCACGATGACCATCGATAGGTGTGGTCCAGTAGTCGAACCCGGGTGATCAGGTGTGCCAGGAGACGTCGGACCTCGCCGAGGGTAAGAGGGATGAGTCCCGTCGTACAGGCGCGGGCCTTTTACGCCGTCGCCGCAGCTGCGTCGGCGTACGGGTGAACGTGCTCAGGTAGGCACCACCGAACGAACGTGCCCAGTGGCGCAAGGTCAAATCCGGCAAGTGCCGGGGCTGAACGACCGCCGGCAGTCTCGCAGTTCGTCGCAGTGGCAAGTCGTACCTGCGGTCAGGCCTGTTCGACGCGACGACCGGGGCCGAGATCGCCAGGGATCGAACACCGTATCCAGAGTCGCGGGCACCAGGTACGGCCGGTGCCCCGAACGGGGCACCGGCCGTACCTGTTTCAGAAGATCGACGGCATCAGGTAGATCATTCGGCCGGGGGACGATCCACTGGTGATGTGCTCGGTCACCGACCAGAGGTGCCCGCTGGACTGCCAGATGGAGAGGTCCTCCGGGCCGATCGGGGTTTTGCGCGGGCTGCCGTTGAGATTGAGGGTGCTACCGGAGGGCAGTGCCTTGTACAGGTTGCCGTTTCTGGTAGTGCCGTCGCTCTGGTTGAAGTAGAAGTTGATGCCGTTGGTGGCGGCGCCCTGGATGTTGCTTACTGGAAGGTTCCAGGCCGCGTCGGGTACGCCGTTGGTGGGTACGTGGTCGGTCATGTTGTATGCCACCAGCCGGCCGTTGACCGCCGCGTCAGCGGGGCAGTACTCGCCCACGATCAACCGGTCCGGGACCGCCATCCGGTCGAGGCTGATGTAGGAGAACCGAGGGTCGGCTCCGGAGCTGAGGCAGAAGTTCGCCGAGTTGCTAGCCGTCGGCCGCTGCCAGAATCCGATCTGCATCATCGCGTACTTGTAGGTGGAGGCGCAGTAGCTGTCTGGGGCGGCGTCGGCGTCGGCTGTGTCGACCCAGCCGATGCCACTGCACGTCGTCGTGCCGTTGGTCGAGGCACCGAGGTCGTAGATGTGTTTCATGCCAAAGACGCGGATTCCCCAGTTCGTGTCCACCACGTAGAGATAGTCCCCGTACCAGACCATGCCGCCGACATGCAGGTTGTTGAGTGCCCTGAAGTTGTACCGGCCGAGCGCGCTGTCCCAGTAGGGATTTGCCAGCAGCACGTGCCGGTACGCGTCCGTGGCGGTGTTCATCACTGATATCCGAGCCCCGCTGGAGCCCTCGTGGTACCAGCCGACGATCAGCCCCTGTTGTCCGTTCCATTCCTCGTCGCCGAGGGCGTCGGAGACGGTGGTGATCGCCTGTGGGATCCATGCGGTGGGGTCCAGGTCGGGGCCGGGACGGAGGCTGCTGCTGTCGGTTGACGCGAAGCAGTACCAGGCGATCGGTGTGGACTGACCCAATGCGTTGCTGCAGCTGCTTCCCCGGTAGGCCGCGGTGTGGTTGCCGTCCTGGAGGACCGCGGTCATGGTCGCCTTGACCATCGGAATCGCGTCGGCTGCGGGGTAGGACGTCCAGGACAGGGTGAAGTCATCGATCGTGGCTGCGTGCGCGGCCGGCGCCGAGACGGTGACCCCGAGGGTCGCGACGAGAAGTGTCGCCATCGAGACGGCGGTACGCCGTAGCCAACGGCGTGGGGGATGGTCTTGTGTCATGGGTGGTGTCCTCCCGGTGAACGGCTCGTGACACGCTCATGTCCGAGTCCATATGCTCGGATGAACGCGACCCGATCGAACACGGCCCGAATGTCGGGAACCTTGAGGAAATCTCGAATCGGCTGGACAACACCGTTTCGCCCGGCAGAGGAGGTCCGGGACCCGGCGACCCGGGCGAGGTCGACCAGCCGGGTGCGGCGTGGGCCGTAGCAGACGTAGGCAAGGTGGTCGGCTTCCACGAATACAACCGCCCGCTCGACTGAGCGCTCGGAGGAAGTCGGCCGCGTCGAAGGGCGCGGGGTCCGCAGGTCAGAAGCATGCCGACGGAAATGTCGGAGTACGCCCATAGGGTGCCCGCCATGATGATCACAAGCGGATGGGTGACGACCGGGCTGGGCAGGTTCAGTTTGCCGAAAGCCCCCTTGGCGACGTACCAGTTCGACGGCGACAGCGGCTACGAGGCGCCGTCCACTTCGGCTCGGACGCATCCCGGCGGCCTGCACGGCTGGATGCGGGAGCTGGTGCCCTTCGTCAAACAAGCGGCGGCGGCGCCGGGAAAGGACGGCGACATCACGATGGTGGACGGTGGGGCGTTCCGGGCGGACCCCGACGCGGCGCTGCCGGAACAGTTCGTCACCTTCATGTCCGATCCGGTGCTGCGCGACTCGGTGCCGAGCTGTACCTCGTGCTACTGGGAAGCGACACTCCCACGGGTGCCGAGCCCGGTCCGGGAGGGCGCGCACCTGGTGCGATTCCTCAACGACCAGCAGGGGGTTCTGTTCTGGTACCTGCACCTGTTGCCGGACGGCGACCACGAGATCCTGTGCGGCGCGGGGGAGTACGACGCGTACGAGGTCTCCCCGGAGGATGCCGCCGGTGACCTGATCCGGGTCGCCGCGAGCTTCGACGAGTTCATCGCCCGGTTCTGGATCGAAAACCTCGCCTGGTACGAGGTCGTGTGGCAGAAACGCGCCGACGAGGACCTCTCGCCGCCGGTCCGGGAGTACGTGCACCAGTACGCCGCCGCGTCCGGCACCACTGCCGGATGAACCGCGCGGCGTGGGCGAGCCGGTGGGGCTCACACCACGCCGCGCGTCACGCGGGGTGCGGACCGTCGCGCAGGCGGACGGTCGACCAGGAACGTGCTCGATCGGGGTGAGGGGTCAGCCGACGCTTTTCGCGTAGCCGACAAACGCCGACCAGGCGGCCGGCTCGAAGGTCAGGGTGCCGCCGTCGCGGTCCTTGGTGTCCCGAACGAGGACGCGGCCGGGGAGGTTGTCGGCCACCTCCACGCAGTCGCCCCCGCCGGAACCGCTGCGGGTGGACTTACGCCACTTGGCGCCGATCAGGTCCATGAGGTCACAACTTCCTTCATCAGATCGGTTGACTGCCGGCGGGACAACGCCTCGTTCCGGACGGTCTCCCACCTCGACAGGAGCGTAGCAACGTCGTCATCCTTCTCGATCACCGTGCCGCCGAGCTGGTTCTCCAGGTTTCCGACCCAGCCGCCGTCCGCCGAACGGGCGAGGACGAACGCACCCGTCAGTCCGACGTGCATGCTGACCTCGGTCGGGACGATGTGGATGCTCACGTTCGGCCGCTCGGCGCACTCGATCAGGCGGGCGATCTGCTCGGTCATGATGCCCCGGAAACCCTCGTCGGCGCGGCGGAGGACGATCTCGTCGATGACCGCCAGGAAGTGCGGCGGGTCGGGCTTGGTGAAGATCGCCTGTCGATCCATCCGATTGGCCAGGCGCTTCTCCACCTGCTCGTCGCTGAGCGTGTCGTCGCAGCGGATCACCACACGGGCGTAGTTCTCGGTCTGGAGCAGGCCCGGCACGAGACTCGGCTGGTAGCACCGGAGCTGCCGCGCGTTGCGTTCGGCGTCCAGCCAGGGCAGGAACCAGGACGGGAGCCCGTCCCGCTCGGCCAGCTTGAGCAGGGCAATCAGCAGGCCACCCGTGCCCAGCACCTCGTCGGCCCGACTGAGGAAGAGCCGGTCGAGCGGGCGCTGCCCCAACTCGACGGCCGAAACCTGCGACCCCGAGTAGTGGACCAGCCGGCCGAACTCCTCCTGGCTCAGGCCGGCGGCGGTCCGGAACCGGCGTAGCTGAGCCCGGATCAGATCGGCGGTCGATTCGTTTTCCACAGTTCCTCCACAGCTTCCCGAGGTTCGCCACAAATTCCCCGGCAATTCCAGGGAATGGACACTGCAATGATCCACTTGATCGGTCTTTACCCAGGTCGACATCGATGCCTTACGCAGATTAGTGGGGTGCTTGCAAGCTGTCATTAGTGGAACCGCTCGGAGTTGTCCCGCTGTCCGTCTACTGAGGAGGTGTGATGCCCGCCAGGCCGCTGGTCCAGGTCGGCGACATCGTCAACGCCGAATTCTTCGACTACCACCGTGTCGTCAGCGGCGAACTCACCGGCGGCCGGGGTGACCTTCACCTGCGCGTGACACACCTGCCGGACGACGCCGACACCCGGGCCGGTGACTGGATCGCCCTGCGCGGCGTCGAGTTACGGCCGGGCGAGCGCGAGGGTGACGAGATGCCGTTCGTCGTACACCGTCGCGCCCTGCCCGGCTACCAGCCCCGCCAGTTGCCGGAGGTGCCCGGCCTGGTCGAATGGGACGGGGCCCAGTGATGGAGGACGCCGCCGCCCATCCCGAGATGCCCCCGCACGTGCCCCTGCGGCCCCTCTGGATCTGCCGGGTCGACGCGCACCCGTGGCCCTGCGGGCAGGCGCGGATCGACATGCTGAACGGATTCCGCCACCGCCGGGTCGCGCTCTACCTCTATCTCGGCGCCCAGTTCGTCCAGGCCCTGGACGACCTCTACGCCATGGACCCCCCACCCGAGCCCCAGGCCCTGCACACCCGCTTCCTCGGCTGGGTGCCGACACGCACACACCGCCGCCGATCAATCTGAACGGAAACAGATGTTGACCGTGGCGGACCGACTGCGACAATCAGCGAATGGCTGACAGCGATCAAGGCGCCGATCGCGTCTTCTCGGACGCGAACTTCTTCGAATGGAACTTCTCCATCAAGGCGAACAGTTCGCCGTGGTCGGTGGAGGAGGGAATGACGCAACTGCTCGCCCACGAGAGCGCGGAGGGGTTCGCGCGGCCCCTGGCCCAGGCGGTGCAGGCCGACGCCCAGGTCATTCACGAACTGGGCAAACGGCGGACACCCACGGCCCTCGCGGCGTTACGGGGCTTCCAGGCGATGAGCACGATCGACACCCAACGCGAACTCGCGCAGGCGAACGCCGACCTGCTCGTGCAGGAAGGACAACCCGACCCGCCCTGGGCGTCCACGATCGGCCGGGTGCGGGTCGACGGTTGCTGGTGGGCGCACGACCAGTTCAACGAGACCGCGCTCGTGCTCTGCGCCTTCTCCTACGACGGAGACGACGCACACGCCATCCTGGCCCTGATCGACCGCACCCTCGGCGGCGGGCTGGTCCGGGAGATCACCCTCAACATGGACGTGGACATGCTGCTGGACTTCCTGCGCGACGCCCACGAGGACGGGGAGGACTTCGTCAACGAACCGCTCGACCCGGCGTACGCCCGACGGCTGATCGAGGACGCCATCGCCACCTCGGACGAGTTGCTCGAAGACCGGCAGTTCAGGCTCAGGGGAATGCCGGCGGCGTACCGGAAGATGCGCGCACTGACCCTGGCCCGGGCGCGCGCGTTGAGCGATGTCGCCGCGCCACCGGAGCCTTTCCCCACCACTGTGGAAATCGAGCTTCTGAAACAGAACTTCCTCGCCTCCGGGGCCGCGTCCGGGCTCCCCGCGAACCCCGCCACGAGCCGGGCCGTCGACCTGCTCGTCACACACTTCATCGAAGACGCGGCCTGCCACCCCCTCCACCTCGGCCCACGCCGGATCGAAGCCGTTCTCGGCCTGCCGACCCTCTCCCCCGACCAGATCGACGACCCGGACGTCGGGAAGATCCTCCCGGAGGTGGCCGACGCCTGGATCGCCTGGACCGCGGCGGAGCGAGGTCTCGACAGCGACGCCACCGCACGTCTCGAAGAGGCCGCGGACGAGGCCCGGCTACGACCCAGTTCCGCCGAACCCGAGGGTGACGGAACAACCTGATTTCCGACGGCCGTCCGATCGGGCATACTGCGCATAGAACATAATCGATTACCGAACGGGGTCACGATCGAGGAGACCGGTCATTTGGACAGTGGCACGCGTACCGGTAATCCGGGACTGACGGTGGCGGGCACGATGGCGCGGTACGGCGGACACGTCCTCCGGGAACGGCTCACCCCCCGACCGGCGACCACCCCGGCAGACATACCGGTACGGCCGAGCGAGGTCACCGGGGAGTGGCTGACCTCCGTACTCTGCACCGCCCACCCGGACGCGGCGGTCGAGTCGTACGAGCTGCACGACGTCAGCAGCGGCACGTCGACCCGGTGGCGGGCCACGGTGACGTACAACCGGGCCGGGCAGGAGGCGGGGCTGCCGACGGCGCTCTTCGCCAAGACCACACTCGGCTGGACCCAGCGGCTGCTGCTCGGCATGGCCGACGTCCTCACCGGCGAGCCGGGCTTCTACCGGCACCTGCGGCCACACCTGGAAATCGAGGCCCCGCAGGGTTACCACGGCGCGGCCGACGCCGGATCGGGCCGCTCGATCGCGCTGATGGAGGACATCGTCGCCACCCGACAGGTGACCTTCTGTACGCCGCAGACACCGATCTCCCGCGCCGACATGGAGGACCTGCTCGCCAGCATGGCGACCTGGCACGGACGGTACTGGGCCGACCCCGAGCTGGACCGGCACGCGTTCCTGCACAAGACACCGCAGACGTTCGTCGGCAACCTGGCCCGGTTCGCCCAGCTCCGCAAGCGCGGCCGGGTGGGCGTGCTCAGGGCCAGGACGGTCATCCCCGATCGGGTCGTGCCGCTGTACGACGACCTGTACCAAGCGCTGTGGCGATCCCTGGAGCTGGCCGCCGAGGGCCCGCTGACGTTGCTGCACGGCGACTCGCACATCAGCAACGCGTACCGGACCGGTGCGGGGCGGATGGGGTTCGGTGACTGGCAGGTCGTCATGCGCGGCAACTGGGCGTACGACGTCGCGTACACGATCGCGACCGGGCTGACCGTCGACGACCGGCGCGACTGGGAACGGGACCTGCTCGGCTTCTACCTGGGCCGGTTGGCCGAGGCCGGCGGCAGCGCACCGGACTTCGACGACGCCTGGTTGGCGTACCGGCAGCAGATGCTCTGGCCGTACTTCGGCTGGTTGCTCTCGACCGGGCGGAGCGCGATCCAGCCCAGATTCCAGTCGGACTCGACCAACTTCGGCATGCTCGAACGCACCTCGAACGCCCTCCTCGATCTGGACACCCTCGGCGCGGTGCGCCGCCCCACCCGAACGGGAGCCTGAGATGTACTGGGTCGAGGACTTCTACTCCCGTACCGGTCAGTGGTGGGGCCGGGCCGAGGCCCGGCTCACCGACCGCGACCACCACCGGGTGTCGCTGCTGCACGACCACTGCGGCGGGGCACCGAAACGGGTGCTGGAGCTGGGCGCGGGTTACGGCGCGACGGCGGTCGCGACGGCACAGGCCGGACACATGGTCACCGCGATCGAGATCAGTGACCGGATCGACTTTGTCGACGGGCTGGCCCGGGACGTCTCGCCGGGGGCGTTGGGCGTGATCAAGGACGACTTCTACACGGTACGACTGGACCGGCCGTTCGACGTGGTCTGCTACTGGAACGGGTTCGGGGTGGGTTCGGACGCCGACCAGCGGCGCCTGCTGGAACGGATCGCCACCGAGTGGCTGCGACCGGGCGGCGCCGCCCTGATCGACGTCAGCAACCCCTTCGTCTGGGCCCGCTGGAACGGTGGCGAGGAGCACCTGATGCCGGCCCCGGAGCGGGGCTACGACCACGAGCTGCACGAACGGACCACCTTCGACCCGGTGAGCTGCGTGGCGGTCGACACCTGGTGGGAGGCGTCGAGCCCACACCAGTCGATCAGCCAGTTCCTGCGCTGTTACACCCCGGCGGACCTGATGCTGCTGCTCGCCGGCACCGGACTCCAGCTCACCGCGATCACGGTCGGCGACCGTACGTTCACACCGACGCCGCAGCCGGGGCTGGCCGAACTGCTGCACGAACACCACGAGTACCTCGCCGTGCTGCGCCACAACGGCTAGGTGCGCTGGACCCACTTGGCATTGCGGCGGTGGGGTCCTATGCGACGAGGCATTCACAAGCCGGACCCACGCTGGCTAGCCTGGGACCCGTGCAGCTTGGCGTGAACGTACCGAACTTCGCTCCGGGCACCGACCCGGAGATGCTGCGACGGTGGGCGCAGACAATCGAGGGTCTCGGCTTCGACCTGCTGATGGTCTCCGACCACATCGCGGTGACCCCGGACGTGGCCGAGCAGTATCCGGCGCCGTTCTACGAGCCGTTCACCACGCTGTCCTGGCTGGCCGGGGTGACCCGCCGGGTCCGGCTGGGCACCACAGTGCTCATCGTCCCGTACCGGCACCCGCTGCTCACCGCCCGGATGGCGGCGAACCTCAACCGGCTCAGCGGCGGCCGGCTCGTCCTCGGCGTCGGTGTCGGCTGGGCCCGGCAGGAGTTCGAGGCGCTCGGCGTGCCGTTCCGGCGGCGCGGCGCGCTGACCGATGAGTACCTCCACGCGATACGCGACGCCTGGCGGAACACCGACGACTACGACACGGCGGCGATCCCGATCTGGGTCGGCGGCAACAGCGACGCCGGCATCCGTCGCGCCGTGCTGCACGGTGACGCCTGGCACCCGCTACGGTTCACGCCCGGATGGCTGACCAAGGCGGTCGGGCGGCTGAAGGCCACCGCCGACGAACTGGGCCGTCCGGTGCCCGCGTTGATGCCGCGCATCGCGCTCCGGGAGACCCTAGAGGCGGTCACCGACCCAGAGCGGCTCGCCGGTGTCGGCACCATCAACCAGATCATCGCCGACATCGAGCGGATCCGGCTGCTCGGTGCCGAAACGGTGGTGCTCGACCCGTTCAACGGCGACCCGACCGAGATCCGCCAGCCCGAACGCACCTGGCAGACTCTTGCGGCCCTCGCCGAACACCACAAATCTCAGGAGGACCGATGACTCCCGACGACGAGAAGTTCCTCCGCCGTGCCGTGGAACTCGCGAACCGGGCCGGGGCGTCCGGCGAACGGCCGTTCGCCTCGTTGCTGGTCGACGCGGACGGTGCCGTCCTGATCGAGGACCACAACACGGTGGTCTCCGACTCGGACATCTCCGCCCACCCGGAGCTGAAGCTAGCCCGATGGGCCGCTCGGGAACTCGCCCCTGACGTGGCAGCCACCACCACCATGTTCACCAGTTGCCAGCCCTGCCTGATGTGTGCGACCGCGATCGCCCGGTCCGGCCTCGGCCGGGTGGTGTACGCCCTGTCAGCCGAACAGTTCGAGGAGGTCAAGCCGGCCACCCCGCCGCTTCCCCCGGTACGGTACGAGGGGCCGGCGCTGTTCGACGAGGCGCGCCAGCCGATCGACAGCTATTACTAGGGCTCACGACGGGTCTTCTCGCTCGTGTCCCGGTCGTGGCCGGCACCGCCGCGTGCCGTCCCGGCCGGGCCCGCCCCGTACCGTGTGCCCAAATCTGATGCCGCTCGCTGGGCCGATGATGCTGGTGGCACTGCTGCCGCTGCCCCGCCCGTCTCGGCAGCCGAGCTTGCGGGGTTACAGCAGTGGGCGGACAGCGGCCCGGGCCAACGCCTCGGCGGCTGCGCGCGGGGCGGCGGCTGCGGCCGGTCCGTGGGAGTAGTAGCGCAGGAATGCCTCGTGGAAGCATGCGCCGATCAGTAAGGACGCGGTTGCGTCGGGGTCTGCGTCGGGGTTGATGCGTTCGATGGCCTGCTCGGCCCGGAGGTAGTTGGCGAAGATGGCGACGGCCTTGTCTGGGCCACCGCCGTGCCGGTTCATCGCCACCCGGTGTGCTGCCATGCGCTGCTGGTCGGCGAGGAGCGCGCCCAGCATGGGAATCGATTGCTGGTAGAAGTCCAAGACTGCGTGCGCGAGTTCGGCGAGATTGTCCTCGACGTCGCCCTCGCCTGGCCGGACCGAGATCCGGGACAGGCCGGGCAGTCTCTCCCGGAGGACGGCGAGCAGCAGTCGCTCCTTGTCGTCGAAGTACTTGTAGAGCGTCGGCTCCGAGACCTTCGACGCCTGCGCGATCTCCTTTGTCGTGGCCAGCGCAACTCCGCGTGTCCGCAGAATCTGCTCGGCCGCGTCGAGGATCCGTTCCCGGGTGCTCATGTCGCCCCTCGTCTCACCGGTTGACAGGTTAGTGATTACTAGCCCAGTATGGGGGTTAGTAATCACTAACCTCCTGGAGGGCATGCATGCGCCTCACCGTCTTTGGCGCCACCGGCGGCACCGGACAACACGTCGTACTCCAGGCGCTCGCCGCCGGCCATCACGTCACCGCTGTCGTGCGCGACCCGGCCCGCCTGCCGCAGATCGACCACCCACAACTCGAACCGGTGATCGCCGACGCCATGAACCCCGACGCGATCCGGCCAGTCGTGACCGGCCAGGACGCGGTGGTGTCAGCACTGGGCCCGCGCACCAGAACGGACGCCTCGGTGTGCACCGACGGCGCCTCCGCGATCATCACCGCGATGCGCGCCGAGGGCACCCGGCGCCTGATCGTCGTCACCGCGAGCGGACACATCGTCGACGCCGGCGACGGCCCGTTCACCCGCACCGTGGTCAAGCCAATGCTGCGGCGCTACCTCCGGGAGGGATTCGCCGACTTCGCCCGCACCGAGCAGGCCGTCCGCGACAGCGACCTGGACTGGACGATCATGCGACCGCCGCGCCTCACCGACGGCATGCACCGCCCCTATCGCACCGCCATCGACCGCAACGTCCGCGGCGGCATCACCATCGCCCGCGTCGATCTCGCCCACGCCGTCCTCGCCGCACTGGACAACCCGACCACCGCCGGCCACACCATCTCGCTGGGGTACTGACCATGAAGAAACGAATCATCATCGCCGCGTGCCTGCTGCTCGTCGGCGTACTCGGCGCCGCAGGCACCGTCGGATACCTCACCTTCGGCCGGCCGCCTGCCAATCCACCAGCCGAAGCGTGCGCCGACGGCCGCAAGCCAGACGCTCGTCCCACCGTCGTCGCGGCCGGCTCCAGCTCGACCCAGGGCACGCTCGGCGCCGACTGGGTGGGCGCACTTCACGAACGGCCCGAATACCGCGAGTACGAGTTCGTCAACGCCGGCATAAACGGCAACACCAGTGCTGACCTGCGCCAGCGGGTCGACACCGACATCGTCGCGTGCCGCCCCACCGCGGTCACGATCCTGATCGGCGGCAACGACGTGCGCGATGGTGTACCGCTGGATCAGTACCGGGACAACCTCGGCGCGATCGTCGACCGTGTCAAGTCCCGCACCACCGCCCGGATCGCGCTGCTGTCCCTGCCGCCGCTAGGCGAGGACCTGGACGCCGAGCTCAATCAGAAAACCACCGCATACAACACCGTGATCAAAGAGACCGCGACCCGCGCCCAGGTCGATTACCTGCCCGTACACGAGCAGCTAACCGACCTCCTCCGGCAACGCGGCGGCGACCCCGCACCATACGACTTCAGCTTCCTGCTGGCCTTCGGCGCGGCGACCCAGCACTACCTGTTCGGTCAAAGCTGGGACGAGGTCGCCCGCAACGGCGGACGCGAACTGCTCGTCGACCACATCCACCTCAACGACCGAGGCGGCGCAATCATCACCGAACTCGCTGCTCAATGGCTGGCCACCTAGGAACGGTGCCGACCCGTCATCGCGCACGCTTGTCTACGCGACCGAGCGTTCAACACACCGCGCCTCGCCGAGTCGCGTTGGCGCCCGGTCGGCGGCATTAGCGTGCACCCGACAGGCCCTTGCTTGCGAGTCCCGCGCGAATCGGGTGCTACGCGCTACATCATCAGGAACGGCTCAGCGCCGCGATTAACGTGCGTGAAGCCTGGTCGGCCGATCTCATGTTCTGTCCAGTGATCAATTGGTTATCGACGACCACATGAGAGGAAAATTCCGCAGCCTCCTCGAAAGCCGCTCCGAGAGATGTCAATCGGTCCTGCAAGAGGAACGGGACCGATTGATGTCTGCCGAGCAAGACTTCTTCGCGGTTCGACAGTCCTGTCACTCGACGGCCTTTCAATGAAGTGTGTCCGGTGACTGGATCAGGTGAACACAGAGCCGCGACGCCATGGCATACAGCGACGACGGGCTTATTGGCGCTTAGCGCGATGCCGATAAGGCGTCCCGCACTCTCGTCCTCCGGAAGATCCCACATCCCGCCATGGCCTCCCGCGAAGAACAGGCCATCGTAGCGCTCGCCATCGACGGCGGCGAGCGCCATCGTGTGTTCCAAAAGGCCCTGAGCCTCTCTGTCAGCAGACAGGCGGCGCAACGCAGCGGTCTCGACACCATCTCCGAAGCTCAACGGATCGACCGGTGGTTGCCCGCCCATCGGCGACGCGACCTGGACTTCGATCCCAGCCTCAGTCAGAAGGTAGTACGGCGAGGCGAACGTTTGCAGACCCACCCCCGTCGCGATACCGGTCGATCCGAGCTGACCGTGCGAGGTCAGCACCAACAACACACGCTGCATCACTCATCCTCGTTCCAGCAGGCACACGGCTACGAATCGTACGGCAGACATGGTCGTTCTTCGGACTGACCGACCGGGCGTCTTGCCCATCAGTGCTCCCATCTCTGCGTCGCGCCAACTCTCTTACGAGCACCCGCCACAGTCATCGCCGATGCACTCAACTTCTAGAGGAATACACACGCCTGCCAGTATCAAGCGCCTCTACACAACGTCCCCACCCGACTGCCCCGGGAATGGACACTCGTAGACAGGAATGCCGATCCCCTGGCGCATTCTCATCGGCAGATCCGTGCGTTGAGAGCCGCGATCCGACCAGCCGTGGGGGCGGGGCTAC
Organism: Micromonospora pisi; assembly: GCF_003633685.1. Classification (NCBI taxonomy): domain Bacteria; kingdom Bacillati; phylum Actinomycetota; class Actinomycetes; order Micromonosporales; family Micromonosporaceae; genus Micromonospora; species Micromonospora pisi. Next base: position 6,566,502 of record NZ_RBKT01000001.1, on the reverse strand, counting down.
GGCCGGGAGGCGTAGAGGTGGTAGCGGACCCAGGGGCGCGGATCGTCCGGGCGGGTGCGGATGGTGTAACCGGCGGCCCGGAGCAGGCCGGCGACCGGGGCGAAGGTCCGTTGCCACCGGCGGTCAGTGCCGTCGGCGTACGGACCCTCGGAGCGGAAGTCGTGGCAGGAGACGACAAGGTTCTCCACCATGGCGAGCTGGTCGAAGGACTTCTCCAGCACCGGCAGCTCGGCGCCCTCGATGTTCATCTTGAGCAGGTCGATCCGGTCCACCCCGAGCGACCAGATGATCTCGCCGAGGGTGCGCCCGGGCACCTCGACACCCTCGGTCCCGTCCGTGGTCAGACCGTTGCGGATGTGCTCGACCTGATCGTCGGAGAGGTAGACCGGCCCGGGGTCGCCGACCACCGCGCACTCGAGAGTGGTCACGTTCGGCAGCCGGTTCAGTTCGACCGTACGCCGCAGGCAGGCGAACGTACGCGGGTGCGCCTCGATGCTCACCACCCGCCCGGCGGCGCCGACCAGGCGGGAGAAGAGCCGCACCTCGCTGCCGACGCCGGCTCCTACGTCGAAAATGGTGTCGCCGGGTTGGGGCTGGTAGCCGAAGAGGAAGACATCCTGGGCCGCCTGGTCCTGGGCACGGGCGGAGAGCCCGCCGAGGGTGGTGTTGACCACGATCCCGGTCGGATACCGGTGCACCCACTGGCCCTGCGCGTAACGGACCCGGCAGCGTGACTGGGAGCGGGCGGAGAGGAAGAGCGAACCGAGTCCGGCGACGACCCGCCGGTCGACCCGCTCGTCCAGGGTGTCGAGGAGGCGCTTCTTCAGGCTGGTCGCCATCGTGGTCTGGTCCGATCTCTCGTTGCGTGGGTCGGGCTGCCCTGGGGCGCCGGCTGTCGGGGCACGCTCTGGGCACCGCTGCCGGCGCGCTCCCACCACCCTCGGTACCAGTCGAAGGTGCGGCGGACGCCGTCAGCAAGCGCGACGGTCGGCTCGAATCCGGTCAGCCGACGCAGTTTGCCCAGGTCGGGGCAGCGTCGGGTGACCGAGCCGGGCGGAGCGGGGAGCCGTTCGATGGTCGGCTTCGTCCCGGCCAGGCCGAGGACGAGCCCGGCCAGGTCACCGATGTTGGTCTCGACGCTGTCGTTGCCGATGTGCACGATCTCCCCTTCCGCCTCGGGGCAGGCCATCAGCCGCAGCATCGCCTCCACCGCGTCATCGACGTGGCAGAAGGCGCGGTACTGGTCGGCGCCCCAGACCCGGAACGGGTCCTCGCCGCGCAGCGCCCGCAGGATCATCTCCGGGATGACGTGGTCGATGCCCATCCGGGCGCCGTAGACGTTGTGGAGGCGGCCGACGACGGCGCCGCACTCCTTTGCCCGGGCGCCATGGACAAGGGCCGCCTCACCGAGCAGTTTGCTGATCGCGTACGCGAACCGGGGTGCGGTCACGTCGGCCACCATCACCGGCACGTCCTCGACGGTGGGTACGGACACGATGCCGGCGTCGACGCCGCCCGCGTACACCTCGCTGGTGGAACTGAAGAAGATCCGCTCACCGGGGATGAGCCAGTCCAGCAGGTGCAGGGCGGTGAGCGTGTTGACCCGGAGCACCCGGGTCGGGTCGGCTTCGACGTTACGTACGCCGACGACGGCGGCGAGCAGGTAGATCTGGTCGTACCCCCGGGGTATCCCGGCCCACGCCGCGGCGCTGGTGAGGTCGGCGGAACGGACCTCGACGGCGGGGTGGGCGCGCAGTGCGGCGATCCGCTCGTCGTCGCGGCCCCGGGAGAAGTCGTCCACGATGGTCACCGCATGCCCGTCGGCGACCAGCCGGTCGGCCAGGTGCAGACCGACGAAGCCGGCGCCGCCGAGGATCAGTGCGTGCATCAGCCGTTCACGTCCGCCGCGCGGCGCTGCGCTGGTGCGGCCTGGTCGACGCGGGGCATCGGCAGGTAGCCGAGGCCGGCGTAGCGGATGCCGGCGGCGGTGATCGTCGCCTCGTCGAGAATCCGCCACGAGTCGTAGACCAGGGCCGGTTTCGGGCCGCCGCCAGCGAGCAGGGTGTCGAGCTGGATGGACCGGTAGTCCGGGTGGTCGTTGATCACCAGGACCGCGTCGGCATCACCGAACGCCTTGTCGACGCTGGTCGGTTCGCCGCCGTAGCGGTGGATCACCTCGTCGGAGACCATCGGGTCGTGCCCGGCCACGGTCAGCCCGGCCGCCCGGAAGGTCGGCATCATGGTGGCGATCGGCGTGCCACGCATGTCGTCGGTGGGCGGCCAGCCCTTGTACGCCCAGCCGAGCACCGCGAGCCGGCGGCCGACGGTCCCGCCACGGATCTGGCGGAGCAGCTCGACCACCCGGTTGGCGACGTGTACGGGCAGGTACTCGTTGAGCCGCCGGGCGGCGCCGACCAGGAACGGTCCGGGTTCGCCACCGGCACTGTTGATCATGAGGTACGGGTCCTTGGAGAGACACCCGCCGCCGACGTAGCCGGGGCGGCTCAGGTCGGGCCGGGGGTAGTCGAGGTTGGCCGCCCCGATCACCTCCAACGGGTCCAGCCCGTGCCGCTCGGCGATCAGTGCCACCTCGTTGCCGAACGAGTAGATCAGGTCGGTGTGGCAGTTGTTGGAGAGCTTCACCAGCTCGGCCGCCTCCAAACTGGAGACCGGCACGACCTGGGTGGCGAGTCCGCCGAAGAACTCGATCCCGGCCCGCCGGCTGTCCGCGTCCAGCCCGCCGACCACCTGCGGCAGCTCGACCAGCTCGCGCAGCGCCTGCCCCTGGATGGTCCGCTCCGGTGCCATCACCAGCCGGGCCCGACCCCACGCGGCGACCAACGACGGCAACACCACCCGACGACTGGTGCCGACCGGCACCGTACTGCGGACCACCACCAGCGTCTCCGGGCCGCACCACTGCGCGACCTGGTCGGCTGCGGCGGCGACACTGGTCAGGTCCGGCTGCCGGGTCCGGCCGTCCACCGGGGTGGAGACCGCGATGACCGCCACCTCCACATCGGCCGGGAGTTCGGTGCCGACAAAGACCGACCTGCCCACGCTCTCGGCGAAGACCTCCGCGATGCCGGGTTCGAAGAGGTGTACCCGCCCCTGGTTCAACGCGTCCCGGACGGCCGGGGAGCTGTCCACGCCGTGCACCTCGTACCCCTTGCGCGCGAGCGCGGCGGCCAGGGTCAGGCCCACGTAGCCGAGTCCGATGATTCCGATCTTCCGGTACAACTCCGGTCTCCTTGATAGGACGTGGGGACAGGGCGGGAACGAGGTGGGCCCGGCTGCTGATCCGGTCAGGCGGTCGCCCCGACCGGCAGCGCCGCCCGGTCGTGGCCGGCTTCGACCGCCGCCTCCCACAGTCCCCGGATCGAGTCGGGCAGGTCGTGCACGGGCTTCCAGCCGAGGACCCGCAGCGCCAGGCTGTTGTCCCCGCACATCCACGGCACGGAGGCGGTCCGGGCGGCCGCCGGGTCGGGGTCCTGCTCACGGATGGTGCCGGTGAATCCGGCGGTACGGGCGAGCATCCGTACCGCGTGCCGGGTGGCGACCGCGTGGCCGCTGGAGATGTTGAAGACCAGGTGCGGCGAGGCGGGCGCACGCAGAACGGCCCGGACCGCGAGCGCCACGTCCCGGACGTCGACGAAATCCCGGTACGCGCCCAGCGGCCCCAGCCCGATCTCGGGTACGCCGCCGCGCGCCGCGAGCAGCAGCGCCGCCGTCCGGCCGAGGACGTTCTCCGCGGAGAGGCCGGGACCGATCGGGTTGAACACCCGCAGCACCACCGCGTCGAGCCGCCCGGCCGAGTGGGCCAGCTCCACCAGTCGGGTGGCGGCGAGGTGGCTGAGACCGTACTCGCTGACCGGGGCGGCGGGTGCGTCCTCGGCGACCCGCGTGCCGAACGGGACCGGACCGTACTCGCCGGCCGAACCGAGCCGGACCAGCCGGGCCCCGGGCGCGCCGACCGTTACCGCCTCGATCAGTTTGGCGGTGACGAGGGTGTGCGCGCGGACCAACGCGTACCCGCCACCGGTGAGCTGACCGGTGCAGTTGACCACCGCGTCCGGCCGGGCCGCGTGGACCAGCTCGGTCAGTTCGGCCACTCCGATGTCGAGCAGGTCGCACGCGGCCCGCCGTGGGCAGACCAGTTCGGTGTCCGGTTCGAGTACGGCACGTACCCGCGAGCCGACGAAGCCGGTCGCGCCGAAGAGCAGCACCCGGCTCACACGGCCTCCCGTACCCCGGTGGGGAGCAGGGTCCGCCGGAGTTGGTCGAAGGTCCGGTTCGCCTCGTCGTAGTCCTCGGGCCGGCCGATGTCGAGCCAGTAGCCGTCGAACGGGTAGTTGGCCGGCTGCCGTCCCTGGCGGAGCAGATCGATCATGAGCTGGTCGAAGCCGAACGGGAGCCCGGCCGGGTACGGCGCGATGGTGTCCCTGGAGAGCCCGTAGACGCCCATGCTGACCTCGTAGTCGAGGGTGGGTTTCTCGGTGAACGCGACCACCCGTTCACCTCGGGTGACCAGCACCCCGAAGTCGATTTTGACGTTCCGGCGGAAGGTCGCCACGGTGAGCGGCGCACCCGACTCGCAGTGCGCCAGCAGCAGGTCGGCGTAGTTCAGGTCGGTGAGGATGTCGCCGTTCATCACCAGGAAGTGCTCGGGCAACCGGTCACGAAGGCCGAAGAGGGGACCGACCGTGGAGAGTGGCACCCGTTCCTCCACGTAGTCCACCTCGAGGCCGTAGCGGGAACCGTCACCGACGAAGGCCCGGATCAACGCGCCCAGGTGATTGATCGCGAGCGTGACGTGACGGAAGCCGCAGCTCGCCAACTGGTGCAGGACGATCTCCAGAATCGCGTGGCTGTCCCCGATCGGCACCAGTGGTTTCGGCAGCGAGGTGGTGAACGGACGCAGGCGGACCCCTTTACCACCGGCCATGATCACCACGTGCATCGTGTCCGTGCCGTCCCTTCGCCACCATCCCGGAACAGGTCCTCTGTCGTCAACGACGGCGCCAGCGGGGGGTCACGCAAAAAGGCTGGGCGGGCAAATTAAGTGAAACAGCCCTCCTGAGGCGATAAGAGCGACTAAGTGTTGTTTACCTGACAGCAGCCACGCCCGCCCGGAGCCCCGGGGCACGCCGACGAGAAACCCGATCAGGGAGCCATCCCATGCCAAACGCCGCACTCCCCGCGACGCCGCACGCCCAACCCGTGCACCGACTACCGGGCGCCCGCCGCCGTACGGCAGCCCTGCTCGCCGTCGACACCGCCGCCTGGATCGGAGGCTTCCTCACCGCCGCATGGACCCGGTTCGAGTTCGCCATGAGCGCCCAGATGGTGACCCGGGTGCTGGTCGCCGGCCTGATCGCCAGCGCCGTCTTCACCGCGTTGACCATCGTGCACCGCCGCTACCAGGGACGGCATCCGCTGGGCAGCCTGCATGAGGCACGGGCGCTGACCGCCGCGATGGCGGGGACCGCCCTGCTGCTCGTGATCGGGGTGCTGCCACTGGCCACCCACCCCATCCCGGCCAGTACGCCGCCGGTCGGCGGGGCGATCGCACTGCTGCTGATGCTCGCCGTCCGTTCGGTGCACCGGCACCGGCGCAGCCGCTCGCTGCGACCGAGCACCGGCTCCGCCCTGCCGGTGCTGCTGTTCGGGCTCGGCTCTGCCGGCCAGTCCCTGCTCAAGGCCATGGTCAGCGACCCACGCGGCAAATACCTGCCGGTCGGACTCCTCGACGACGATCCGGAGAAGCGGCACCTGCGCCTGGACGGCGTACCGGTGCTCGGTGGACGCCCGCAGATCGCGACGGCGATCAACCAGACCGGGGCGAGCACCCTGATCCTCGCCATCGCCAGCGCCGAACCCGAGCTGATCCGGCAGGTCCGCACCGCCACCCTGGAGGCAGGTGCCGGGTTCAAGGTGCTCCCCCCGGTACGGGAGCTGGTCGACCACCGGATCAGCGTCGCCGACGTACGCGACCTGAAGATCACCGACCTGTTGGGACGCCCACACGCGGTAGCGAACCTCGGCACCCGGGGCGCCGAGGTGACCGGTCGGCGGGTCCTGGTCACCGGGGCCGGCGGCTCGATCGGCTCCGAACTCTGCCGGCAGATCATGCGGGCCAACCCCGGCGAGCTGATGATGCTCGACCGGGACGAGTCGGCCCTGCACGCGCTCCAGCTGTCACTGACCGGCCGTGCCCTGCTCGACGGGCCGGAACTCATCCTCGCCGACGTGCGCGACGCCGAGGGCATCGCCCGGGTGGTCGCCGAGCGGAAGCCGGACATCGTCTTCCACGCCGCCGCGCTCAAGCACCTCACCCTGCTGCAACGGCACCCCGGCGAGGCGATCAAGACCAACGTCTGGGGCACCCTCGCGGTCCTCAGCGCGTGCCGGGACGTGGCCCAGTTCGTGAACATCTCCACCGACAAGGCGGCGAACCCGGTCAGCGTGCTCGGTTACTCGAAGCGGATCACCGAAAGGCTGACCGCGCACACCGCCGCCGCCACCGACGGCACCTTCCTCAGCGTGCGCTTCGGCAACGTACTGAGCAGCCGGGGATCGGTGGTGACCGCGTTCCAGGCCCAGATCGACGCCGGCCTGCCGATCACCGTCACCCATCCGGAGGTGACCCGCTATCTGATGACCGTGCAGGAGGCGGTGCATCTGGTGCTCCAGGCGGCGGCGATCGGCCGGGACGGGGAGGCGTTGGTGCTCGACATGGGCAACCCCGTACGCATCGACGACATCGCCCGGCAGCTCGCCGCGCAGGCCCCCGGAACCCACCAGATCGTCTACACCGGACTGCGACCGGGCGAGAAGCTGCACGAGGACCTGATCGGCACCGGCGAGGAGGATCTCCGCCCGCTGCACCCGCTGATCTCGCACGTGACCGTGCCGCCGTTGGACCCGATCGAGGCCAGCGCACTGGACCCGTTCGACGACCCGGCCAAGGTGATCGAACGACTGGCCTGGCTCTGCGACCAGCCCGCCACCTTCACCTCCTCGCCCGCCCTCCTCATCCCCCGTTCCGCCCACGAGTAAGGAAGGGCCCCTTGTTATCGCATTCGGTATAGGAAGGGCCCCCTCCTAACCGGCGCAGGTCTGGGTCCGCGCTCAGGCGTGGCCGTCCGCCGCCGCGAGCCAGCCACGGATGCCGGCGAAGGTGTCGGGGCCGTAGTCCGAGGTGACGTCGCGGGCGAGGTCGGCGATGGTGACCGCCCGCAGCGCCGCCCGCCAGGCGGCGTCGGCGGCGGTCATCGCGCGGGAGATCGCACAGGGTACGAGACAGGACTCGGCCGGGGTCGCCAACGGGCCGCGTTGCCGGATCTCGGTGCAGACGAACGCCGGTCGGGGGCCGTCAACGGCTTCGACCACGTCGAGCACGGTGATCAGTTCGGGCGCGCGGGTGAGCAGGTATCCGCCGGACTGTCCCTGGACGGATTGCACCAGTCCGGCGCGGGAAAGCCCCTGTAGCTGCTTGGCCAGGTAGCTGGCGGAGACGTCGTGCAGTTCGGCCAGGCGTACGGCCGGAACGGGTTGCCGGGCCGCGGTCAGGACCACGCAGCAGTGCAACGCCCACTCGACACCGCCGGACATCTTCATCACACCAGCCTACTTGACTCGGACAGGCTTTGTCCGAGTAACATCTCGGACAAGAGATGTCCGAGTTTCTCGGGTGAACCCCACCAGGAACGACGGACGACGAAAACGACAAACCAGAGAGGCCAACCATGAAGATCGTGGTCATCGGCGGCAGCGGGCTCATCGGCACCAGACTCGTGAGCAACCTCCGGGCCCAGGGGCACGAAGCGGTACCCGCGTCCCCCTCCTCCGGCGTCAACAGCCTGACCGGCGAAGGGCTCGCCGAAGCCTTCGACGGCGCCGAGGTGGTGGTCGACGTGGCGAACTCCCCCTCGTTCGAGGACACGGCGGTGCTGGAGTTCTTCCGGACCTCGACCCGCAACCTGCTCGCCGCCGGAGCCGCCGCCGGGGTGGGCCACCACGTCGCGCTCTCGATCGTCGGCGCCGACGGCCTGCCCGACAGCGGCTACCTGCGGGCGAAGGTCGCCCAGGAGGAACTGATCAAGGCCGGTACGGTCCCGTACACGATCGTGCGGGCGACCCAGTTCTTCGAATTCATCGGTGCCATCGCCGAGTCGAGCGTCGACGGCGACACGATCCGGCTCACCTCCGCCCTGGTGCAGCCGATCGCCGCCGCCGACGTTTCGGCCGCACTCACCGACGTCGCCGTCGCCGCACCGGTGAACGGGACCGTGGAGATCGCCGGGCCCGAACCACTGCACCTCGACGCCATCGCCCGCCAGGTGCTGGCCGCCAAGGGCGACAACCGCCGGGTCACCACCGACCCCAATGCCCGTTACTTCGGCACGCTGATCGAGGACGGGTCCCTCACCCCGGCCGGCGAGCACCCGCGCCTCGGCCCGACCCACTTCGAGGAGTGGCTCACCCACTCCACGGCGCAGCACTGACCCGGGCCGACCGGGGCTGGTTCCACGACACGAGCCGCCCCGGTTTCCGGCCACGTCCGGTCGAACGCCCGCGCCCGCGTTCAGAACCGGAGCGGCAGGGCCTGCTCTCCCGGCCTGATACCCGCGTACCTGAGGTCCCAGCCCACGACGCAGGCCAGCACGAGGAGGGTGATCCCGTTGACAAACAACGCGGACTGTCCGACCAGTGCCGGGGCGACGGCGATGAGCACCGCCGCGCCGATGAGCCGGGGGATGGCGACCCCTCTGAGCTGACGGGCGAGCAGCGCGTGTCCGGTGAGGAAGAGTGCCGGCCCGGCGACAAATAGCGCGACCCAGGGGGCTGGGCACGGTTCGCGTGGCTCGGCGATCACCAACTGCACGGACGCGCTGGCGGCGACGATGCCGGCCACCATGACCAGATGGGCCAGGCCCGCCTCCCGGGTCCGAATCTGCGGATCTGGCGCACCGGAGAAGAGCGGGCCCAGCTTCTCCCGAACGCGATGGAAGTAGACCCAGAAGAGCCCTGCTGAGATCAGGAACGAGAACGTGAACGCGGCGCCCCGATGGGGACTGAAGTCGCTGTCGTGCAGGGTGCTGCCGGTGAGGGCCACCGTCGCACCGAGCGCGATGATGACGAATTGACGGTAGCGTTCGGCGAAGTGCCCGCTGGCGAGGTTCAACTCGTGTGGCTTGGTCCGACCGAGTCCGGGAGTGGGCCAGCCGGAGAGCGCGGACACATAGTCGATCATGATGGCCACCCCCCAGAGCACCAGACGTGCGTCTCCCTCGAACAGTGCGCCGGCCAACCAGGGCCCCGCCGAGACGGCGAACCAGAAGGCGGCCCGCAACGGCCTGACGCCGAGTTCGTCGTGCCGTAGGGCGATCGCGAGCGAGCAGCTCCGAGCCAAGTTGATCGAGATGTAGGAGAGCGCGAAGAGCAGCCCGCGCTGTTCGAACGCCTCCGGTATGGCGGTCGAGAACAGCAGGGCGCCGTACATGGATCCGAGGACCAGCAACTGGAGCCAGATCGTCCGGGAGTCCAGGCTGTCGGTCAACAGATTGGTGTACGCCCAGAGCCACCAGGCCGCCATGAGCATGATCAACTGTTCGAACGCGCCGACCCAGGTCAACCGTTCGTCCAGCGACTCGCTCAGCCGGAACAGCACGAACACGTAGACCAGGTCGAAGAAGAGCTCGATGAACGTCATCTGCTTCGGTCGCCGCAGGTCGCGGATCAGCCGGGAGCGCCTACGCATCGTCCACCCCTCCGTCGCTCCGTTCCGCCTGCCCTGGGGTGATCGTTCTCCGGTAGCCGACTACATCTGTGAGTCATGGTATGCGGCAATTAGGCGGAATCGGCGGCTTACCCGGGAGGTTCCGCTCTCCGCTCCCCCACGTCCGTACCGGTCACACCCGGGCCCCCATCTGCGTCGCGAGGTCCGCGACCAGCGCCGGGGCGGTGCCCTTCGTACGCCGCAGGATGTCCGCCATCAGCTCGTGCGCCACCGGTCGGCCCCGGATCTCCCAGGGTGCGACCCGGTCCGCCTCGACCAGCGCGTCACCGGCACAGCCGGTCTCCCCGACCAGGAGGTATCCCCGGGCGATGTCGAGCAGATGGTGTGCCCGGCGCTCCGGCAGCAGGCCGGCGAGGCGCCGGTGGTGGAGCCGGTTCTCGTGGATGTCGACCGCCTCCCGCCCCTCCCCCAACTCGATCGCGGCCGCCGCCCGGTGCAGCTCCACGTTGGTCGGACCGAAGCTGGTCCAGTACTCGTTGCGGTCCGCGCCGAGGTGGGTCGCCGCCTCCTCGGCGGAGCGCAGCAGCTCACGTACGCCGTCGTGGTCCCCGAGCCGGGCCGCCGCCATCGCCGCCTGCAACAGCGTCGACCCGTACACGGAGAGTCGGGCCGGGTCGGTGGCGCTCGGATCGTGCGGGGCGAGTCGCTGCGCCATGATCATGTTCGCCTCGAAGGCCGCCCGCGCCCGTCCGGTGGCGAGCAGGGCGTTCGCCATCCTGCTCGTCGCCACCCCGGCGAGGAGTTCGTCCTCGGCCCGCAGTGCGACCGCGATCGACCGGTCGGCGGCGAGCCGGGCCGACTCGTGGTCGCCGAGTTTGCGCAGCGCCGACGAGGCGATCTGGAGCACCTGCCCGAGCAGGCTCGCCGCCTGCCGACCGGCGTCCCCGCTGTGGCACGCGTCCGCAGCCTGGGTGTCCCGCAGCAGTCCCGGCAACGCGCGGGTGAGGACGCCGTAGCGCGCGTACTGGTAGGTCAGCCAGGCATGGTTGACCGACCGGGCCAGCTCGGGCAGCGACGGAGCAGGGCCGGTGACCCGGCCGAGGTAGGCGGCGGGAGCGCACCGGTCCAGGGCCGCGCGGAGATCGTCCAGCTCACGCTGGTCGTAACTGCCGGTCGGGCTGGACCGGCGCTCGGGGTCATGGTTGAGCAGCATCGCCACGTCGATCTGGAGCACCACGGCGATCTGGTAGAGCAGCGAGAACTTGTCCAGCCGCCGGTCGCCCCGCTCGATCTTGTCGACCCAGCTCTTCGACCTGCCGATCCGGTCGGCGAAGACCTGCTGCGACATCTTCCGCTGCCCGCGCCAGTAGGCGACCCGGCGCCCGATCGGCAGCTCGTCCATCAGGCGGTCGGGTTGCGGCGGATCCGGCCGGACACCCCGATCGAGAAGAATTCAAGCGGTTCGGGGGGCGTCGGGGTGTCGAACCGGCCACGGTTGCGGACCCGATGGCGATCGTCGGGCCCGACGGGCAGGTCAGGCGTCAGCCCGCGAGGTGCGGTCGCCAGCGTATCCGAATCCGTCGTCGTCTCCGGTTCGCGTTCGCGGTTGGCCATCGCGCTCTCCCTCTGGTCGTCGGCGGGGGCCACCCCGATGCTGGGCGGGGAAGCCGGAGGGTCTAGTGACACTCTGCTGTGGAAACCCCCACTGAGCGCAGCGGTTACGCCCGCCGGTGGTCGGTTTTGAAATCGACCATCCGGGAGTGAGTCAGACGGCTGGGCTGACGGCGGAAACGGGTACGCGGTGGTCAGGCCCTCGGCCTGCGCCGGGTCCGGCCGGACACCCCGATCGCGAAGTTCTGGTGCGGCCCCGCACCCCTGCCGGCGCTGAGCATCGACGGGGCGCGCCCGGAGGCCGGGGAGGTCTCGGGTCTCGCCTGCTCGACCTCGACCTCGGCGTCCGGCTCCGCGGACGTCGACCCCGCCGTCGACGCTCCATCCTTAGTGGACATCGTTGTCCTCCCTGTGCCGGTGGAGCGGTGCTCCCGTACGAACCTAGGAAACCCTAGATCCAAACCCGCCTCGGCCGACCATTCGACGCGGATCTTGATAAATACTTGAGCCTGCCCGTCGACAGCCTCGGCGCCCGGAGGCGGGCGGAGGCGGGCGGAGCGGGCGGAGCGGGCGGCCCGGTCCCGGCGGTCACGAGTGCCCGGCTGTGGTCCAGCTCTCCGGAATCTCGTACGCCCAGGTCACGGGCCTCGGATAACCTTGCCCCGGCGAGGACCGGCCCCGATCGGGAGAAGTGACGACGATGACCCTGATGCCGGGTGAAGACGAGATCTCGGACAACCCGGTATGGCAGTCACTGACCGGTCGGCACGCCCGGTTCGCCGAGTCGCACGGTCGCGCCGTCCGGTTCCAGCCTGAGGTGTCACCGTTCTCGGCGGTCGAGGACTGGACCGACGAACGGGCCTGGGCCGACCTCGCCGAACTGGCCGGTCCGGAGACGGGCGTCGTCGTCGCGGGCGTCGGCCTGGTTCTCCCCACCGGGTGGGAGGTGTCGTGGCACGGCGAGGGGTTGCAACTCGTCGACGCCGCCGTTGACGCCGCCGACGACGCCGAGGCCGTGACGCTCACCGCCGACGACGTACCGGAGATGCTGGACCTGGTCGCCCGCACCGACCCGGGACCGTTCGCCCCGCGCACCGTCGAACTCGGGACCTACCTGGGGATCCGACGCGACGGCGCCCTGGTGGCCATGGCCGGCGAGCGGATGCGGGTGCCCGGCCTGACCGAAATCAGCGCGGTCTGCACCGATCCGGCCCATCGAGGTCAGGGACTGGCAAACCGACTGGTCAGAGCGGTGGCGGCCGGCATCCGCCACCGGGGCGAGACGCCGTTCCTGCACGTCGCCGGCCACAACATCAACGCCATTCGACTGTACGAGTCGATGGGCTTCAAGGTGCGTACCTCGACCACCTTCGCCTCGATCCGTACGCCGGCAGCCTCAGCCTGACGACGCGGCGGACAACCGGGCCCGGAGCGGACGAGTTGATGCTGGCGACGATGGTCTACGCCCCCAGAGACCGGGTCCGATCCTTCGTACTGATCGCGGGTTAGGCACGATGCGTGGGTGCATGCCCCCACGCCCCTGACCCCCGCAGCCCCACTCATCCGGCCGGCCACCCCCGCCGACGTCGACCTGCTGCACCGCTTCATCGTGGAACTCGCCGAGGCGGAGCGGTTCCCGGGAGCCGTCACCGCCGAGCCGGAGGACCTGGCCAGGAGCCTCTTCGGTACGGAACCACCACTCGCCGAGGCGGTCGTGGCGATGGTCAACGGGGAACCGGCCGGGTTCGCCCTGTTCTACCCCACGTACAGCACCATCCTGGGGCGGCCCGGCCTGCACCTGGAGGACCTCTACATCTGCCCCGAACACCGTGGCGGTGGCCTCGGGCGGGCGCTGCTCGGGCACCTCGCCGACCTGGCCGTACGGCGCGGCTGCGCCCGGCTCGAATGGTGGGTGCTGCGCGACAACGAACCGGCCCTGCGGTTCTACGACCGACTGCACGCGCGGGGCCTGCACGAGATCGAGGTACGGCGACTCGACGGAGACGTGCTGCGGCATTTGGCGGCGACGTACTCCCGCGGTTGACCCCTGTTCCTCACCCCCACCGGCGACCGGCGCCGCCGAGCCTGCCCGGCGCCGGTCACGGGCGTTCACCGTGCGGAACGGAGGACCTTGCCTACGCCGTACGCCGGCGCCGTTGGGCGGGGTCGGTGAGCGACAAAGGGCGCCAGGCACCGTCGGGCGGGTAGACGTTGGTTCCGGGCGCGACGATTTCGTCGATCCGGTCGAGGGTGGCGTCGTCCAGGGTGAGCGACGCGCCCTTGAGCGCGGCGTCCAACTGCTCCATCGTGCGGGGACCGATGATCGTCGAGGTGACGGCGGGGTGTGCCACGGTGAAGGCGATGGCCAACTCGGGCAGCGTGGCGCCGATGCCGTCGGCGACCTCGACGAGCTGTTCGACAATCTCCAGCTTGGTGGCGTTGAGTGGGATCGACGGGTCGAACCGGGCCGGCGTGATCGACGGACGGCCGGTGGAGAGGTCGACCGGCTGACCCTTGCGGTAACGGCCGCTGAGGAATCCGGAGGCGAGCGGGGACCACACCAGCACCCCCATCCCGTACCGCTGGCAGGTCGGGAGGACGGACGTCTCGATCCCCCGGGCCAGGATCGAGTACGGCGGCTGTTCGGTCCGGAACCGGCCGAGCGACCGCCGCTCGGAGACGTGGTACGCCTCGACGATCTGCTCCGCCGGGAAGGTCGAGCAGCCGAAGGCGCGGATCTTCCCCTGGCTCACCAGGTCGGTCAGGACCGAGAGAGTCTCCTCGATGTCGGTCGTGTGGTCGGGGCGGTGCACCTGGTAGAGGTCGATCCAGTCGGTGCGCAGCCGCCGCAGGCTCTCCTCGACCTCCCGGAGAATCCAGCGCCGCGAATTGCCGCCCCGGTTACGCCCCTCCCCCATCGGGAAGTGCACCTTGGTGGCGAGCACCACCTCGTCCCGCCGACCCGCCAGGGCCTTGCCGACGATCTCCTCGGACTCGCCGGCCGAGTACATGTCGGCGGTGTCGACGAAGTTGATGCCCCGGTCGAGGGCGGAGTGGATGATCCGGATGCTGTCGTCATGATCGGCGTTGCCGACCGAGCCGAACATCATCGTGCCGAGGCAATGGACGCTGACCTCCATGCCGGTACCGCCGAGATATCGATAACGCATGGCCCGTACGGTAGGAGCTAGAGTCGACTCTAGGTCAAGCCCGTACCCTGGCCGTCGTGGAGAACAGCCCGACAACCAGCCCCGGTCTGCGCATCGGAGAGGTCGCCGAACGCACCGGCCTGAGCGTGCACGCCCTGCGCTTCTACGAGCGCGAGGGCATCCTGGACCAGCCCGTACGACGCGACAGTGGTGGTCGCCGGGTCTACGCCGAACACGACGTGGAGTGGCTGCACGTCTGCATCATCCTGCGCGCCTCCGGCATGCCCGTGCCGACCATCCGCCGCTACACCGAACTGGTCCGCCACGGCGCCGGCAACGAGGCCGAACGACTCACCCTGATGCGCGAACACCGCGAGCGGGTGACGCAGCAGATCGCCCAGCTCACCCACTCCCTCGACCTCATCAACCACAAGGTCGGCGTGTACGAGGACATCCTCGCCGAGCAGACCGACGGGGCACCGCAGGCGTGCGTCATCAACGCCGGCTGACGCCAGGCGGGCCGGTCGGAGCGGTCGGTCAGCGCCCGACGGAGGCCGGGGTACAACAACCGATCGAATCATTGACACGTCTGAGCCGGCACAGCAGGCTCGCGCGTAGAGATCCTTCGAACGAGGGGGCGCAATGCGCAAAACACGGCTGGCGATCGCCGGCGTGTTCACATTGGTCGGCGTGATGGTGCTGACCACACCGGTCAGCGCGGCACCACCGGCCGCGCCGGGCGGTGGCCACGGCAACCTTGAGGTGTACGTCGGCTCGGCCGACGCCAAACAGATCGACGTGCTCCGAAATAATGGTGTCGACGTCGGCCACGCGCTCGGCGAGGTCGACAAGTCCGGCAAGTCGGCCGTGCAGGTGGTGCTCACCAAGGAACAGGCCGCCAAGTTGGCCACCAAGGGTGTGCAACTGTCGGTCAAGAAGGTACGCGGCAAGGAGGCCTCCCGGGCGCTGCGCGAGCAGTCGACCAAGGGCTGGTCGGCGTACCGCTCCTACAGCGAGCCGGGCGGCCTCCGCGACGAGATCACCTCGACCGCGGCCCGGTTCCCCGCGCTGACCAAGGTCGAGACGATCGGCAAGACCACCCAGGGCAAGCCGATCCTCGCGGTCAAGGTGACCAAGAACGCCAAGAACATCGAGGACGGCAAGCGCCCGGCCGTGCTCTACGGCGGCGCCCAGCACGCCCGTGAGTGGATCACTCCGGAGATGGTCCGCCGGCTGATGCACCACGTGCTCGACAACTACGGCACCGACCCCGAGATCACCCGGCTGGTCGACACCACCGAGCTGTGGTTCCTGCCGGTGTCGAACCCGGACGGGTACGACTTCACCTTCACCGGGGACAACCGGCTGTGGCGCAAGAACCTGCGCGACATCAACGGCGACGGTCAGATCACCAGCGGCGACGGGGTGGACCTGAACCGGAACTTCTCCTACAAGTGGGGCTACGACAACGAGGGCTCGTCGGCCGACCCGTCCAGCGAGACCTACCGGGGGCCGGGCCCGAACTCGGAGCCGGAGACGAAGGCGCTCGACGGGCTGTTCCGCCGGGTCGGCTTCGAGTTCTACATCAACTACCACTCCGCCGCCGAGCTGCTGCTCTACGGCGTCGGCTGGCAGGTGGAGACCCCCACCCCGGACGACGTGATCTACGAGACGCTGGCCGGTGACGACGCCAACCCGGCGATCCCCGGCTACGACCCGGACATCTCCGCCGAGCTGTACCCGACCAACGGCGACACCGACACACACGCCACGGTCCGCTACGGCACGCTCGGCTTCACCCCCGAGATGACCACCTGCGAGACCGCCTCGAACTTGGACCCGAACGACGAGTGGCTGGCCGAGGACTGCGCCAGCGGCTTCAACTTCCCGGACGACGAGGACCTGATCGCCGCCGAGGTCGCGAAGAACATCCCGTTCGCACTCGCCGTGGGCAAGTCCGCCGCCACCCCGGACAACCCGGTCTCGGTGGTCGGTCGCAGCACCCCGGACTTCGAGATCGACAAGTTCGACGTCTCGTACGGCACCCGGCAGCCGGTGGCGACCATCGCCCGCCGGTCGCTGAAGAACGTCCAGATGCACTACGTCGTCAACGGCGGTCGCCCGAAGTCGGTCGAGGTCAAGGAATGGCGTGGTGGTGAGCGGTACGGCGACACCCACGACGACTACTACGCCGAGCTACGGGGCACGGTGACCGGCACCAAGCCGGGTGACCGGGTCGAGGTCTGGTTCACCGGCACCAAACCCAAGGGTGGTGGTCCCACCGCGAGTGAGCACTTCACGTACCAGGTGAGCACCGACATCGGTGGGGACGTGCTGGTGCTGGCGGTCGAGGACGTCACCGGGCTCAGCCCGGTCCAGACCGGCACCAGCGCCAAGTACGCCGACGAGGTGACCGCCGCGCTCACCGCCGCCGGCAAGACCAGCGACGTCTACGACTTCGACACCCGGGGTCGGAAGGCGGCCCACCCGCTCGGGGTGCTGTCGCACTACGACGCGGTGGTGTGGGAGACCGGCGACGACGTGATCCTGCGGGCGCCGGGACAGGTTGCCGGCACCACGGCGAAGGCCGCGTTCGACACCGAACTCGCCGTTCGGGACTATCTCAACGAGGGTGGCAAGCTACTCGTCAGCGGGAAGAACGCGCTTTTCGCGCAGTCGACGAACGGTTCGTACTACTACGCGCCGGGTGCCCCGCCGGAGTGTGCCGCGCCGGGCGGCGCCTGCCTGCCGATCCTCAACGATTTCCAGCAGTACTACCTGGGCGCCTACACGTACGTCAGTGGCGGCGGCCAGGACGGTGACGGGAACCCGTACCCGGTCGCCGGCAACGACGGTCCGTTCTCCGGGTTCACCGGCACGCTCAACGCGCCGGGTTCGGCCGCGAACCAGGACCACACCGCTTCGCTGCTGACCACGTCGAGCTTCCTGCCGGCGGACCAGTTCCCGCAGTTCGCAAGCTCGGCGGCGGCGGGCTGGGGTCGGCCGGGCGGTGCGCCGTTCGACCCGCGCACCGGCGGGTGGTACGTGTTCAGCGGACAGGCGGACGTGTCGTACAAGCGGTTGACCCGGACCGTCGACCTGACCGGCGCGACCAGCGGCGAGCTGCGCTTCTTCATGTCGCACGACATCGAGGCGGACTGGGACTTCGCCTTCGTCGAGGCGCACGAGGTGGGCACCGACAACTGGACCACGTTGCCGGACGCCAACGGTCACACCAGCACCAGCACCGGTGCCAGCTGTCCTGAGGGCCTGGTGGACGAACTGCACCCGCAGCTCGCCCACTACATCGGTCCGGACTGCTCGCCGACCGGCAGCACCGGTACGTGGAACGCCGCGACCGGTGCCTCCGGTGGCTGGCAGGAGTGGGCGGTCGACCTGTCGGCGTACGCCGGCAAGCAGGTCGAGCTCTCCATCTCGTACGTCTCCGACTGGTCGACCCAGGGCCTCGGTGCCTTCGTTGACGACACCAAGGTGACCAAGGACGGCGTCACCGTCGCGGAGACGTCGTTCGAGACGGACCTGGGTGGCTGGACGATTCCCGGCCCGCCGGCTGGTTCGGTGCCGGGTTCGAACGACTGGTCGCACGGCCAGTCGGCGTTCGAGGAGGGTTCCGCGGTGGTGACCGCGGACACCGTCTACCTCGGCTTCGGCCTGGAAGGGCTGGCCCCGGCGGCCCGGGACGACCTCGTCGCCCGGTCGCTCAACCACCTTCTCGGCAGCAGCACCCCCGCACGCCCGTAGCGAAAGGAAGGGCCCCTTATTAACGCATAGCGTTAATAAGGGGCCCTTCCTTTCGCGCAGGTTAGGGTGATCAGCGCTGGATGGACTTGGTTTCCAGGAACTCCTCGAGACCCATCCGGCCGAACTCGCGGCCGTTGCCGGACTGCTTGTAGCCACCGAACGGGGCGAACGGGTTCCACTGGCCGCCGTTGACGTCCACCTGACCGGTACGCAGCCGCCTGGCGACCGCGAGCGCGTGCTCGCCCTCACCGAAGACGCCGGAGGTGAGACCGTACTGGGTGCTGTTGGCGATCTCGACGGCCTGGTCCTCGTCCGCGTACGGGATGATCGTCAGCACCGGGCCGAAGATCTCCTCCTGGGCGATCACGGAGTACGGGTCGACGTTGGCGAAGATCGTCGGCCGAACGTACGCGCCCTTCTCCAGACCCTCCGGCCGCCCCGGTCCGCCGTACACCAGGGTCGCGCCGTCGGCGATGCCGCGCTCGATGTAACCGGCGACCTTCTGCCGGTGCTCCTCCGAGGCCATCGGACCGATCCGGGTGGTCTCGTCCGTCGGGTCACCCACGGTGTACGCGGCGGCAGCGGCGACCACGAGCCGCACGATCTCGTCGTGCCGGGCCGCCGGGACCAGCATCCGTGGCCAGGCCCCACAGACCTGTCCACCGTTGCTGAACGCCATCATCACTCCCTTCTCGGCGGCGTCGGCGAGATCGGCGCCGTCGAGGATGAGGTTCGCCCCCTTGCCGCCCAGTTCGAGGGTGACCCGCTTGACCGTCTGCGCGGCGACCGCGGAGATCCGCCGACCGGCCCGGGTGGAGCCGGTGAACGACACCATGTCGATGTCGGGGTGGGCGGAGATCGCCTCACCGACGACGGCGCCCTCGCCGTACACGACGTTGAAGACTCCCGGCGGCAGCCCCGCGTCGGCGGTCACCTCGGCGAGGATCCGCGCGGTCAGCGGTGCCACCTCGGACGGCTTGAAGACCATGGTGTTGCCCGCCAGCAGGGCGGGCGCGAGCTTGGACACGATCTGCTGTAGCGGGAAGTTCCACGGCGTGATCGCGCCGACGACGCCGATCGGTTCGCGTACGACCAGTGAGGTGCCGACCTCCTCGGTCCAGGCGAAGTCGGCCGCGAGGGCGGTGAACGACTGTGCGACCGCGACCGGGAAGACGACCTGGGCGGTACGGGACATGCTGATCGGCGAGCCCATCTCGGCGGTGAGAGTGGTGGCGATCTCCTCGGTCCGGGCCTGTAGCCCCTCGCCGATGCGGTTCAGGATGGCGGCGCGGTGTGCCGGAGAGGTGGCGGCCCACCCGGGGAAGGCGGCACGCGCGGCGGTGACGGCGAGGTCGACATCGGCGGAGGAGCCGGCGGGCACCTCCGCGACGATGTCACCGTTCGCTGGGTTTGTGACGGTAATGGTGGCTTGCTGGGATCCGGCGACGATCTCGCCGTTGATCCAGTGGCCGGGTACGGCCCGGGTCGACGTAGTCATGACTCGACTGTGCGACGGCCGGGCGGAACCATCCAGGTACTAGCAGTCCGGGGATATCCGTCATTTATCCACGTACTGCCAGTCCCCGGATAATCCCCACATGTGCCCCGCCGATTCCGCCGAGAACCTCGGAGTGACCGACCTACCGCTTGTTGCGGTAGAGGTACATGGTGACCGGGCCGAAGATCCCGACCAGGACCAGGCAGGCGAGCAGGACCGCGCCGATCTGGCCGGCGGTGGCCGTACCGGCCATCAGGCCGCGGACCGCGGTCGCCGCGTGACTGATCGGGTTGGCCCGAACCGCCGCCTCCAGCCAGCCCGGCATGGTGTTCGGGTTGACGAAGATGTTGCTGCCGAAGGTGAGCGGGAAGAGCACCAGCATGCTCACCCCCAGCACCGAGTTCTGCGTCCGCAGCAGCAGGCCGAACATGGTCCAGACCCAGGTCAGGCTGAACGAGAAGAGCAGCACCAGGAGCACCCCGAGCAGCACGCCGATCGCCCCGCCGCCGGGACGGAAGCCGAGGAGCAGCCCCAGTCCGATGACCACGGCCGAGGCGAGGGCGTAGCGGAGGGCGTCGCCGAGCAGGGCGCCGACGATCGCCGACGGCCGCCAGATCGGCAGCGTACGGAACCGGTCGAAGATCCCCTTGGTGATGTCGTTGTTCAGCGTCATCCCGGTGTACATGGTGATCATGACAACCGTCTGGAGCAGGATGCCCGGCAGCAGGTATTGCAGGTAGTCGCGGGGTGAACCGGCCAGCGCGCCGCCGAGCAGATAGGTGAAGATCAGCGTCAGCATCACCGGGAAGATGGTCACGTCGAAGAGCTGTTCCGGCACATGCCGGATCTTGCGCATGGCCCGCCAACCGAAGGTCACCGAGGCGGAGAACGCGCTCGGACGGGGCGGGCGCGACCGGGTGGCGAGCACCGCACGCAGCGCGTCCTCGTCCACCGGACGGGCGATCGTCGTCGTGCTGGTCATGCCGCCACCTCCTCGGTGCTCTCCTGGGCGCCGTCCTCGGCGCGGTGGCCGGTCAGGGCGAGAAAGACCTCGTCGAGGCTCGGCTGCCCGAGCGAGAAGTCGGTGACCGCGAGCCCGGCCCGGGTCAGCTCGGCGAGCGCGGTCGCCACCCGCGCCGGGTCGGCGACCCGGGCCGAGAGGGCGAGCGGGTCCGCCTCCAGCACCACCGGCACGCCGAGCGCCTCGGTGAGCACCAGCTCGGCGGCGCTCCGCTGCTCGGCCTCACGCAGTCTGACCCGTACGGCGCCGGCCCCGACCGACGCCTTGAGCTCACCACTGGTCCCCTCGGCGATCACCCGCCCGTGGTCGATCACCGCGATCCGGTCGGCGAGCTGGTCCGCCTCCTCCAGGTACTGCGTGGTGAGCAGCACGGTGGTGCCGGAGGCGACCAGCGCCCGGACGATGTCCCAGACCTGGTTGCGGCTGCGCGGGTCGAGACCGGTTGTCGGCTCGTCCAGGAAGAGCAGGTCCGGGGTGACCACGATGCTCGCCGCGATGTCCAGCCGACGCCGCATCCCGCCGGAGTACGTCTTGACCAGCCGCCCGGCCGCCTCGGTCAGCCCGAACGCGGCGAGCAGTTCGTCAGCTCGCCGCCCCGCCGGGCCCCAGCCGAAGCCGAGCAGGCGGGCGAGCATCAGCAGGTTCTCCCGACCGGTCAGCTCGTCGTCGACCGAGGCGTACTGCCCGGTCAGACCGACCCGGGCGCGCACCGCGTCGGCCTCGCGGACGATGTCGTGTCCGAAGACCCGCCCCGCGCCGCCGTCCGGGCGCAACAGGGTGGCGAGCATCCGGATGGTGGTGGTCTTGCCCGCGCCGTTCGGCCCGAGGAATCCGTAGACCGTGCCGGCCGGTACGGCGAGATCAACACCGTCGACCGCCCGGTTGGCGCCAAATATTTTCACAAGTCCGGACGTTTCAATTGCGAGATCCACACTTGAGTTCAAGAAACCGTCCCCCAACGGGTAGGTCGTCCAGGGCCGCGTCGCACGCCCCTCACAATGACTCGACCGTTATACCAACCCGCTGGGACATTCAGCCGCTTAAAAGCGAAAGGAAGGGCCCCTTGTTAACGCACAGCGTTAACAAGGGGCCCTTCCTTTCGCGTGGTCAGGCTTTGTCGAGGACCTCGGTGACGAGGGCGCGGGCCTCCTCCTGGATCCGGGTCAGGTGCTCCGGTCCCTGGAACGACTCGGCATAGATCTTGTAGACGTCCTCGGTGCCGGACGGGCGGGCGGCGAACCAGCCGGATTCGGTGGTGACCTTCAACCCGCCGATCGGCGCCCCGTTGCCCGGCGCGTTGGTCAGCGTCGCGGTGATCGCCTCACCGGCCAGTTCGGTCGCGGTCACCTGCTCCGGCGACAGCTTGCTCAGCGCCGCCTTCTGCGCCCGGTCGGCCGGGGCGTCGATCCGGGCGTACGCCGGCTCGCCGAACCGGGCCACCAGATCGGCGTAGTGCTCGCTCGGTGACCGGTCCGTACTCGCCTGGATCTCCGCGGCGAGCAGGCAGAGCAGGATGCCGTCCTTGTCGGTGGTCCAGACCGAGCCGTCGTGGCGCAGGAATGAGGCGCCCGCGCTCTCCTCGCCGCCGAACCCGACCGAGCCGTCCAGCAGCCCCGGGACGAACCACTTGAAGCCCACCGGCACCTCGATCAGGGTGCGCCCGAGGTCGGCCGCGACCCGGTCGATCATCGAGGAGGAGACCAGCGTCTTGCCGATCGCGGCCTGCGGGGACCACTGCGAGCGGGTCCGGAACAGGTGCGCGATGGCGACGGTCAGGTAGTGGTTCGGGTTCATCAGTCCGGCGTCCGGCGTGACGATGCCGTGCCGGTCGGCGTCGGCGTCGTTACCGGTGGCGATCTGGTAGTCGGCCCGCGCGGCGATCAGCGAGGCCATCGCGTACGGGGACGAACAGTCCATCCGGATCTTGCCGTCCCAGTCCAGCGTCATGAACCGCCAGGTCGGGTCGACGGCCGGGTTGACCACGGTCAGCTCCAGCTTGTGCCGTTCGGCGATCTCCCCCCAGTAGCCGACGCTCGCCCCGCCGAGCGGGTCGGCACCGATCCGCACCCCGGCCGCCCGGACCGCCGCGAGGTCGACCACCGAGGGCAGGTCGTCGACGTACGCGCCGAGGAAGTCGTACCGGTCGGTGGTCTGCGCCGTCCGGGCGCGCGCGTACGGGATCCGCTGGACCCCGGCGAGCCCGTCGGTCAGGAGCTGGTTGGCCCGGTCCTGGATCCACCGGGTGGCGTCGGTGTCCGCCGGCCCGCCGTGGGTGGGGTTGTACTTGAAGCCGCCGTCGGTCGGCGGGTTGTGCGACGGGGTGACCACGATGCCGTCGGCCAGGCCGCTGGTACGGCCCCGGTTGTGGGTCAGGATCGCGTGTGACAGCGCCGGGGTCGGGGTGTAGCCGTCCCGGCTGTCGATCAGCACGGTCACCCCGTTCGCCGCCAGCACCTCGAGCGCGGTCACCATCGCCGGTTCGGAGAGCGCGTGCGTGTCCCGGGCGAGGAAGAGCGGGCCGTCGACCCCCTGTTCACGCCGGTATTCGCAGGTGGCCTGCGTGATCGCGGCGATGTGGTCGGCGTTGAACGCGGTGTTCAGGCTCGACCCGCGGTGCCCGGACGTGCCGAACGCGACCTGCTGACCGGGGTCGGTCGGGTCGGGATGCTCGGTGTAGTACGCGGTGACGAGGTGCGGTACGTCGACCAGGTCAGCGGGTGACGCGGGCTGACCGGCGCGGGCGTGGACCGACATCGGCGTGTTCTCCTCCTGGCTCTGGCGCGGAGCCTGCTGTGCTGCGGCGCCGGGTGTATGAGCTGACCTTACGGCTCGACCCGGTGGCCCTTTCCGATGACGACGATCCCGGCCTCGGAGACGGTGTAGCGGGTCCGGTCACGCTCCAGGTCCACGCCGATCTCGGCCCCCTCGGGGACCACCACGAACTTGTCCAGGATCGCGTTGCGCACCACCGCGTGCCGGCCGATGTCCACGCCCTCCATCAGCACCGAACCCTCGACGTGCGCCCACGAGTTGACCCGGACGTTCGGCGAGACCACCGAGTTCTCCACCAGCGCCCCGGAGACGATCACCCCGGGTGAGATCATCGAGCCCACGGCGCGTCCCACCCGCTCCTGCCAGCCGTGCACGAACTTGGCCGGTGGCCACGGCGGGTGGTCGGTGTAGATCGGCCAGGCCGAGTTGTAGAGGTTGAAGATCGGGTGGATGGCGATCAGGTCCATGTGCGCCTCGTAGAACGAGTCGAGCGTCCCGACGTCGCGCCAGTAGCCCTGGTCCCGCTCGGTGCTGCCCGGCACCTCGTTGTCGCGGAAGTCGTAGACGTTCGCCTCGCCCCGGTCGACGAGCATCGGGATGATGCTGCCGCCCATGTCGTGCCGGCTGGACTTGTCCGCCGCGTCGCGCTCGACCGCCTCGCAGAGCACCTTCGTGGTGAAGACGTAGTTGCCCATCGAGGCGTAGATCTCCCCCGGCGAGTCCGGCAGCCCCCGGGCGTCGGTGGGCTTCTCCCGGAACGCCTGGATCCGGCGGCCGTCGGGCCCCACCTCGATCACACCGAACTGGTCGGCCTGGTGCAGCGGCTGGCGGATCCCGGCGACGGTGACGCCGGCTCCGGAGGCGATGTGGTCGGCCACCATCTGCCGGGGGTCCATCCGGTAGATGTGGTCCGCGCCGAACACGATCACGTAGTCCGGCTTCTCGTCGTTGATCAGGTTGAAGCTCTGGTAGATCGCGTCCGCCGAGCCGGCGAACCACCAGGGTCCACGGCGCTGCTGGGCGGGGACCGGGGCGACGTAGTTGCCGAGCAGGTTCGACATCCGCCAGGTCATGGTGACGTGCCGGTCGAGGGAGTGCGACTTGTACTGGGTCAGCACGACGATCTTGAGGTAGCCGCCGTTGGCCAGGTTGGACAGGACGAAGTCGATCATTCGGTACATGCCGCCGAACGGCACGGCCGGCTTGGCCCGGTCGGCGGTGAGCGGCATCAGGCGCTTGCCCTCGCCGCCAGCCAGGACGATGGCGAGGACCTTCGGCGACATGTACCGACGCTAACCACACCCGGCCGTTCGCACCAGTCGTACGAGGCAACAGGCTGGACTAGTGTGCGGAACGTGGCCGAAACCGCTCCCGACGACGGACGACTCCGGATCGACCTGCTCACCCGCGAGTACCCGCCCGAGGTGTACGGCGGGGCCGGAGTGCACGTGGAGTACCTCGCCCGGGAACTGCGCCGCCTGGCCGACCTGCGGGTGCACTGCTTCGGCTCGCCGCGTACCGGCCCAGACGATCCCGCCGGGGTGACCGCGTACCCGGAGCCGGTCGAGCTGGCCGGCGCCAACCCGGCGCTGCGCACCATGGGAGTCGACCTGGCCATGGCCGCCGGATGCGCCGGCACCGACCTGGTGCACAGCCACACCTGGTACGCCAACCTCGCCGGCCACGTCGCCAAGCTGCTGCACGGGGTGCCGCACGTGGTGACGGTGCACAGCCTGGAGCCACTGCGGCCGTGGAAAGCCGAGCAGCTCGGCGGCGGCTACGCCCTCTCCTCCTGGAGCGAACGGACCGCGCTGGGCGCCGCCGACGCGGTGATCGCGGTCTCCGCCGGCATGAAACGCGACCTGCTCGCCGCCTACCCGGAGGTGCCGGCCGAACGGGTCCGGGTGGTCCACAACGGGATCGACACCCGGCAGTACGCCCCGGACCCCGGCACCGACGTACTGCGCCGCCTCGGCGTGGACCCGGACCGCCCCAGCGTGACGTACGTCGGTCGGGTGACCCGGCAGAAGGGCCTGCCGTACCTGCTCCGGGCGGCCCGGTCGCTGCCGCCGGAGACCCAACTGGTGCTGCTCGCCGGTGCCCCGGACACGGCCGAGATCGCGGCCGAGGTGGAGTCGTTGGTGGCGGAACTGCGCGCCACCCGGGACGGGGTGGTCTGGGTGGCCGAGATGCTGCCCAAGCACGAGGTGATCCAGGTGTTGAGCCACACCACGGTCTTCGCCTGCCCGTCGATCTACGAGCCGATGGGGATCGTCAACCTGGAGGCGATGGCCTGCGAGACCGCCGTCGTCGCCACCGCCACCGGGGGCATCCCCGAGGTGGTCACGGACGGGGAGACCGGTCTGCTCGTCGGCATCGAACAGGCCAACGACGGCACCGGCACCCCACTGGCGCCCGAACGCTTTGTCGCCGACCTGGCGGCGGCGCTCAACACCCTGCTCGCGGACCCCGACCGGACGGCCGCGTTCGGCCGGGCGGGACGGAGCCGGGCGGTCGAGCACTTCTCCTGGGACGCCATCGCCGACCGGACGATGGGGGTCTACCGCTCGGTGCTCCCGCTCACCTGATCAAGAAAACCGCTCCGGGCTGCGGTGCGACCGGACGATCGGATTTCAACCGGGCGGCCGGGCGGCCGGGGCAGTAGGTTGGCAACCGTGACGGGACGGTTTCCGATCGAAGAGATCACCCCGGCGGTGGCGTGCGGTCGCTACCCCGCCAAGGCGGTGGTGGGCGAACTGGTGCCGGTCAGCGCGCGGGCCTACCGGGAGGGGCATCGGGCGCTCGGCTGCAACGTCGTCTGGACCGGCCCGGACGGGGTGTCACGACCGTTCACCCGGATGCGCCCGGACTGGGACGACCGGTGGTACGCGAACATCGTGCCGGACGCCGTCGGCGCCTGGACGTACGCCGTCGAGGCGTTCGACGACCCGTACCTGACCTGGCGCGACGCGGTCACCAAGAAGACCGCCGCCGGGCAGGACGTGGCCGAACTCGGCAACGACCTCGCCGAGGGGGCGGCGTTGATGGACGCGGCGTCGGCGCTGGTCCCGCCCGACGCGCAAGGCGACGTGAAGGCCGCCGCGGCGGCGCTGCGTGACCCGGAACTGCCGCTGCACCTGCGGCTGCGCCCCGCCCTCGACCTGGCCGAGCTGCTCTGGGAACATCCGGTACGACGCCTGGTCACCCGCAGCGACGACCATCCGATCTGGACCGACCGGCCACGCGCCCTCTTCTCCGCCTGGTACGAGTTCTTTCCCCGCTCCGAGGGGATCGCCCCGCCGTCCGAGGGCAAACCGGCCGAACACGGCACCTTCGCCAGCGCCGCCAGCCGGCTGCCGGGCGTCGCCGCGATGGGCTTCGACGTGCTCTACCTGCCGCCGATCCACCCGATCGGCCGGATCAACCGCAAGGGCCGCAACAACTCCCTGACCGCGTCGGCCGACGACGTCGGCTCGCCCTGGGCGATCGGCGCCGCCGAGGGCGGACACGACGCCATCCACCCCGACCTCGGCACCATCGAGGACTTCCGCCGGTTCGTCGCCTCGGCCAACGAGGTCGGCCTCGAGGTCGCGATGGACCTGGCACTTCAGGCCGCGCCGGACCACCCCTGGGTGACCGAACACCCGGAGTGGTTCACCACCCTCGCCGACGGGTCGATCGCGTACGCGGAGAACCCACCGAAGAAGTACCAGGACATCTACCCGCTCGACTTCGACCGGGACCCGGAGGGAATCCGGGCCGAGATCCTGCGGGTGGTCACCCACTGGGTCGGGCAGGGCATCCGGATCTTCCGGGTGGACAACCCGCACACCAAGCCGTTCGACTTCTGGCAGTGGCTGATCCGCGAGGTCAAGCGCCTCGACCCGGACGTGCTCTTCCTCGCCGAGGCGTTCACCCGGCCGGCCGTCATGCACGGCCTCGGCAAAATCGGGTTCACCCAGTCGTACACCTACTTCAGCTGGCGCAACAGCGCCGACGAGCTGCGCGAGTACTGCGCCGAACTGCTGGCGGCGGCGGACTACATGCGGCCGAACTTCTGGCCCAACACCCCGGACATCCTGCCCGAGCCGCTCCAGCACGGCGTACCGTCGATCTTCAAGATCCGTACGGTGCTGGCCAGCCTCCTCTCCCCCTCCTGGGGCATCTACGCCGGCTTCGAACTCCTCGAACACGAGGCGCTGCCCGGCGGCGAGGAGTACCGGGACAGCGAGAAGTTCGAACTGCGGCCCCGGGACTGGACGGCGGCCGAGTCGCAGGGGCGGTCCCTGGCCCCGTTCATCGCCCGGCTCAACGCCGTACGGCGGAGGAACCCGGCGCTGCACTGGCTGCGCAACCTGCGGTTCCACCACAGCGACAACCCACAACTGCTCTGCTGGTCCAAACGGGACCCGCAGACCGGCAACACCGTGCTGGTGGCCTGCTCGCTCGACCCCTACCACGCCCAGTGGGCCAACCTCAGCCTCGACCTGCCCGCGCTCGGGCTGGACTGGTCCGACCGGTTCACTGTCTACGACGAACTGAGCGGCGCCCGGTACGAGTGGGGCCAACACAACGTGGTCGGCCTCGACCCGCACCAGCCCGCGCACGTCTTCACCGTGCGGCACCCCGGTACACCGCCGACCACCGCGCCGAGCGCACCCGCGCCCGCCCCCGCCCCCGCCCCCGAGACGACGAGATGACGCCGCTGATGGATGGAACCCTGGACTCGTTGATCTCCGGTGTGGCGTACGACCCGCACGCCGTCCTCGGTGCGCACCCGCGCGACGGGCAGACCCTGATCCGCACCTGGCGCCGGGGCGCCCAGCAGGTCACCGTCCTGGTCGGCGACGACCGGCACCCGACCCGCCGGATCCACGACGAGGATGTCTTCGAGGCGACCGTGCCCGGCACCGTGCTCGACTACCGGGTCGAGGTGGACGGCAAGATCCTCGACGACCCGTACCGGTTCCCGCCGAGCCTCGGCGAGATGGACCTCCACCTGATCGGCGAGGGCCGCCACGAACGGCTCTGGACCGCACTCGGCGCCCGTCCTCGCGACGACGGCGGGGTTTCCTTCGCCGTCTGGGCCCCGAACGCCCGGGGCGTACGGGTGGTCGGCGAGTTCACCGGCTGGGGTGCCCACGAGGGCTGGCCGATGCGCTCGCTGGGCAGCAGCGGTGTCTGGGAGATCGTGGTCCCGGAGGCCCGCCCCGGCCAGACGTACAAGTACCGGATTCTGGGCCGGGACGGGGTCTGGCGGGACAAGGCCGACCCGATGGCCGCGCACACCGAGGTCCCGCCCCGGACCGCCTCGGTGATCTACCAGTCCGGTTACCGGTGGTCCGACGGCGACTGGCTCGCCGAGCGGGCACAGCGGCACCCGCACCAGGAGCCGATGAGCGTGTACGAGGTGCACCTCGGCTCGTGGCGGCCCGGTCTCGGCTACCGGGAGCTGGCCGAACAGCTCACCGCGTACGTCGTCGACCTGGGCTTCACCCACGTGGAGTTCATGCCGGTCGCCGAGCACCCGTTCGGCGGCTCCTGGGGCTACCAGGTCACCGGCTACTACGCCCCGACCTCCCGGTTCGGTACGCCGGACGAGTTCCGCCACCTGATCGACCGACTGCACGCCGCCGGCATCGGCGTCCTGCTCGACTGGGTTCCGGCGCACTTCCCCAAGGACGAGTGGGCGCTGGCCCGGTTCGACGGCACCCCCCTCTACGAGCACCCCGACCCGCGTCGCGGCGAGCACCCGGACTGGGGCACGTACGTCTTCGACTTCGGCCGTCGCGAGGTACGCAACTTCCTGGTCGCGAACGCGCTCTACTGGTGCGAGGAGTTCCACGTCGACGGACTGCGGGTGGACGCGGTCGCCTCGATGCTCTACCTGGACTACTCCCGCGAGGACGGGCAGTGGCTGCCGAACCAGTACGGCGGCCGGGAGAACCTGGAGGCGATCGGTTTCCTCCAGGAGACGAACGCCACCGTCTACCGGGAGCACCCCGGGGTGGTGATGATCGCCGAGGAGTCGACCGCCTGGCCCGGCGTGACCCAGCCGACCCACGGTGGCGGGCTCGGTTTCGGCTTCAAGTGGAACATGGGCTGGATGCACGACACCCTGAACTACCTGAGCAAGGAGCCGGTCCACCGGCAGTGGCACCACAACGAGCTGACCTTCTCCCTGGTCTACGCGTGG
Organism: Micromonospora pisi; assembly: GCF_003633685.1. NCBI lineage: Bacteria > Bacillati > Actinomycetota > Actinomycetes > Micromonosporales > Micromonosporaceae > Micromonospora > Micromonospora pisi. The sequence goes on along the minus strand of NZ_RBKT01000001.1, from coordinate 6,536,751 downwards.
AGTGAGAACTACCTGCTGCCGATCAGCCATGACGAGGTGGTGCACGGCAAGGGGTCACTCGCCGGCAAGATGCCCGGCGACACCTGGCAGCGGCTGGCCAACACCCGGGCGCTGCTGGCGTACATGTGGGCCCACCCGGGCAAGCAACTGCTCTTCATGGGCAGCGAACTCGCCGACGACCAGGAATGGAACGTGGACCGGGGACTGAACTGGAACCTGAGCCACGACCCGGCGCGGGCCGGGGTGCAGCGGCTGGTCCGGGACCTGAACGCGAACTACCGGGCCAACCCGGCGCTGTGGAGCCAGGACACCACCCCGGACGGGTTCCGCTGGATCGTCGGCAACGACGCCGGCAACAACACGGTCGCGTTCATCCGGATCGCCGCCGACGGCTCTCCGCTGGTCTGCGTGGCGAACTTCTCCGCCGTACCGCACGAGGTGTACCGGCTCGGCATGCCGGTGGCCGGCGTCTGGCGGGAGGTGGTCAACACCGATGCCCAGACGTACGGGGGTTCCGGGGTCGGCAACCTCGGCTCGGTACGCGCCGAGCCGGTGCCGTGGCACGGCCAGCCTGCCTCGGCGACGCTCCGCCTCCCACCGCTCGGTGTGCTCTGGCTCCGTCCGACCCGCTGACCGGGCTCCTGCCGCCACCACCGACCTCGCTGCGCCGTCACCGTCCTGGTGGGCGCGTCGGTCCGGGCGGTGTCAGCTGGTGGTCGGGGTGACCAGGGCGGCGATCGCCGACTGACCGAGTTCGGTCGGGCTGTCGAAGTCGGTGGAGCGGCTGACCTCGGCCCAGCGGGAGGCTTCCTGGGCCCGCGACAGCGACGACTCCTCGGCCAGTCGCAGCGCGTCGGAGCCGAGCAGCAGACGCAGCGGCGGGTCGGGCAGTCCGACGATGCCGACGATGACCTGCGCCGCCCGCGCCGGGTCGCCCGGCTGCTGCCCGTCCACCTCGCGGCGGTACGCGTGGATCCGCCCGACGGTCTCCTCGTAGTCCGCGCCGACCTCGGCGACCCGCATCGAGGAGCCGCCCCAGTCGGTCCGGAACGCCCCCGGCTCGATGATGGTCACCTTGATGCCGAGCGGCCGCACCTCGTTGTTCAGCACCTCGGAGAACCCCTCGACACCGAACTTCGCGGTCTGGTACGCGGCCAGGCCGGGGGTGCCGCCGACCCGCCCGCCGATGGAGGAGAACTGGAGGAGGTGCCCGGAGCGCTGGCGGCGCAGCACCGGCAGGGCCGCCCTGGTGACGTTGACGACGCCGAACAGATTGGTTTCGACCTGTTCGCGGAAGTCCTCGTCCGAGGTCTCCTCGATCGGGCCGCTGTTGGCGTAGCCGGCGTTGTTCGCCACCACGTCCAGCCCGCCGAACGCGTCGAGCGCGACCTGGACGGCGGCACGGGCGGCGGCCGGGTCGGTCACGTCGAGCGCGACGGCGCGGGCCCGGTCGCCGTGGTCGCGTACGAGTTCGTCCAGTTGCTCGGGCCGGCGTGCGGTGGCGACGAGGTTGTCGCCGATGGCGAGCACCGCCCGCCCCAGTTCCCACCCGAGACCGCGTGAGCTGCCGGTGACCAGCCAGGTCTTTGCCATGGTCGAAATCCTTCCGTACGTGGTGCGGTCCCACGCCTCGTCCACAGAACTGGAAGAGTCCCTCCGATTCACGCTCTCCGGTCCGAACAGGCGTGGGCGAGCCCGAGACTGGGAAAGGGTTGCCACCACCTGCCCGATCCGGGGCGGCCAGGAGAGGGTGGTGGCGTGGAGCCGGTCGATGTGGCGTTCACACTGGTCGGGCTCGGCGCGCTGCTCGCCGGTGTCCTGCCCCGGATGCTGGAACACCGGCCGCTCTCCATGCCGATCGCCTTCCTCGGGCTCGGCATGCTGGTCTTCCTGCTGCCGACCGGGCTGCCGAGCCCCGATCCCCTCGCCCACCCGCAGTTGACCACCCACCTCACCGAGATCGGTGTGATCGTCGCCCTGATGGGCGCCGGGCTGAAGATCGACCGACGGGTCGGCTGGCGACGCTGGTCCTCGACCTGGCGGCTGCTGGCGATCGGCATGCCGCTCTGCATCGCCGGCGTAGCCCTGCTCGGCTGGTGGTGGGCGGGACTGGTGCCGGCCGCCGCGCTGCTGCTCGCCGCCGCGCTGGCGCCGACCGATCCGGTGCTCGCCGCCGACGTACAGGTGGGTGAACCGACCGACGTCGAGGACAACGAGGACGAGGTGCGGTTCGCGCTCACCTCGGAGGCCGGTCTCAACGACGGGCTCGCCTTCCCCTTCGTGTACGCCGCGATGGCCATCGCCACCACGGGCGTCGCCACCAGCCTCGGCCCGGTCGACTGGCTCACCCGATGGCTCACCGTCGACGTCGCCTACAAGATCGGCGTCGGGATCGGGGGCGGGCTGCTCGTCGGCTGGCTGCTCGGCAAGCTCTTCTTCCGCGCCCCGTCCAACCTGCGACTCGCCCGGCACGCCGAGGGGTTCGTCGCCATCGCCGCCACCTTCCTCGCGTACGGGCTGATCGAGGTGATCGGCGGGTACGGCTTCCTCGCCGTCTTCTTCGCCGCGCGGGCGATCCGGGCGGCGGAACGGACCCACGAGTTCCACGGGGTGCTGCACAACTTCGCCGAGCAGATCGAACGGCTGCTCACCGTACTGCTGCTGCTCTTCCTCGGCGGCGCCGTGGTCGACGGGCTGCTCGCCCCGCTGACCTGGCCCGCCGCCCTGGCCGGGCTGGCCCTGGTCTTCGTGATCCGGCCGGTCGTCGGCTGGCTGTCGCTGCGCGGGGCGCCGGGGCGTCCCGCCGAGCACTGGGTGATCGCGTTCTTCGGCATCCGGGGCGTCGGCTCGTTCTACTACCTCGCGTACGCCACCGGGCACGCCGACATCCCGCAGCTCGACCTGGTCTGGGCGACGGTCGCCCTGGTGGTGATCGTCTCGGTGGTGCTGCACGGGATCGCCGCGACCCCGGTCATGCGCCTGCTCGACCGGAACGACGAACGCGCGCCCGTGACCACCGAGCGGGAGCCGGCGCCCACCGGCACGGCGGCGGGCGCAACGGTCGGCGTGGCGGGTCGGAGGCCCGGGTCGGCCGGACCGGTAGATTGCCGGCATGACGGACCAGCCGGCCGAGAAGGTCGTGACCATCTACACCGACGGCGCGTGCAGCGGTAACCCCGGGCCGGGCGGCTGGGGTGCCGTGTTGCGCTACGGCGAGCACGAGCGGGAGCTGTACGGCGGCGAGTCGACGCCGACCACCAACAACCGCATGGAGCTGATGGCCGCCATCCAGGCCCTGGAAAGTCTCACCCGCCCGGTGGTCGTACGCCTGCACACCGACAGCACGTACGTCCGCAGCGGCATCACGAGTTGGATGGCGAACTGGAAGCGCAACGGCTGGCAGACGTCGGCGAAGCAGCCGGTCAAGAACGCCGACCTGTGGCAGCGGCTGGAACAGGCGGTCAAGGAGCACCAGGTGGAGTGGCTCTGGGTCAAGGGGCACAACGGCGACCCCGGCAACGAACGCGCCGACGCCCTCGCCAACCGTGGTGTGACGGACGCCCGAAGCGCGACGTCGAGCCGCTGAGCACATGCCCAAAGGCGGGCAGGGGCGAGTGCCGAACGTCGAATGACGGGCATCACAGCTGTCGGGGTTGACCCTGACACTAATGTCAATCTTTAGCTTCGGCTGAGTAAGTGAAGTCAGCTGAACTAAGGAGATCGTCGTGTCCCAAGCCCTGACAGGACGCACTGCGCTCGTGACCGGAGGATCGCGGGGTATCGGTGCCGGGATTGCCCGTGAACTGGCACGTGAAGGTGCAAACGTGGTAATCACCTACCGGAAGTCGCGCGAGCAGGCGGAAGAGGTTGTCGCCGACTTGGCTGCTCTTGGCGCGAAGGCGTTTGCTGTGCAGGCGGACCAGTCCGTTCCCCACGAGGCGTCTACCGCAGTCGAGCAGGCTGCCGAGTTCCTGGGCGGCCAGATCGACGTGCTGGTGAATTCTGCTGGAGTCGCCGTTATGGGCACAGTCGACCAGTTGGACCTGAAGCTTCTCGACGGGGTTCAGCAGATGATGGCCACGAACGTATTGGGCACCATCGTCACCACGCGTTCCGCATCGCGGTACCTGCCTGATGGTGGGCGCGTCATCTTGGTGGGAAGCATTGTCGCCCACCGCATTCCCAGCCCTGGCGTTGCCGAATACGCGGCGAGTAAGGCAGCGATCGACCAGCTCGGTCGCGGATGGGCGCGCGACTTTGGCCCGCGCGGCATCACCGTCAATGTCGTGCAGCCCGGGGCGGTCGACACGGACATGAACCCGGCGGACGGGCCGAACGCAGCCGCTCAGGTGGCCATGACGCCCCTCGGGCGCTTCGGCACCACCGACGACATCGCAAAGGCGGTCACCTTCTTCGCCAGCGATAAGGCCGCGTTCATTACGGGCTCACTGTTGACCATCGACGGCGGATTCAGCATCTGACCCGATAGCGACACTCGCAACGTACGAAGCTCCGCTGCCAGAGACGACGGTCGACGGCACCGGAGCTTCGCCGCGCCGATGCTGGCACGGACTGGGAAAACCCGAATTTGCCATTAATGTCAAGGTCAAGCGGAGACGGGGCCGTCGTCCCGAATGACAAAAGGGCAGGTGGGGGTTGATGAAGATCGGGGACCTGGCGGCGAGGACGGGAGTTGCCCCCCGACTGCTGCGCTACTACGAGCAGGTCGGCATCCTGCACCCGTTCCGGTCGAGCAACGGGTATCGGACGTACGGGGAGCCGGCCATTGACCGTGTGCTGCAGATCCGCGAGCTGCTCGAAGCCGGCCTGACGACAGAGATGATCCGTGAGGTTCTGCCGTGCCTGGAGGCTGAGACGGAACGTCCGGGTAGCCGCCATTGTCCAACCGTGAAGGACCTGGACGGACTGCGACGTCAACTCGCCAGGATCGAGCGACGCATCGACGTTCTGCAGCGCAACCGTCAGGCGATCAAAAACTACCTCAGCGCATGGGAAGGGGTAGAGGCCACGACGTGACGACCCCGGCCGAAGGGCCGTCATGCGCAATGGAACGGCTGGCAGTTCCTCCAACCGGGCCGTCACCACCAGATCAGATGGCTCGACTCCTGACGGCCGCTGCGATCTGTAGGGCGGCCTGGGCGGGCGTGAGGTGTGTGGTGTCGACGACCTCGGCCTCGCCGTGTAGCCATGTGCGGGCCGCCTCCGCGTACGGATCGAGGTATTTGAGGCGGAACGGTGAGGGGATGGGGTGTTCCCCCTCGATACGCCTGCGGAGGGTGTCTTGGTCGGCGTGGAGGACGAAGTGCCTCACCGGGATGGCATGTTGGGCGAGGCCCACGCTGATCTCGCGCCAGTACTGCTCGACCAGGACAGTCATGGGCATCACCAGCACGCCGCCGGTGTAGTCGAGCACGCTGCGGGCGGTCTCGACGACGAGCTGCCGCCACGGCGGCCAGTGCTGGAAGTTGTCCGTCGCGGGCAGCCCTGGTGTGATGTCCATGAGTGTCTCGCCGACCTTCTCGGCGTCGAACACCCGTGAATCCGGGATCAGTTGCTGCACGAGTGCACTGGTCGTCGTCTTGCCCGCACCGTGGGTGCCATTGATCCATACGATCATGGAACCCGATGCTAGCGCCGTGGGCCGCGGAAACGGGCGGTCGTGACGCACCCCGACGGGTTGCAGGATCTCTGTCCGGGCGACCGATACGATCGTGATGCGGTCGGAGTCAGGACGTTCGGGCAACCTGCTGGGAGTGGTCAGAAAAGGGTCAGCGGCTCGACCGGTAACGGCTCGGGCAGCGCCTCGAGTTCGGGAACGCGGGCCCGTACCTCGTCGTGGAAGCGGCGGGCGAGCATGGGCGCGTCGGCGTTGTCCGGGGTGTGCACGAACATGGTCGGCGAGCGGCCCTCGCGCAGCCACCCGGCGGTCACCTCGACCCAGTGCTGCCAGCCCTCGATCGTCTGCTCGTGGGCGTCCCGGCCGAGGTAACGGACGATCGGCTGATCGGTCAATCCGATCGACCGGCGCGGCATCCTCGGCTTCTTGGTCCACGCCTCCCGTTCCGCGTCGCTGGTCGGCGGGGTACGGAAGAACGCGGTGGTGTCGAACGGGATCCATTCGGCGCCCACGCCGTTGAGCACCCCTTCGAGCAGCGACGCCGAGCGCGGCTCGTCGAAGAACGCGGGGTGACGGACCTCGACGGCGTACCGGTGGGAGGTCGGGAGCCGGCGCAGGAAGCGGGCGAGTACGGAGACGTCAGCGGGAGCGAACGATCCCGGCAACTGGATCCAGAGGGCATGGGCCCGTGGTCCGAGTGGCTCGATCGCGTCCAGGAAAACCCGGAGCGGCTCGTCGACGTCGGCAAGACGGCGTTCATGCGTGATGGATTTGGGAAGTTTCAGCACAAACCGGAAGTCGGGATCGGTCTGCTGCGCCCACGACATCACGGTCTCCCTGGTCGGGGTCGCATAGAACGTGGTGTTCCCCTCGACCGCGTCGCACCAGGCTGCGTAGTACCGCAGGCGCTCCTGGGCGGGAAGCGGGTGCACCGAGACGCGCCCCTGCCACGACTTGTGGGTCCACATCGCGCACCCCACGTGCAGACGCATGATCCCGATCCCTCCCAACGCACACCGCCCCGAGCAGCGTAGTTGCCAGTCGGCGGAGCTGGCACGGCGTACCCGATCGGCTGGCGTCCGGCGCCGGGCGACCGTGACAGGCTGGACCACGATGGACGTGCAGGAACGGGCCGGCGCGCTGGACGAGCTGGACAAACTGCTGGTCGCCAGCGCGACCGAGGGGCGGATCGCGATCGTCTCCGGCGAGGCGGGGGCCGGCAAGTCCACGCTCGTCGACGTCTTCGCGAACCGGGTCACGGCCCGCGCGTGGCTGGTCTGGGGACAGTGTGACCCGCTGCTGACCCCACGCGCGCTGGGACCACTGCACGACATCGCCCGCCAGGTCGGCGGGGCACTCGCCGAACGGCTCGCCGGGGTCGACGCCGAGCAGCGACCCGACACCGTCTTCGACGCCTTCCTCGACCTGCTCGACGGCCCCCGGCAGCGCCGACGCCCGGTGGTGGTGATCGAGGACCTGCACTGGGCCGACGGGGCGACGCTGGACCTGCTCGGGTTCCTGGGGCGACGGCTGTCCCGGTGCCGCGCGCTGCTGATCCTCACCTACCGCGAAGACGAGGTCGGGCCGCTGCACCCACTGCGCCGGGTGCTCGCCGCCCTGCCGCGTACGGTGACCCGGAGGCTGCCGCTCGCCCCGCTGACCATCACCGCGATCGGCCACCTCGCCCGGCACAGCGACCGGTCGGCGAACGAGATCTACGAGGTGACCGGGGGCAACCCCCTGCTGGTCACGGAGGTGCTCGGGGCAACCGGTACGGAGGTGCCGGCAACCGTCACCGACCTGGTCCTCGGTCGCCTCGCCACGGTCTCCGTACCGGCGCGTGAGGTAGCGGCACTGGTCTCGGTGGTGCCCTCCGGGGCCGAGCCGGCGCTGCTGGAGTCCTGTGCCACGACAGCGGTCGAGGAGTGCCTGGCGCGCGGGGTGCTGGTCGCGGCCGGAGACCAGGTGGCGTTCCGGCACGAGCTGCTGCGCCGGGCGATGGAGCGGTCGCTGTCGCCGGCACGCCGGGCCGCCCTGCACGCGACGGTGCTGGCCACCCTCGCCCGCCGACCCGGTGTCGACCCCGCCCGCCTGGTGCACCACGCCCACCACGCGGACGACGCGGCGGCCGTACTGCGCTGGGTCCCGGTGGCGGCGCAACGGGCCACGGCGGTACGGGCGTACCGGCAGGCCGCCGACCACTACGCCACCGCGCTGCCCCGCTCGGTCGGCCTGCTTCCCGCGCGGCGGGCGGAACTGCTGGAGTCATACTCGTTCGCGGCCTACCTGGCCGGACTCGGCGAGGCGGCCCTCGACGCACGCCGCGAGGCGCTGACGCTGCGCGAGGACGGCGGCGACGCCCTGCGGATCGGCGACAACCTGCGCTGGGTGTCCCGGCTCGCCTGGTGGACCGGGCGGACCGGCGAGGCGCGGAGCGTCGCCCGGCAGGCGGTCGACGTACTGGAGCGGGTGCCGCCGGGTCGGGAGCTGGCGATGGCGTACAGCAACGTGTCGCAGTTGCACATGCTCGCCAACGAGGAGACCGAGGCGATCGAGTGGGGCGAGCGCGCGCTCACCCTCGCCGGGGAACTGGGCGATGTCGAAACTCAGGCACACGCACTCGTCAACGTGGGGTCCGCGCGGCTGCAACGCGGCGAGACCGCCGGTGCCGCGCAACTGGACCGGGCGCACACCCTGGCCGCGACCGCCGGGCTCGACGACCACGCGGCGCGGGCGCTGGTCAACCTCGGCACCTTCGCCGCCGACGGGTGGGACTTCGTCCTCGCCACGGACGCGCTCGACCGGGCGCTGCGCTTCACGACAACCCGGAACCTGGACGGGTACGCCCGGCACCTGCTGGGGTACCGGGCCCGGATCCGGCTGGTCCAGGGCGACTGGGCCGCCGCGCGGGCCGACGCCGAGCAGGCGCTCGTCGGGATCGACAAACCCGGAGTCAGCCTGGTGCCGGCGCTCGCCGTGCTGGGCTGTCTGCGGTCGCGCCGCGGGGAACCGGAGGCACTCGCCGTCCTGGAGCTGGCCGCCGCCCTGGCCGGCCGGGCCGACGAAATCCAGTACCTCGCGCCCACCTCGGCGGCGCTGGCCGAGCACCACTGGCTCGCCGGCGAGCCGCGACAAACCGCCGACGCCGTACGCGACAGCTTCGCCCTGGTACGCGAGGCGGGGCTGCCGTGGTCCGTCGGCGAGCTGGGCTTCTGGCTGTGGCGGGCCGGTGAGCCGGTCGACGTACCGGACTGGACGGCGGCGCCGTACCTGATGTTGATCCGGGGCGACTGGGCCGGCGCGGCGGCGGAGTTCCAGCGGCGGGGTTGCGCGTACCCGAGGATCGAAGCGCTCTCCCACGGCGGCCCGGCGGCTGCCGCCGAGGCGTTGGCTGCCCTGGCCCGGCTCGGGGCGAACGCCGCGGCCCGGCGGCTGCGCGCGGTGCTGCGCGAGCGGGGCGTCGCCGGGGTGCCGCGCGGTCCACGGGCGGCAGCCGGCGCCAACGCGTCCGGCCTGACCCCGCGCCAACTGGAGGTGGTGGCGCTGCTCGCCGACGGGCTGAGCAACTCCGAGATCGCGCTGCGCCTCTCACTTTCCGCCAAGACGGTCGACCACCACGTGTCGGCGGTCCTCGGCAAGCTCGACGTGACCACCCGGGGCCGGGCGGCCGCAGCGGCCCGGCGCCTGGGGCTGGTGCCGCCAGAATAGGGAGTTCTCCCCATTCGTGACCGGCGGGCCCGCGCCTAACGTCCCCGCCAGACACCAACAGAGGGGACACCATGACCACCATGCTCGACCTCAGCGCGATCAAGGCCCGTCAGCAGAAGACCTGGGCCAGCGGGGACTACCACGCGGTCGCCGCGCGCATCTATCCGATCTCCGAACTGCTCGTGGCCTCGGCCGACCTGCCGGCCGGTGCGCGGGTCCTCGACATCGCCACCGGCAGCGGCAACGCCGCCCTCGCGGCGGCCCGCTGCGGCTGCCTGGTGACCGGCCTCGACTACGTGCCGGAACTGCTGGCACGCGGGGAACACCGGGCGGCTGCCGAAGGGCTGACCGTGGAGTTCGTGGTGGGGGACGCCGAACGGATCGGGTATCCGAACGGGGCGTTCGACGCCGTCCTCTCCGTCGTCGGCGTGATGTTCGCGCCCGACCAGGAGCAGGCGGCGGCGGAACTGGTACGCGTGTGCCGGCCGGGCGGCACGATCGGGCTCGCCTGCTGGACGCCGGACGGCTTCATCGGTGACCTGTTCCGCGCGGTCGGCCGGCACGTACCGCCGCCGAAGGGGCTGCGCGCGCCGGCCGAGTGGGGCACCGAACAGCGGCTCGACGAACTGTTCGGGACGGCGGTTACCAACGTACGGGCGACCCGCCGCGAGTTCGTCTTCCGGTTCGCCACACCCGAACAGTTCGCCGACTTCTTCCGGGAGAACTACGGGCCGACGTTGAAGGCGTTCGAGGCACTCGGCGCGGGCCACGGTGGACCGCTCCACGCCGACCTGGTCGAGTTGGCGCGGCAGTGGAACGTGGCGACGGACGGCACCGTACGCATCCCGTCGGCGTACCTGGAGGTGGTCGCGGAGCGGGCCGGCGACGGGCGTACCCGATAATCTCGCTTACGCTTGTTCGGGGTTTCCTGGCTTTGCCTATCCGATGGTCAGCGGGCCGAATCGGGTGACGTGTCCATCGGCGCCTCGTTCGCATTGCGGCGGGCGCGCAGCGCCCGGACCTTGTGCCGATTTCCGCAGGCCTCCATCGCGCACCACCGGCGGCGTAGCGACCGCGAAACGTCCACGAAAATGAGGTAACAGTCGGGGGCGGAGCATTCCCGGATCCGGTCGGCGTGCGGGCCGGTGAACAATTCGACGGCGTCCCGGGCGATGGTGGACAGCGCCTGGGCGCCGTCGGCCGGCAGTTGCCAACCGCGCGTGGCCGTCGGGGTGATCTGCGGCACGAGCGGTGCGGGCAGGGCCGCCCGGTTGACCTCGTCCAGATCTTCGGCCCGCCGCGTCTCACCGCGCGCGCAGGCGCGGGTGAGCTGCCAGAGCGCATCCCGGAGCCGACGCGCCGTCTGGACATCGTCGGAGGTGACCCGGACGTCGGCGGGGTCGAGCCGGAGGCGGGAGAGGGAGAGCCAGTTGGCCAGGTCGCTCGGTTCGTGCAGCACGTCGTAGCGGGCCAGCACGCCGGGCCCCCCGGCAGTGAGCAGGTCCAGGCAGAGCGTGCCGGGGTCGAAGAGGTACGGGGTGCCATCCGGCGTACGGAGTACCAGCCCGGTTGCTGCTGCGATCATGTAACCACTATATTCGGCACGCCATGAAACCGGTGTCAACGGTTACAGACTTTCGGGGCGGGATGGATCCGAGGAACTCCCGCACCCGGCCCACCACCTGTGGAGATGTGATGGAGATCGAAAAGCTGCAAGTCGACGGCGTTTTCGTGGAACACGCCGCACCGGTCGGCGAGCCAATCGCACCGCCGATCGTCATGGTGCACGGCGGAAGCCACGGCAGTTGGGTCTGGGACAAATTCCTGCCTTATTTCGCAGCCACCGGCCGGCACTGCTATTCGTTCAGCTGGTTCAACCACAACGGTTCACGCGCCCTGCCCGAGGAAGAATTCGTGCGGCGTTCCATCCAGGACGTGACCGAGGAACTGAAGATTGTCGTCTCACACGTCGGGCAGACCCCCGTACTGATGGCGCACAGCATGGGCGCGATGGCCGTACAGAAGTACGCCGAGGATCACCCGGTCGTGGCCCAGGTGCTGATCGCGCCGATCGCCTGCAAGGAGGTCGGCAACGAGGTGATGCAACTGCCGATCGACCTGACGAGGCCATATCCGCCGATGCCCTACGAGATGGCGCGCGAGTGGTTCTTCGAGGGACTGCCGGAGGACGAGGCGCGCCACTACTACGCCTTGATGCCCGACGAGTCGCCGACCGCGCTCTGGGAGGTCGCGTCGGGCGGGGCGCTGAGCCTCGAACGCACCCGGATCGGGGGTCCGTCGTTGATGGTCGGTGCCGAACACGACATCGTCGTCCCGGCCGAGGTCGTACGGCGCAGCGCGGCGTACTTCGGCTCCGACTACCTGTTCCTCCATGACCGCTCGCACAGCATGCTGCTCGAGCCCGGCTGGCGGGAGACCGCTGACCGCGTCCGGTCCTGGCTCGACCGGGCCGTCTGGTAGTAGCTCGACAACCGGAACATGCGGCCGGCTCGATCGTGATAGCGCGGACGGTTCGCCCCGTCCGCCCCCGTCACGGCGGGCCCGCCGCGCCCTCGGTCAGTTCGGTGTCGCGCAGCAGGCGCCAGAGGCCGGCGCCGTCCGGTGCGTAGAGCCAGGGCTGACCCGCCAGGCCGGAGGCGCGCGGGTCGCCGTTGTGGTGTCCGGGCAGACCACCGGCGAGCACCGACTGGGTCGGCGAGAGCCGGCGGATCGCCACCGCGGCGACGTTCTCCGGGTGGGCGGCGGCGAACTCGGCGTAGATCTCCTGGTCGTGCTGGCCGTCGTCACCGACCAGCAGCCAGCGGACCTTCGGGAACTCGCGGGCCAACTGGGCGAGCGTGGCCCGCTTGTGCTCCCGACCGCTGCGGAACCAACGGTCGACGGTCGGCCCCCACTGGGTGAGCAACAGCGGGCCGGCCGGGTAGAGGTGCCGGGAGAGAAACCGGGTCAGGGTCGGGGCCACGTTCCAGGCGCCGGTGGAGAGGTAGAAGACCGGAGCGCCGGGGTGGGCGGTGACCAGCCGCTCGTAGAGCACCGCCATGCCGGGCACGGCCATCCGGGCGTGCTCGTCGAGGACGAAGGTGTTCCAGGCGGCGAGCATGGGCCGGGGCAGGGCGGTGACCATGACCGTGTCGTCGATGTCGGAGAGGATGCCGAACCGGGCCTCCGGGTCGACCACGCGCACCGGCGCCTCGACCGGTTCCGCGCCGGGGCTGGTCATCCTGGCCGTGCCCCAGCCCGGGGGCAGGTCAGCCTCGATGACGGCGTCGATGAATCCGCTCCGGTCGGTACGCGCCTCGTGCCGGCCGCCGCCCGCTTCGATCAGCACCGGGGCGTCCTTCACCGGCAGGGTGACGAAGCTGCGCCAGCCGCGTACCTTCTCCGCCCGCCGGGGCTCACGCGGATCGACCCGGGTGAGCAGCATTCGTCCCATCACCCGGACCCAACCTGGACCACCGTAGCCGGCGTACGCGACGATGGTGGGCGGCCAACCCCGCTGCCGGAGTCGGCGTGCGAGGAGCTCGTGAACGGCGTCCTCGACCCGGGCCGCACGGTGCGGGCGGCGGGCTACTGCCGACGTTCGGGCGGGTACGAGCGACACGCCTGACACCCTGCCACAGACCGCCCCCGGCGGCCACGGGAGTGCCGGCTCCTGATGATCAAAAATCTTCGTCGAGTGCCCTCTTTGCCAAGATGAACCACTTTCGCCTGTTTAGTCGTGCGACACTGCCTGCGGGACGACGACGGGGGCGTTGGTCGTGTCATTGGCAGCGGAACAGACCGGTAGGCGGCGCCGACGGCTCGATCCACCGGGCCTGGTGGCGCTCGTGCTCGGACTCGTCGGGATCGGTTACCGACTGGTCCTGCTCCTGCTCACCGTCCCCGGCTCCAACAGTGACGAGGCGACCTTCGGGCTCGCGGCGGCACATATCGCCACCGGCCGGCGATGGCCGATCTTCCTCTACGGCCAGCACTACATGGGCGTCGTGGAGTCGTACCTCGCCGCACCACTCTTCGCCGCCTTCGAGCCGAACTGGGTACTGCTCCGGCTCCCCCTGCTCCTGCTCTACGCGGCCTTCGTCTACCTGATGTACCGGCTCACCCGCCGGCTCTACTCCCCGTGGCTCGCCACCCTGGTCGTCGGGTTCCTCGCGCTCGGCTCGGAACGGGTCGTACGGGACCAGATGACCGCGGTCGGCGGACGCCCCGAGGTCAAACCCGCGGTCGCCCTGTTGCTACTCATCGCGCTCGCCCTCGGCGAGCACCGGATCAGCCGCCGCCGCTGGCTCTGCTTCGGGGCGTTCGGTCTCCTCACCGGGCTCTGTGTCTGGGACGACTGGCTGATCCTGCCGTACCTGGCGGTGGCCGCGATCGTGCTGCTGGTCGGTTGCGCCCGGGAGCTGTTCGGTTGGGCGGGGCTGCTGCTGATCGGTGGCTTCGTCCTCGGCGTACTGCCGCTGATCGTGGACAACCTGACCGCGCCACCGGGGCAGGACTCACTCTCCGTACTGTCCCAGGTCAGTGCGGGCGAGGGCGGGCAGACCTCGGCCGTCGACCAACTGCACGGCAGTGTGCTGGTCGGCATCCCGCTCGCCACCGGAATCTGCCTGTCGACGTACTGCACCGGCTGGCAGATGGCCTGGGGCGCGCTCTACCCCGTACTCCTGCTGATCGCGGCGGCGCTGGCGGTGGCGGGCCTGCGCCGCCCCTCCCCCACCCGCCCCGGGCCAGCTCCGACCGACGCCGGGCCCGGCCGGCACGCCGCCGACTCGTCGCCGATCGCCCGCCGGATGCGGTACGTGGCCCAGCTCGCCCTGCTCGTCGGCGCCGCGCTGACCCTGGCCGGGTACGCCCGCAGTTCACTCGCCGCCAGCGCGCCCCTGGCCAGCGCCCGCTACCTGTCGATCCTCCAGCTCTCCCTGCCCGCCGTCCTCTGGCCCCTCTGGCTAGCCGCCCGCCGGGTAAGGAAGGGCCCCTTGTTATCGGATTCTGTTGTACAAGGGGCCCTTCCTAACCGCAGGGGGGTGGTGGCGCGGGCCGGTGGGGTGGTGGCGGGTGGGGTGGTGGCGACTCTGCTGGGGACGATGGTCTACACCACGGTCGACCTGATCACCGAGGTACCGACCATCCGGGCCGAGGAGCGGCAGTCCCAGCAACTCGCCACCGTGCTGCGCCGGGCGGGGATCCGACACGTCTACGCCGACTACTGGACCTGCAACCGGCTGATCTTCAACAGCCGGGAACGGGTGCTCTGTGCCGTACTCGGCGACAGCCTCCGCCCCGGCCAGGACCGCTACCCCGCCTATCCCCGCCAGGTGAACACCGCCGACCGGCCCGCGTTTGTCTTCACCCTGCACGAACCGGCCAACCTGGCCTTCCGGAACCTGCTGCGGGACCGGGGCGTCACCGCCCGCACGATCGAGTTCGGCGAGTACCGGATCTACCAACCCTCGGTGACCCTACGACCGCTGCCGTGACGCGCGGGCGGGCGGCGCGACCGCCGATCAGCCGTAGAGCCGGTCGGCGTACGTCGGGCCGTAGTAGCGTTCCAACTCCTCGATCGCTTCGTCGGGCTGTTCGACCGCCTTGGCGATCCGGGCCCGGGACGGCACCGCCTCCGGCTGCCACTTCTCCGGCTGCCACAGGTCGGACCGGAGGAACGCCTTCGAGCAGTGGTAGAAGACCTCGTCGATCTCCACCAACAGGGCCAGGGTCGGCACCCGTCCCTTGACCGCGAGCCGGGGGAAGAACGGGGCGTCACGGACCAGCCGGGCCCGGCCGTTGATCCGCAACGTGTCGCCCCGACCGGGAATCAGGTAGACCAGACCGACGTGCGGGTTGTCGAGCATGTTGTGGAAACCGTCGGCGCGCCGGTTGCCCGGCCGGTCCGGGATCACGATCGTCCGGTCGTCCAGGACCAGGGTGAAGCCGGCCGGGTCGCCCTTGGGCGAGACATCGCAACTGCCGTCCGCACCGGCCGTCGCCATCAGGCAGAACGGCGACGCGGCGAGCCACTGCCGGTCGTAGTCGTGCAGGGACCGGCGGGCCTTCTCCGCCACCCGTCGCAGCGGCTCGCCGAGCAGCTCGCGCAGCTCGTCGTGTGAGGTCACCTCGACCAGTCCGTTGTCGTCCGTCATCGGTCCTCCCCCGTCCGGCCGGCCCGTCGTCCCGGCCATCCGTCACCGTCGTCACGCCCGGCCCCGTCGCCGTCGTCACGCCCGGCCCGTCGGACCCACCCTAGTCAGGGGTGTCCTACCGGGTCACCCCGTTACCGGCCCGTCGACGTACATCAGGCCGTCGACGCCGAGTACGCCGTCGAGGCGGCGGACGATGCCGAGCGGGTTGCCGTCGCGCAGCGCCGGTGGCAGGAGCTCCTGCGGAACACCCTGGTAGGCGACCGGCCGGAGGAACCGCCGGGCGGCGGTCTGCCCGACCGAGGTGTGCAGCGAGCCGGTCGTCGCCGGCCACGGGCCGCCGTGCTGCATGGCCCAGGTGACGGCCACCCCGGTCGGCCAGCCGTTCCAGATCACCCGTCCGGCCCGCGCCACGCAGAGTTCGATCAACTGGGCGGCGAACGCCTCGTCGGTGGGGACGTCGGCGTGCACGCTCGCGGTCAACGTGCCGGGCAGGATCGACAGGGCCGCGACCAGCTCCGCCGCGTCGGCGTACTCCACCACCAGCGCCGCCGGGCCGAAGCATTCCGCCAGCAACTCCCCGGGCCGGGCCAGCAGATCGGGTACGGAGACCGCGAACAGCCGCGCCGGCACGCGGTACCCGGCCCGCTCCCGCTCCGGCTGCTCCACGGGCGTGAGGTTCCGTACGCCGGCCACCCCGGCCAGGGCGGCGGAGATCTCCGTGTAGCCGTCCCGGATCCGGGCGTTGAGCAGCGGTCCGACCGGCACGGCCCGGACCGCGTCGACCAGCGCCGGGGTCAGGTCGTGCCCCACCGGCAGGAAGAGCAGCCCGGGTTTGGTGCAGAACTGGCCGGCTCCCAGGGTGAAGGAGGCGACGAAGCCGGCGGCGATCTCGGCCCCACGGGCGGCGATCGCGGCCGGGGTCACCACGGTCGGGTTCAGCGAGCCGAGTTCGCCGTAGAACGGGATCGGGTCGGGTCGGGTGTTCGCGAGGTCGAGCAGAGCTTTGCCGCCGGCCTCCGACCCGGTGAAGCCGACCGCCTTGATCGCCGGGTGGGTGACCAGTGCCCGGCCCGCTTCCGTGCCGTACAGCACCGCGAACGACCCGTCCGGGGCACCGGCACCGGCCAGCGCCGCGCCCACGATCTCGGCCGTCCGTGCGGAGAGCCCCGGGTGCCCCGGGTGGGCCTTGACCACGACCGGGCAGCCGGCGGCGAGCGCGCTCGCGGTGTCGCCCCCGGCGACGGAGAACGCGAACGGGAAGTTGCTGGCGGCGAAGACCGCCACCGGTCCGAGCGGCACCAGCATCCGCCGCAGGTCCGGTCGAGGTGCCGGCAGCGCCGCCGGGTCGGCCGGGTCGACCACCGCCTCCAGCAGCCCGCCCTCCTCGACCGCGTCGGCGAAGAACTCCAACTGGACCCGGGTCCGGGTCAGTTCACCGCCGAGCCGCACCGGGCCGAGGCCGGTCTCCCGGTCGGCGAGCGCCACCAGTTCGTCGCGGGCCTCCTCCAACGCGGCACCGACGGCGCGCAGCAGTCCGGCCCGCTCGGTCAGGGGCAGGGCCGCGAGCCGGCCGGCCGCCTCGGCCGCAGCCCACCCGATCCGGTGTACCCGCTCGGCCGTCGTGTGCGCCACCGCCGCCCCGACCGGCTCCCCGGTCTGCGGGTCCATGCCCTGGTCACAACCAGTCAACTCCACCGCGATCCTCTCCCCTACGACAACGGTCCCGTCGGCTGACGCGTCCGCACCCGCGACAACGCTCCCGTCGGCCGGCGCGTCGGGGCCGACGGGGACACCCTTACCGGCGGGGTCAGCCGGCGATCACCAGTTCGCGGAGGCGGGCGTCGAGCGCCGCCGCGTCGATCCCACCCGGCCAGCCACGGAGCAGGGCACCGCCCTTCGCCACGATGGCGACAGCGGGTGGTTCCCGGACCGCGTACGACTGCCAGATCGTCTGGTCGCGGTCGAAGACCACCGGGAACTCGACCCGGTGGTCCCGCAGGTACGCGTCCAGGTCGGCGGGTTCGTCCTCGCTCGCCACGCCGACGAAGACCACCCGGTCCCGGTAGCTACGGGCGAGATCACTGAGCGCGTCCTGTCGATCGGCGCAGATGGTGCACCAGGAGCTGAGGAAGAGCAGCACCACCGGGCGGTCGGCCCAGAGGTTGGCGGCGGTGAGCGGGGTGCCGTCGGTCAGGGTGCCGGTGAAGGCGGGCGCGCCGGGTGAGTCCGTCGGGGCGGGCCGCAGCGGCAGCGCACTCGGCACCGGACCGGGCAGGGTGTCGGCGCCACCGGCCGAGACCGGGGCGGGGGGCTTCTCGGCGGACTCGGGCGCGCCCGCGGAGCAGGCGCCGAGCGCGACCGCCACCGTGACCAGCACCGCCGCGAGCCGAGACGCGTGGGCGGGACCGGGGCGCCTCACGACGGCACCACGGCGACCAGCGCCGGACCCTCGTCGTTGTTGGCGGTGAGGTCGATCGGGGCGCGGTCGTCGACCACCAGTCGGTAACGGTCCCGTGCGGGCACCGAGACCGGGATGGCGAACTCGCAGTAGGTGGGGATACGCGCCACTTCGAGATCCTCCTGGAAGGTACGCACGGAGGTGCCGGGAGGCAGTTTGCCGTCGGTCAGCGTCTTGCCGTCGCCGTCGAGGATCCGGTACGCGGCCCGGTTGTGGATGAACAGGTACGGACCGGTGCCGGCGCAGTCGACGCCCTCTTCCCGGATGTTGATGTCGCGTACCAGCACCCGGACCGTCATCGCCGACGTCGCCTCGGGCTCGTCCGCGCACCCGGTCAGGCCGACACCGGCGAGCAGGGCGCCGAGCAGCGGTGCCAGGACCGCCCGGCGGGCGTACCCGTTGGTCGGTCTCCGCATCGTCAACTCCTCGTGGTCCATGTCTTCGCCGTCGCCCGGAGGCCGGCGGTGGTGCCCGGTCGGTGACGACCGGGCCGGACAGGTCGTCGGGTCGGGATCGGCGAACCCCGACCCGACGGCCTGTCCGGTGATCAGTTCCGGTGATCAGTCTCGACGATCGGTCAGGACTTCTCGACCCGGCACTGCTTGGTGACGGTCTTGCTCGGGTCACTCACCGACGTGGCGGTCAGCTTGACGAACCCGGTCGCGGCGGCGTCGCTGGTGGCGGCGACCGAGACCTTGACCGTGGTGGACTTGCCGAACTGCGCGGTGGCGAGTGCGTTCGGCAGGTCGGACCGCCAGCCCTTACCGGCGACCTCGGTGGAGAGCCGGTAGACATCGGACTTGAGGTACGCGCTCACGTCCTCCGGGTGCTGCTGGCCGCCGGCGGAGTAGGTGCCGGTGTTGCTCAGGTCGAACGAGCAGGTGACGCCCTTCTTGGTCGGCGCACCGGCGCCGGTCACCTCGCCCTTGCCGAGCGCGACACCGCGGGCGCTGGGCCCGCCGGTCCCGTCCAGCGACTGGATCGCGACCGTGTACGACAGGATGCCGTCCGCGTTCCGCTTGATGTCGAGCACGAAGAAACGCAGCCGGTTGGCCTCGTCGACGTACTCGTACTCGCTGCCGGAGTTGGTGCCGGCGTGGAACAGCGCGTCCGAGAGCTGCCGGTAGTCACCCATGGTGATCTTCTGCGGGGTGCCGTTCGGCTGGTAGAAGTCGATCATGTCGATGTCCTGCGGGTTGGCATCGACGACCCACTGGAACGGCGCGCTGTCCGCGTTCTTGGTCTTGCTGATCAGCACGCCGCTGTCCGGGGTGAACGAGTCCGCACCCATCCGGTCCACGACCTCGACGGTGTAGTTGTTGAAGCTGCCACCGTCGCAGAGCGGGTCGGTGCTGGTGTTGCAGGCCGGCGCGAGATCCTTGTTCAGCGCGATGTTGACACCGGTCAGACCCTTCGGGCCGGCGTCGACGGCACGCGCCTTGATCTCGGCGACCACCAGGCCCGAGGAGGAGAGCGCCTCACGGGAGAGCCGCAGCGCGTGCTCCTCACCGAGCAGACCGATCTTCAGCTTGTCCCGCACCGTGTGCAGCGAGCCCATCGAGCCACCGTTCACCGGCGGGATCTGCCAACGGGTGTGCGGACCACCGGGGCCGTTGAACGACCCGCGCGACATCATGCTCCAGATACCGGTGTACGCCCGGCGCAGCGGAGTGCCGTACGGGTTGTTGTAGTTGTCACCGATGCTGAGCAGGTGCGTCAGCTCGTGCGCGTACACGCCCATGCCGGAGCTCTCCGCCTGGGTGGAGGAGCCGCCACCGGCGTTCGGCCAGATCGTCGCCGCCGACTTCCAGGAGGTCCACTCGACGTACCGGGTGCGCGCGTAGTTCGGCATCGCCGGGTCCGGCGGGCCCCACGCGTCCGGCACGTCCTCCTTGGTCTGGAACATCATCTGGCCGAACTCCTGCCAGGTCGACGACTCGTCCTGACCGGCGCCGAGGATGAAGACCAGTTCGAAGGAGTCCGCGACCTCGTCACCGACGGCCGCGCGCCAGGCGCCCAACCCGTCGGTACGGATGTTCCGGTTGCAGGTCTCGCCACCGGGACACATGCCCGGGTTCATGTCGTTGGTGATGCCGTACTGGTACGACTTCGCCGGCATCTGGTACGGGCCGAAGCCGGACAGGTCCACGCCGTACCGGCCGTTCGAGTCCTGCATCCAGTACTCGTGCAGGGTGTGGCCCTTGTTCAGGTCGTTCGGCTTGTTCAGGAAGTCCTGGTAGAACTGCGGGACCTGGTCGCGCGGGATGTTCTGCGCGGACGCCTGCGGGTTGCCGAAGACCGTCGAACGGGCCCGCTGGGTTACCACGAACGGCTGGTCGACGTAGTCGAGCGTGACCAGCGCGATCTTGAAGTTCCGTTCCGAGCCGCGCACGTTCGGGTCGGCCCAGTTCTTGTTCGGGACGGCCTTGTAGTCGTCCCAGGTCATCGTGTCCGGGTTCTGCCAGTGCTGCGGGTCCAGCACCTGGAACGGACCGTTTCCACCCTGGGGGTTCGCGGGGGCGGCTGACGCCGGGCCGGTCGCCACGGAGACGACCAGCGCGGACGCGACCGCGGCGACCATTATGGAGCGCCGTGCCGTTCTTTTCTTGAACTGAAGGTGCATCTAGTGGCCCTTCGTCGCGGGGATTCGACGCGGGAGGCGCCGAGGTGGCCGGGCGCCCCCGAAGGGTCCGCGCCGCGCAACGAATGTAGAAGCCTCGCTACTTGCCGGTCACCGTGCAGATGTCGGCAGGTCAACCGACGGCTTCCGACACCTGACTGATCACTGGACGGTCCGGAAGGTTAGGAAGGGCCCCTTGTACAACGGAAAGCGATAACAGGGGGCCCTTCCTTACCTCACAGCAGGAAGCCTTCGGGGAAGGGGTCGTCGGGGTCGAGCAGGTACTGGGCAGTGCCGGTGATCCAGGCGCGGCCGGTCACCGTGGGGAGGACGGCGGGCAGGTCGCCGACGGTGGTCGTACCGATCAGGCGACCGGTGAACCGGGTGCCGACCGGGGACTCGTTGACGAAGTCGGAATCGAGGGCGAGCAGGCCACGGGCGTGCAGCTGGGCCATCCGGGCCGACGTACCGGTGCCGCACGGCGAACGGTCCACCCACCCGGGGTGGATCACCACGGCGTTGCGCGCGTCCGCGCCGTCGCGGCCGGGCTGGACGATCTGGGCGTGCCGACAGTCGTCGATGCCCGGGTTGGTGGGGTGCACCGGCGGCGCCTGCTCCTCGATCGCCGCCATGATCTTCAAGCCCCGGCGGATCAGCTCCGGCACCGTCGCCGGTTCCACCGGCAGGCCGAGCGACTCGGCCTGCACGATGGCGTAGAAGTTTCCGCCGAAGGCCATGTCGTAGCGGACCGTACCGATCCCGTCGCCGACCTGGACCTCCTGGTCGGCGGCGAGCAGGAAGGACGGCACGTTCCGGATGGTGACCCCGGTGGCGCGGCCGTCGCTGACCGCCACGTCGACGGTGACCAGCCCGGCCGGCGTGTCCAGCCGTACGGTGGTCACCGGCTCCACCACCGGCACCATGCCGGTCTCGACGAGCACCGTGGCCACCCCGATGGTGCCGTGCCCGCACATCGGCAGCAGGCCGGAGACCTCGATGAACAGCACCCCGAAGTCGGCGTCCGGTCGGGTCGGCGGTTGCAGGATCGCGCCCGACATCGCCGAGTGACCGCGCGGCTCGAACATCAGCAACCGGCGCAGCCCGTCCCGGTCCTGCTCGAAGAGGCGCTTGCGCTCGAACATGGTCTCCCCGGGCAGCACCCCGACGCCACCGGTGATGACCCGGGTCGGCATTCCCTCGGTGTGCGAGTCGACCGCGTGCAACACCATCCGGCTACGCATCCGGGCCCCCGGCGACAACGACCGCGGCGAGCGCACGGGCCATGTCCTTGCGTACCTGGGCCTCGGTCTCCGGGGCGAGCGGGCCGCGCGGCGGGCGGCACGGGCCGCCGTACCGGCCGGCGAGTTCCATCCCGAGCTTGATCGCCTGTACGAAGACCGGCCGACTGTCCCAGCCGAAGATCGGGTGCAGCGCGGCGTAGAGCGGCAGCGCGGCGGCGAGGTCCTGCGCCCGGGCGAGTTCGTAGAGCTGGACGGAGAGCCTCGGCAGGGCGTTCGGGAAGCCGGCGATCCACCCCTTCGCGCCGCAGACCACCAGTTCCAGCAGGACGTCGTCGGCGCCGGCCAGCACGTCGAGGTGGGGGCTGAGGTCGAGGATCCGGTGCAGCCGCCGTACGTCGCCGCTGAACTCCTTGACCGCCACCACTCCGTCGGTCTCGGCGATGGTGGCGAGCAGCTCGGGAGTCAGGTCGACCTTGGTGTCGAACGGGTTGTTGTACGCGACCACCGGCAGTCCCGCCGAGGCGACCTCACGGAAGTGCGCGACCACCTCGCTGTCCCGGGCCGCGTACGTGTTCGGCGGCAACGCCAGTACGGCCTGCGCGCCGACCCGCGCGGCGTGCTCGGCCCAGCGGCGGGACTGGCGGCTGCCGTACCCGCCGACCCCCGGGACCACGGCGAACCCGGCCGGGG
Organism: Micromonospora pisi; assembly: GCF_003633685.1. Lineage (NCBI taxonomy): Bacteria > Bacillati > Actinomycetota > Actinomycetes > Micromonosporales > Micromonosporaceae > Micromonospora > Micromonospora pisi. Next base: position 6,514,238 of record NZ_RBKT01000001.1, on the reverse strand, counting down.
CCGCTTCGACGGTCGCCCGCACCACGTCGGCGCGTTCGTCGTCGCTGAGGTTCTGGTACTCCCCCAGCGAACCGCACGGTGTGACACCATGGCAGCCCTCGTCGGCGAGCCAGCGCACGTGTTCCTGCAGCCGGTCGAAGTCGATGGAGAGGTCCTCGCGGAACGGCGTGGGGATGGCGACCACGACGCCCTGCCACGGTTTGAGAGCTGTCACTGGGGTGTTCCTTCCTCGGCGACGGTGCGTAGTGGCACCGGCATGACTAGTTGGCGGTTGGCGAAGGTGGCCAGCGGTTGCGCCCGCCCACTCACCTGCCCCAGCAGGCAGGCCGCGGCCCGCCCACACATCCGGCCCTGGCAGCGGCCCATGCCGATCCGGGTGACCAGCTTCAGGGCGCGCAGGTCGTCGATTCCGTACGCGACGATGTCGGACCGGGTCCGCCCGACCGTCACCTCCTCGCACCGGCAGAGCACCGTCTCCGGCCGCAGCCAGTGGGTCCAGCCGTCCGGCACCGGGTAGACCCGGTGCATCGCGGTGGCGAACCGGCGCTGGCTGGCGATCCGGCGGCGCAGTCCGACCGCGGCACGGTGGAACGCGGCGGTGTCGAGGCGGCCGGTCCGGTGCAGCGCGGCGAGTCCGGCCAGGGTCCCCTCGTGGCGGGCGAGGTCGGCGCCACCCACCCCGGTCGCCTCGCCGGCCACGAAGACCCCGGGCACGGTGCTCGCCTGGGATTCGTCGACGTCGACCACGAGGCTGCCGTCGGCCGGATCGGTCCGTACGGCACAGCCGACCGCCACGGCCAACTCCACCGAGGGGGTGAAGCCGTGGCCGACGCAGAGCGCGTCCACCGTCACGGTCCGGGTCACCGGTCCGGGCCGCCACCCGGCGTCCACCCGGCGCAGCGTCGCGCGGAGCCCGTCGCCGTCCGGCTCGACCTGGGTGACCGCCTCGCCGGACCAGATCGGGATCCGGCGGCGGCGCAGGTTGCCCAGGTAGCGAAACGCTTCGCCGAGCTTGCCGGGTGCGCTGGCGATCGCGCCGAGCTGCCCTGCCCAGCGGTGCAGCCGGGACGCCTCCACCACCCCGGCCACCTCGGCACCGGCGGCGGCGAGCCCGTCGGCGACGGTGAGCAGGAACGGGCCGGTCCCGGCGACCAGGACCCGACGCCCGACCAGCACCCCCTGCCCTTTGGCGAGGGCCTGGGCGGCACCCGCGGTGACCACGCCGGGCAGGTCCCAGCCGGGGAAGGGGACCACCCGGTCGTGGCCGCCGGGCGCCAGCACCAGCGCGGCGGGACGCAGCGTCACCGGTCCGGCCGGGCCCTCCAGTCGCAGCGTCAGGACGGGGCGCCCGGGGCCGCTGCCCGGTTCGGCCGTGACCTGCCAGACCTGATGGCCGAGGAGGAAGACGATCCGGGGATGGTCACGGGTGCGGTGCAGTAGTCGAACGGCGGCGGCGCCGTGCCGCGCGGGCGGCAGCCCGGCGACCGCCGGCTGGCGCAGGTACTGCCCGCCGGGGAGAGCGCCCAGGTCGACCACGGTCACCTCGGCACCGTGGTCGGCGGCGGCGAGCGCGGCGGCGAGCCCGGCCGGTCCGGCACCGACCACGACGACGGTCGGGTGGTCAGGCATGGTCGGCCTCCGCCGCCGGGCGGTCGGCGCCGGTTTCGATGACGTCGCCCGGAGCGACCGGCCGCAGGCAGGACCGCACGCCCGACTCACCGTTGCAGACCACGAGGCAGTCGAAACACATGCCGATCCCGCAGAAGACGCCCCGCGGGCGTCCCTCGAACCGGGTCCGCCGGACGGCTCGCTGACCGGCGGCGAGCAGCACCGCCGCGATGGTCTGCCCGGGTCGGGCGGCGACCCGGGCACCGTCCACGGTGACCTGGAAACCGCTGCGTCGCGGCGACTGGTCAAGCGGCTGCATCGACGTGTTCCTCCTCGTCGGTCATGAACCGGACCGGACTGAACGGGCGCAGGTCCAGCTCCGGATGCTCGCCGAGGACAAGCTGGGCGACCAGCTCACCGGTGATCGGGGCCAGCCCGATCCCGGCGCCCTCGTGCCCGTGCGCGTGGACCAGGCCGGGTGCCCGGGGGTCCGCGCCGATCACCGGCAGGTGGTCCGGCGAGAACGGCCGGAAGCCGTGGTAGAACCGCATCGCCCGGATCCCGGCGAGCGCCGGGAAGAGCGAGATCGCGCCGTACGCCAGTCGCCGTACCGCCTCGGGATTGGGGGTGGGGTCGAAGCCGACGAGTTCACGGGTGGCGCCGATCAGGATGGTGCCGCTCGGTGTCCCCTCCACCACGGCGGAGGACTGGAGGTCGGCATCACCGCTGGCCACGTTCTCGAGATAGTCGGCGACGTAGACCTTGTGCCGTACCAGCGGCGGGACCGGTTCGGTGACCAGGACAAAGCCGCGTCTGGGGGTGACCGGCACGGCGACTTCGGCCAACCCGGCGACGTCGCCGGCCCAGGCACCGGCCGCGTTCACCACATGTCCGGCGCCGATCACCCCGTTCGCCGTACCGACACCGGTGACCCGCCCGGCGGCGTCCCGTCGGACCGAGGTGACCTCGGTACGCAGCCGTACGCTCGCTCCCGCGCCCCGGGCCGCGGCGAGCAGGACGACGGCCGCCCGTGCCGGCATGAGCTGCATGTCCTGCGGGTAGTACACGCCGCCGGCGAGCCCGTCGGTGAGCTCTGGTTCGACATCGCGCAACCCGGCCGGGTCGAGCGGTTCGACGGTGACACCGGCGGCGCCCTGTCCAGCCGCGAACTCGTGCAGCGCGGCGAGACCGCTGCCGGTGCGGGCCACCATCAGCCCGCCCTTCGGTTCCAGTTCGAAATCGCCGTACCGGTCGGGGAGTTCGGCACCGAGTTGTTGCCAGAGTCGGAGGCTGCGCAACGCCAGGTCCAGTTCGGGGCCGGGCGATTTGTCCGAGACCAGCAGGTTGCCCTCACCCGAGCCGGTGGCGCCACCGAGCAGTCCACCGCGTTCGAGTACGGCCACCGACAGCCCCCGGCGGGCACAGGCGTATGCGCAGGCGGCGCCGATGATTCCGGCTCCGATCACCACCACGTCGTACCTGTCCGGCATGTCGCCTCCTCCCCCGTTCTTCGGGCAACCGTAGGTACGGCGGTTACGGCGAGTCTTCGGACAGTTGCCGGAACAGCGCCCCGCCCGGCAGTCACTTCTGTCGGTGGTTCGCCCCGACTTCTGCCGGTAGGTGGGCACGGCTTCGGTCTGGAGTTGGTAACGAGCCCTTGCGCTCGGACCAATATCAACGCGAAGGTAGGGCCTGGCGGTCCAACGGCTCCGGTCGGATTCCCGGAGCACCTGCCTTCTGTGGCATTCACGGACGACCAGGGGATGACATGCAGGCTGAGCTGCAACGCATCGTCGATGCCGTCGCCGCCCGCGTCGGCCGGCCGGCGCTGATCGAGGACCGGCGTCAGCGGGTGGTGGTGTACAGCGAGCACACCGGTGTGCTGGACGACGTACGACGTGCCTCGATCCTGCGGCGGCAGACCACCCCGGAGGTGATCGCCTGGTTCCGCAACGTCGGCATCATGAAGGCCCGGGAGCCGGTACGCACCCCGGCCTGCGCCGACCTCGATCTGCTGCCCCGGGTCTGCGTGCCGATCCGCCACGACGATCTGCTGCTCGGGTTCGTCTGGTTCATCGACGCCGACGAGGGGATGACCGACGCCGACATCGAGACCGCCACCAGCGTGATGTCCGACCTGTCGCTGGCGCTCTACCGGGAGAACCTGCTCGGCGAGCTGGCCTCGCAACGGGAGACCGAGGCCGCCCGTACCCTGCTGGTGGAGAGCCTGGAGGCGCGCCGGCACGCGGTCCGTACGTTGCTCGAGGAAGGCGTGATCGTCGGCGACGGCACCGCCACCGCGTTGGTCGCCCAACTCGTCGTCCAACGTGGTCAGGTGCCCGACGAGGTGGCCCGGATCGCCCTGGAACAGGCGTTGGTCACCACCCGCCGCTGGCTCGGCATCCGCGAGGCGCTGCACCTGGTGCGACACGACCACGGCGTGCTGCTGCTCTGCGGTGGCCGGGTCGCCGGGCGGCCCGCACCGGAGGCGGTCGCCCGGCATCTGGACGAGGCGTTGCAGCACGCGACCCGGGGGCTCGGCTCGGTCACCCGTACGGTGATCGGCATCGGTGGTTCGCGACCGGGGCTGGTCGACGCCGTCGGCTCGTACGAGGAGGCGGCGCAGTCGGCGCGGGTCGGCGTACAGCTACCCGCACTGGGCCGGGTGGTCTCCTGGGCGACCCTGGGCATCTACCGGGTGCTGTCCCGTTTGGACAACCAGCATCTCGACGTGGCCGGGGTGCATCCGGGGCTGGAACGCCTGCTCCGCGACGACGCCAACCATGTGCTGCTGGAGACGCTGGAGGCGTACCTGGACCTGGCCGGCAACGCGCACGCCACCGCCGAGCAACTCCGGTTGCACCGGACCACCCTCTACTACCGGCTGCAGCGGGTCGAGCAGCTCGCCGAGACCGATCTGAAGGACGGCAACGAACGGCTCTGCCTGCACCTGGCGCTGAAGCTGGGCCGGCTCACCGGCAACTACCGTTCGCAACACTGAGGAGGGGACCCGTGTCCGAGACGCTCGACACCGGCAGTCACGACCTGGCCATTCCGCCCGCCCTGGCCGAGTTCATGGCCGACGGCTGGAGTGAGCCGGAGGCGCCGGTCGAGGTCCACCCGGAGGTGGCGGTCTGGGCGGCGAAGCGCCGGACCCGGCTGCACGGCATGTTTCCCGGTGAGCACCTGGTGGTGCCGGCCGGCACGGCACCGGTGCGCAGCAACGACCAGTTCTACCGGTTCCGTCCCGGTGCCGACTACACGTGGTTGACCGGGGACGGGTCGCGCGGCGGGACGCTGGTGCTGGATCCGGACGGCGAGGCGACCCTCTTCACCGACGAGCCGCCCCGGCTGGGGAGCAGCGCGTACTGGGCGGACCGGACCGCCGGGGTGGTCTGGAACGGTCCGCGCGCCGATCTGGTGAGCCTGGGCCGGGCGCTGGACCTGCGCTGCCGCCCGCTGGCGGAGCTGCCTGACGTACTGCGCGGTGCCCGGCGGCCCCGGCTGCTGCGCGGCGTCGACCCGCACCTCGACGCGCTGGTCCCGGTGACCGATCCGGCCGCCGACGCCGATCTCGCGGTGGCGCTGGCGGACCTGCGCCTGATCAAGGACGAGTGGGAGGTCGCCCAGCTCCAGCATGCGGTGGACGTCACCGTCCGTGGTTTCGAGGACGTCGTACGGGCGCTGCCGGAGGCGGGCGGCCCCGGTGGTGAGCGGTGGTTGGAGGGAACCTTCTGGCGGCGCGCCCGGACCGAGGGCGAGGAGGTCGGTTACCACTCGATCGTGGCAGCGGGTTGGCACGCGGCGGTCCTGCACTGGAAGGAGAACACCGGCCAGGTCCGTCCCGGGCAGTTGCTGCTGCTCGACGCGGGGGTGGAGGTCGGCACCCGCTACACCGCCGACATCACCCGGGTGCTGCCGGTAAACGGCCGGTTCACTCCGGTCCAGCGCGATGTCTACGAGCTCGTACGCGCGGCGAACGACGCGGCCATCGCGGCGCTGCGCCCGGGTGCGTCGTTCCGTGACTACCACTGGGCGGCGATGGCGGTCTTCGCCACCGGCCTGGTGGAGATGGGGCTTTTGCGCTGTTCGCTGGAGGAGGCGCTCGACCCGCAGCGGCAGCTCTACCGGCGGTGGACGCTCTGCGGTTCGGGTCACATGCTCGGGCTGGACGTGCACGACTGTGCCCGCGCCACCCCGGCCCGGTACGCCGACGGCGAGTTGCGGGCCGGCATGACCCTGACCGTCGAGCCGGGGCTGTACTTCCAGCCGAACGACGAGCTGGTCCCGGCTGAGCTGCGTGGTCTGGGCATGCGGATCGAGGAGGATCTGCTGATCACGGCGACCGGCAGCCGGAACCTCTCCGCCGCGCTGCCGCGTACCGCCGCGGACGTGGAGGGCTGGATGGCCGGTCTGAGCTAGCCGCCCACCCCACCTGAGATTTAGATTACACTCAACATCCAAAAAGCCGTCCTTCTCGGTCAAATAGATTACGCTTCTCAGCTAAAGAAGCTGGGTGGGCCCACCCGCACGTCCGAGTACGGCGGTGGGGCGGTCCACCACCCGACCGGAAGGCAGACATGAAGATCAAGGACTCCGTGGTGTTCGTGACCGGGGGCAACCGCGGTCTCGGCAAGGCGCTCGTCAACGAGGCGCTCGCGCGAGGTGCGGCCAAGGTCTACGCCACCGCCCGCGACCCGAAGACGGTCACCACCAACCCGAAGGTGGTCCCGCTGCACCTCGAACTGACCGACCCGGCCTCGATCGAGGCCGCCGCCGCACAGGCCCCGGACGTCAACCTGCTGATCAACAACGCCGGCGTCACCCTCGCGGCCGACCTCCTGGACGGAGACCTGGCCGAGATCCGCCGCGAGATCGAGATCAACTTCTTCGGACCGCTCCAGGTCACCCAGGCACTCAGCCCTCGGCTCGTCGCCAACGGCGGCCACCTGGTCAACATCCAGTCGGCGCTCTCCTGGTACGCGGCGTTCGGGGCGTACGCGGCGTCGAAGGCGGCAGGATGGTCGGCGACCAACTCGTTGCGGCAGCAGCTGCACCCGAAGGGCGTCGGTGTCACCGGCGTCTACGCGGGCTGGATCGACACCGACATGGCAGCCGAGCGGGCGGCGGAGACCGACCTGAAGACCGACCCCGCCGACGTCGCACGAATGGTGATCGACGCGGTCGAGGCCGGCCAGCACGAGGTGCTCGCCGACGACTTCACCCACACGGTGAAGAACGCACTCGCGGCGGACATCCCCACGCTCTACCCGCACCTGGCCGCGAAGGCCTGAGCGGGACAGACCGGCAGGGAGGGCAGTCCTTGGTCGCCCTCCCCGCCGGCCGGGTGGCGCTGCTCGCAGAGCCGATCACGCTCCGTCCCGGTGTCTGCCGCCACTGGTAGTGGCACCGCGGCGCACGCCCGGATCGAGATCCGTAGCCTTGTGCTGGTGACCTCAGTGCGGGAACGGATCAGGGCGGTAGTGACCGGTGCGGTCGGTTACGAACCAGGGTTGGACGCGCTGACCGTCGCGCCGGCGGCGGAGGTCGACCCGGCGCTGGTCGCCGCCGTACACGAAGCCGTGGCCCGTCTGTCCGGCAAGGGCTGGCAGCCGGCCGAACTGCACCGGGTGGTCGCCCGCCGGGGGCAGCCCCAGCAGGACGAACTGCTCACCGACGCCATCGCCGCGCACCTGCGGCGGTTTCCCCGGGCCACGGTCGACCAGCGGTGGCTGGCCCAGGCCGACGCGCTCGGGGCCCGGGTCTGGTGGAACGACGACGCGACGTACCTGGACGAGGTCGCCCGGCGCTGGCGGATCGACCGGGTGGCCGTACTCGACGTGGTGCTGAGCCTGCTCACCACCCTCGCCGAGCTGCCACCGGTCGAGGTGCTCGTCCCGCCGCCGGGCACCCCCGTCGCCGCGGCCAGCCGTCCGGCCGGCGGCTCGTCCCGGGTCGACACGCGGCTGCTCGACCGGGTACGCGCCCTGCTGGCCAAGGCCGAGTCGACCACCTTCCCGGCCGAGGCGGAGGCGTACACCGCCAAGGCGCAGGAACTCGTCACCCGGCACAGCCTGGACGAGGCGCTGCTGATCGCCCGTGGCGGTGAGACGGCGACCGTGGTGCCGTTCGCGCGGCGGATCGGTGTCGACCACCCGTACGAGGGTGAGAAGGCCTCCCTGCTCGACGCCGTCGCCCGGGCCAACCGCTGCCACACGGTCTGGTCACCGGAACTCGCGTTCAGCACCGTGTTCGGCTTCGACGCCGACATCGACGCGGTGGACCTGCTCTACACATCGCTGCTGGTGCAGGCGCACCGGGCGATGGCCCGGACCGAACCGCCCGGCGGCAAGGCCGGCCGGGCCAGGCTGAAGACCTTCCGCCAGTCCTTCCTGGTGGCCTTCTCGGTACGCATCGGCGAACGGCTCGCCACCGCCGCGCAGGCGGCGCTGGAGGAGGCGACCAGTGACAGCTCGACCTCGACGGTGACCGACCCGGCCGACCTGTTGCCGGTGCTCGCCTCCAGGGACGAGCAGGTCCGCGAAACCATGAACCGGATCTTCCCGCGTACGGTCCGCGCCCGGGGCAGCCGGGTCGACAGCCGCGAGGGCTGGGAGTCCGGCCGGGACGCCGCCGACCGCGCCGCCCTGCCGGACAGCTAGACCCTGGCCGGACCTCCGGGTGAGGTGGAACAGTCGACAGACTCCACCCCACCCGGGCGCCGTGTGCTATTTCAGGACAGGATGCGCAGGTCGGTGACGGTGTAGGAGAGCGAGCCACGGAAGCCCGCGCCGGTGCGCTGCGGCGCCAGGTCGGCCAGCTCCTCGCTGGGGGAAGGCAGGAAGCTGAGTTCCCCGCTGCCCGACCAGGTGTTCGCCACCTGAGGGGTGTCCAGGATCGACATGGTGAGTTCGTGGACGGCGGGGTGGTCCTGCTGACCGGCGGTCAGGCGGGGGAAATGCCGGAGGTTCACGATGGGACGCCCCAGCGCGGGGATCGTCGCAGAGGGCTGCTCCAGCCTGACCTTCGCCTCGGCCAGCCGGCGCCCGGACGCCGACATGCTGGCGGCGAACTTCCCGCCGGCACCGACGATCGGCGCGGCCTGGCTGTTCACCGCGAACGCCCGGGTCTGGTGGATCTCGCCCATCTTCTTCGGGAAGCCCTGCACCCAGCCCCTGGCCAGGGCCGCGTCGTTGTCGACGTAGATGAACGGGCACCAGGCGACCGGCGTACCCTGCCACACCGCGTCCATCAGAACCAGGAACTCGCCGTACTGGCTGCGTACCGGGTCGAGGTATTCCTCGTGGTCGCCGGAGAACTGCCAGTCGATGAAGAGGGCGTAACCATGGCCCGCGGATGTCGGGTCGGGGCTCAGTCCGGTGGGCAGCGAGGCGTTGGCGGCCTGCGGGGAGGTCCAGAATTCGACGCCGACGATGTCGCCCACGTAGTGCCACGGGGGTGCCGCCGCCAGGTTCGCCACGCCACGGGCGCTGAGCGGGTAGGTGTAGCCCTTCAGCCTCTCGCTGGTGGTCTGGGTCCCGGCGGTCGGTGCCGCACTGGTCGGTTCGGCGAACGCGGGACTGGCGACAGCGGTGGTCGCGATCGCAGCCAGCCCACCGGCAAGCAGACTCCGCCGGCCCATCTCGTTTTGCTCCACGGGTTTCCTTTGCTTTCGCTGCACGTGAACAGCCTCAGGAAGGGCTGCCTTCGACCCGATGATGGGTCAGTGGCGACAGTGCACTGTCGCAAAGGGAGGTTGATTCTCGGCCGCAACCGCCTCGGCACCAGACTACGACGGAGCCTTTGCTGTGACCCGAAAACGGGCCCGTGAAGCAGAACACCTCATTTGGCCCAGGAGCTGCTGAACCTACCGCCCGTGAGAGCCGTGAGTTCCAGGGGAACGTCACCGCCCGGGCAGGGTGTTCCCGGCACGGTGGGATGCTATGGCCATGGATCGATTCGAGGCGTCCGGATGGCTGGACTGGTGGGCGAACCCGTCGACCCGGCTCGGCAGCATCGAGGTCTCGGTGATGGTCGGCAGCGACGACACCGACTGGGACGCCGTCGCCCGGGTCCGTGAGCAGGACGTGGAGGAGATCGCCTTCCTCTGCGATCTCGATCCGGTCTTCGTCCTCCGGTTCGCCGACGACAGCACCATCGCGGTCAACGTCCACACCACCGACGATCGTCGCCAGTTCAGGCTGACCGAGTATGTGCAGCCCACGACCCGAGCGGTGGTGTCCCGCCTCGACCTGTAGCCGCACCCGTACGGCGCGGCTGGGCGCCTTGTTGTCCTGCTGACCTGTGTCTACTGTGCGGTGATGCACTCGCGACCGCTGACAGTGACCTTCGATGCGCACGACGCGGCTCTCCTGGCGCGGTTCTGGGCCGGCATGCTCGGCCGGGAGGTCGTGGAGAACGCCGGTGGCGCACTCCTGCCCGGCGAGGAAAACCAGCTCAGCCTCCGGTTCGTCCCGAGCCGTACGGAAAAGGTGGGGCTCAACCGCGTGCACCTTCACCTGACCAGCGCTGACCACGCCGAGCAGCAGCACACGGTGGCGACGGCACTCGGGCTCGGCGCCGCCCACCTCGACGTCGGGCAGCTTCCCGAGGAGGAGCACATCGTCCTGGCAGACCCCGAGGGCAACGAGTTCTGCGTGATCGAGCCGGGCAACGCCTTCCTCGCCGGGTGCGGCCTGCTCGGCGAGCTCGCCTGCGACGGCACCCGAGAGGTCGGCCTCTTCTGGAGCGAGGCGCTGGGCTGGCCGCTGGTGTGGGACCAGGACCAGGAGACCGCGATCCAGTCACCGCACGGCGGCACAAAGGTCGCGTGGGGAGGCCCGCCCGTGGCCCCGAAAGAAGTGTGGAACCGGCAGCGCTTCGACCTCGCCCCGGTCGGTGGTGACCAGCAGGCGGAGGTCGACCGGCTGGTCTCCCTCGGGGCCACTCGGCTCGAGGTCGGTGCGGACGGCGCCGTCGTGCTGGCCGACCCCGACGGCAACGAGTTCTGCGTACGAGCGAACTGACCACAGTTTCAGGGAGCGCCCGCTCGACGGAAGACGTGCCGGTACGTCTGCGGTGACACGCTGGTGACCCGACGGAAGTGCCGACGCAGGCTGACCGGGTTGCCGAAGCCGGCCCGGTGGGCGATCCGCTCGACCGGTTCGTCGGTCGTCTCCAGCAACTCCTGGGCGACCCGTACCCGCTGTTCGACCAGCCACTGTAGCGGGCTGGTGCCGAGGGTGTCGCGGAACCGGCGGGCGAACGTACGCGGGCTCAGGTGCGCCTGCCGCGCCAACTCCGCCACGGTCAGCGGCCGGTCCAGGTGCTCCCGCGCCCAGTCGAGCACCGGAGCCAGGTCGGAGTGCGGTTCGCCCCGGGTGAGCGGGCGGGCGTACTGGGCCTGACCTCCGTCGCGCTGTGGTGGCACCACCATCCGGCGGGCCACCTCGTTGGCGACGGCGGTGCCGTGGTCGAGGCGGAGCAGGTGCAGGCAGAGGTCGATGGCGGCACCGGTGCCGGCGGAGGTGAACAGGTCGCCGTCGTCGGTGTAGAGCACGTCCGGGTCGACCTTCACACCCGGGAAGCGATGCGCGAAGTCGACCGCGTTCATCCAGTGCGTGGTGGCCCGACGGCCGTCGAGCATGCCGGCGTAGGCGAGCAGGTAGGCGCCGCTACAGATCGAGACGATCCGGGCACCCCGGGCACGGGCGTGGCGCAACGCGTCCAGCAGCGGCGCGGGTGGGTGCAGTTGCACCCGCCGGTTGCAGGCCGCCACGACCACGGTGTCCGCCTCGGCCAACTCGTCGAGGCCGTACGGGGTGTCGATGCGCAGGCCGAGCGTGGTGCGCAGCGGGCCCGGCTCGGCTGCGCAGAGACGCAGCTCGTACCAGGGGTCGACCAGGTCGGAGCGGTCGATGCCGAAGACCTCGCAGGGCACGGCGAACTCGAAGACCGGGATGGCGTCGGTGACGGCGACGGCGACGACGTGCGGCGCACTCATGGCAGGAACGTACCGCAGAACGGCATTCCTGCCACTGGTCGCCCGACCGGGGATGCAGCAGGTTGGAGCCGTGACCGACTCAATGATCGAAAACAACCCCGCCGTACGTTCCGGCGGTCGGCTGACCGTCGCCCAGGGCACCGCGCTCTACGTCGGGGCGGTGCTCGGCACCGGTGTGATCGCCCTACCCGCGCTGGCGGCGGAGGCGGCCGGACCGGCCTCACTGCTCGCCTGGCTCGCCCTGGTCGTGCTCTCCGCACCGCTGGCCGCCACCTTCGCCGCCCTCGGCGCGCGCTACCCCGACGCCGGCGGGGTCTCCACGTACGTCCGGAACGCCTTCGGGTCGCGGGCGGCGGCCATCGTCGGTTGGTGCTTCTACTTCGCCGTCCCGGCGGGTGCGCCCGCCGCCGCGCTCTTCGCCGGTGACTACGTCGCGGTCGCGGTCGGCGGCGGTGAGACCACCACGGCGGTGACCGGGGCACTCCTGATCCTGGTCGTGACCGTGACGAACGCGTTCGGGCTGCGGGTCTCCGGTCGGCTGCAACTGGTGCTCGCCGCCGGCCTGGTGGTGCTCCTGCTGACCGCGGTGGTCGCGGCCATGCCGCACGTGCGGTGGGAGAACCTGGAGCCGTTCACACCGCACGGCTGGTTCGCGGTCGGGCCGGCGGCGGCGCTGCTCGTCTGGAGCTTCGCCGGTTGGGAGGCGATCACCCACCTGGCCGCGGATTTCCGCCGCCCGAAGCGGGACCTGCCCCGGGCGGCGACCATCGCGGTGGTCGTGGTCGGGGTGCTCTACCTCGGCGTCGCCGCCGCCACGGTGCTGGTGCTCGGCCCGGCCGCGGGCAGCAGTGAGGCGCCGCTCGCCGAACTGCTCGCGCTCGGCGTCGGTGGCGAGGTGCACCTGCTGGCGGCCGTCGCCGCGCTGCTGCTCACCCTCGGCACGATGAACGCGTACTTCGCCGGGGCGGCGAAGCTCGGGGCGGCGCTCGGACGTGACGGCGCGCTGCCGACCTGGCTGGACCGGGGCAGCAGCGCGGGCGAGGTGCCCCGGCGCAGCCTGCTGCTGGTCTCGACGCTGGCCGGGCTGGCGATGGCGGTCGCGGTCGCCGCCGGGATCGGGCCGAAGCCGCTGGTGCTGCTCACCACCGGCTGCTTCGTCCTGGTGTACGCGTTGGGCACCGCCGCCGCGCTCCGCCTGCTGCCCCGGGGCAGCCGAGCCCACCGGTACGCGCTCTGCGCGCTGGTGGCGGTCACCGCGCTGCTGGTGATGACCGGGTGGTACCTGCTCTGGCCGCTGGTCCTGGCCACCGGAGCACTGCTCTACCTACGGCTGCGCGCCTGACCGTTCGTGGACACCGATCTCGGCTTCGCTCACCCGGGTCGGTTCGAGCACCCGGTGCAGGAACTCCCGCGTGCGGGCCTCCCGTGGCGCGCCGAAGACCTCCTCCGGAGGGCCGGACTCGACCACCGTGCCGCCGTCCATGAAGACCACCCGGGACGCGACCTCGCGGGCGAAGCTCATCTCGTGGGTGACCACCAGCATGGTCATGCCCTCGGCGGCGAGCGAGCGCATCACCGCGAGCACCTCGCCGACCAGCTCCGGGTCGAGCGCGCTGGTCGGCTCGTCGAAGAGCATCAGCCTCGGCTCCATGGCCAGCGCGCGGGCGATCGCCACCCGCTGCTGCTGCCCACCGGAGAGCTGCGCCGGGTAGGCGTCGGCCTTCTCGGCGAGACCGACCCGGTCGAGGTTCTCCGCCGCGATCCGGTTCGCCTCGGCCCGACTCCGGCCGAGCACCCGGCGCTGGGCGATGGTCAGGTTCTCCCGTACGCGAAGGTGGCCGAAGAGGTTGAACTGCTGGAAGACCATGCCGATCCGGCGGCGTACGGCGTCGATGTCGCAGTCCGGGTCGGTGACCTCCACCCCGTCGACGTGCACCGACCCGCTGGACGGCTCCTCCAGCAGGTTGACGCAGCGCAGCAGGGTGGACTTGCCGGAGCCGGACGGCCCGATCACGCAGACGACCTCGCCGGTCTCCACCGACAGGTCGATCCCGCGCAGGACCTCCAGTTTGCCGAACGACTTACGTAGGTCGCGGATCTCGATGGCTGGCACCGCCGGTCACCTTTCCTTCGCGGCCCGGCGTTCCAGCCACCGGACCAGTTGGGACAGCGGCAGGGTGATCGCCAGGTAGAGCAGGCCGGCCACCACGAGCGGGGTCGGGTTGACTTTGGTGTTGAGGGCGTCACCGGCGAACTTCGTCAACTCGATGGTGGTCGCGGTGACGCCGAGGACGTACGCCAGCGAGGTGTCCTTGGTGAGCAGGATGATCTCGTTGGTCAGCGGTGGGATGACGATCCGGAACGCCTGCGGCAGCACGATCGAGACCATGGCGCGGGTGTGCGACATGCCGAGCGTCCGGGCCGCCTCGAGCTGTCCCTTCGGCACCGCCTGGATGCCGGCCCGGATCGTCTCCGCCATGTACGCGGCGGCGGTCACCCCGAGCCCGACGGTGACCGCGCCGTACACCCCGCCGGGGATCTCCCGCTCCGGGAAGGCCAGCGGCACCCCGTAGCCGACCATGAAGAGCACGAGCAGCGAGGGGAGCCCGCGAAAGAGCTCGATGTATCCGGTGGCGAACCAGCGGTACGGCCCGACGGACGAGAGCCGCATCAACGCCAGTAGCAGGCCGAATACGAGCCCGAAGGCGAATGCCAACAGCGTGTAGACGATGGTGTTGCGCAGCGCGACCGTGATCGCCTCGGGGAACATGCTCGAGGCGACGTCCAGCCGGAAGAACGCGTCGGCGAGGCGCCCCCAGTCGGCCGCCGCCACCACGGTGAGCAGTACGAGGGCGAAGACCAGGTAGCCGGCGAGCCGGCCCAGCCGCTGTCGCTGACGGCGGCCGAGCCGGCGCCGAGGGGTCGGCGGGACCGGGGCCGGTCGAGTCGCGGCCCCGGTCGTCAACATCTGCGGATCTGCCATGCCTCCCCCAGCTCGCACGGGGTGGCGCCCCGGGCGATGTATGTCACGCGGACCTGGTCAGACCGCCGGCTTCGCGCCGATCCACTGCGCGTAGATCTTGTCATAGCTGCCGTCGGCCCGCGCCTCGGCGAGCGCCTTGTTGATCGTCTCCAGCAACTTGGCGTTGCCCTTCTTCACCGCGAGGCCGTACTGCTCGCCGGTGTTGAAACCGCCCGCGACCACGACCTTGCCGGGGTTGGCCTTGACGTACTCGTTCCAGACCGGCAGGTCGCCGACGGCGGCCTCGATCTGGCCGGTGGCCAGCGCCTGCTGCGCGGCGGCGAGGTCCTTGTAGGAGACCACCTCGATCTTGAGCCCCTGCGTCTGGACCTGCTGCTTGACGTAGTCCTCGCCGGTGGTCGCGCCCTGCACGCCGACCCGCTTGCCGGCCAGGTCGGCGAGGGTCTTGTACGACTTGCCGACCGACACCGTCAGGGCCTGGGTGGCGTCGAAGTACGGGTCGGAGAAGTCGAGCACCTTCTTGCGCTCGTCGGTGATGGTCATGCCGGCGGCGGCGACGTCACACTTGCCGGCGTTGAGGTCGGCCCCGGACTTGATGCCCTCGAACGGGGTGTCGACGATCGTCTGGGTGAGACCGAGCTTCTTCGCCGCGAGGTCGACGATGTCGACGTCGAACCCGACGACCTTGCCGCTGGCGTCCTTCGACTGGAACGGCGAGTACGGCAGGTGGGTGCAGGTGGTGAGCTTGCCGGACGCTACGACCTTGACACCGTCGGCGGTGGTGCTGCCGGTGTCCTCCTTCGCGCAGCCGACCAGTCCGGTGACCGTCAGCACCGCCCCCATGGCCAGTGCCGCACCACGCCGGGCACCTCGAAGCTTCGCCATCCGCGTTCCCTCCCCAGGGCAGGTAAATCGTATGTTCCCTATAGGTTAAGCCAGGATCTATCCGCACCGGCGTTCGGGGCCACGTCATGCCCCGTTCACCAGCCCTATGGGTAACACACCCGGTTCCGGTCCGCTCGCCTCGGCCACCGTCGGCGACCGGGTGACGGAGGTCCGTCTCCTGCCCGGCTGATTAGTCGGCCGTCGGTGGAAGGGTCGCCCCGATGCCGGCGATGATGCGGTCGAGGCCGCGTTCGAACCGGGTGTCGAAGTCCCGGTCCGCGCCGGCCCGCATGACCCGGGCGAGGTACGGATAGTCGCCGCCGCCGGTCAGCGTCTCCAGGTGCCGGGCCATGCCGCGCCGCCACTCCCGCTCGTCCATGCCCCGATCCCGGCGGGCGGCCAGTTCCGCCACCTCCTCCTGCACGAAGCCGCCGACCCAGCTACTGACCAGGGAGAAGATCTCCAGCATGTCGGCGATGTCCAGGCCGAGACGGTCCAGGACGGACATCCCGTACTCGAAGATCTCGAGCATGTTCGGGCCCATCGCCGGACGGCCGGCGGCGATCCGGGCCAGCCACGGGTGACGTAGCTGGGACCGGCGCAGGCTCCGGGCCACCTCGGCCAGGTCGACCCGCCAGTCGCCGGTCGGCTCGGGCAGCTCGGTCTCGCCGAACATGTGGTCGAGCATCAGCTCGCAGAGGGCTTCCTTGTTGTCGACGTAGCGGTAGAGGCTCATCGGTCCGGTGCCGAGCGCGGCGGCGACCTTGCGCATGGAGACCGCCTCGATGCCCTGCTCGTCGGCGATCCTGATCGCGGCGGCGGCCACCTGCGCCCGGCTGTACGTGGGCGCGGGTCCGCGCGAGGAGGTCGGGGCGGGCAGGCTCACCCGTACCGCCGCGGGCAGGGCGGGCTCGTGCTCCCCTGTGGATTCGGAGTGCTCGTCGCTGATGCCGCCGCTCGATCTCACCCGCCGTACCTTCCGTGGTCGCCCTGCCGGCTGACGTACCCGCCGACCGGGCCGGCATTCATTCGTACATTTACTTGCGTACAGCGTACCCGGTTAGCTAGCGTGCAAGACATTAACCGCGTACGGCGTACTCAGTAGGAGGTCTGGTGGGACACGCAACCGGCGACGCGGTCGTCGTCGCGGAGGGACTGCGGAAGCGGTTCGGCAACACCCAGGCCCTCGCCGGCCTCGACCTGACCATCCCCGCCGGCACCGTCTACGGACTGCTCGGCCCGAACGGCGCCGGCAAGAGCACCGCGATCCGGATCTTCGCCACGCTGACCCGGCCGGACGCCGGCCGCGCCCTCGTCGCCGGTCACGACGTGGTCCGGGAGGCGGTCAAGGTACGTCACCGGATCGGTCTCGCCGGGCAGTACGCCGCCCTCGACGAGGGACTGACCGGCCGGGAGAACCTCCAGATCTTCGGCCGCCTCTTCCACCTCACCGGACGGACCGCCAAACGTCGCGCCGACGACCTGCTCCACCGGTTCGACCTCGGGCACGCCGCCGACCGGCTGGTCCGGACCTACTCCGGCGGCATGCGCCGACGACTCGACCTGATCTCCAGTTTGATCGTCTCCCCCGCCGTGCTCTTCCTGGACGAACCCACCACCGGACTCGACCCGCGCAGCCGCAACGAGATCTGGCGAACCATCCGCGAACTCGTCGTCGACGGCATGACGGTCCTGCTCACCACCCAGTACCTCGACGAGGCGGACCAGCTGGCACAGCACATCGCGGTGATCGACAACGGTCGGGTGGTCACCTCGGGCAGCCCGGACGCGCTCAAGGCCGAACTCGGCGGCCGGATCGACGTCGTCGTCCGTACCCCGGCCGAACTGGACTCCACCGCACCGATCCTGGCCCGGCTGGCCGGGGCCGAGCCGGACATCGACTCCGACCGGCGGCTGCTCAGCGTGCCGATCGGTGCCGACACCCTGACCCTGCCCGCGGTGGTGCGCCTGCTGGACCAGGCCGGCGTGGACCCGGAGGACGTCGCCGTACGCCGCCCCACCCTGGACGAGGTCTTCCTGCGGCTCACCGCCAAGGCGGAACCCGCCGCGTCGACCGCCCCGCAGCGCACCGCCACCACCCGCAAGGAGACCGTCGGATGACCACGATCAGCACCGGCGTACCGGACAGCCACGGCCTCACCCGCCTGCGCTGGCGGATCGGCGACATCCTGACCATCGGGTACCGCAACCTGCTCCAGCTCAAGCAAGCCCCGGGCCAGATCATCGGTACGCTCGTCTTCCCGCTGGCCGCCGTGGTGCTCTTCGGATACGTCTTCGGCAGCGCCATCCCGATCGGCGACGGGGGCAACTACCGGGCCTATCTGATGCCCGGCCTGTTCGTGATGTCGACGGTGACCACGCTGGTCACCGCGATGATCACCATCGCGAGTGACAGCGACCGGGGGGTGATGGACCGGTTCCGCTCCATGCCCGCCTCGCGTTCCTCGATCCTGCTCGGACAGACCGGCGCCGACCTGCTGGTCAACGGGGTGACCCTGCTGGTCATGGCCGGTGCCGGGCTGCTCGTCGGCTGGCGGGTGCAGACCGGCACCGGCTCCGCACTCGGCGCCTTCGGGCTGCTGATGCTGCTCCAGTTCGCGGTCTCCTGGGTCGGCATCTTCCTCGGCACGGTGTTCCGGAACGTGCAGACGGCGGCCAAACTCGGCCCACTCATCATGCCGGTCACGATGATCTCGAACGTCTTCGTGCCGACCTCGGGCATGCCCACGGTGCTGCGTACGGTCGCCGACTGGAACCCGGTGAGCGCCGCCGCCGGCGCCTGCCGGCAGCTCTTCGGCAACCAGGCGGCCACGGCCAGCTCGGTCGACCCCGCCTGGCCGATCGCGCATCCGGTCGCGGCGACCATCGGCTGGTCCGTGCTGCTGGTGGTGGTTTTCATGCCGCTGGCCATCCGGCGCTTCGACACCGGCCCGCACTGACATCATGGGCCGATCCTCCGTCAGAACCCGACACGAATTGAATTTCACATCTCATCGAATGCCCGCCGGGCGGGCCGCCACGTGGTGCGGGGATGGTGGGTACCTCCACATAACGATGTCCCTGTCATGTCCAATCGGGGACACCGTCAATTTTGGGCCACGTCGTCGTCGGGTGGATCGTCCGAGTCTGATTGGTAGGCCGGGCCAGGTGGTAGGCACAACGTACGGAGCGGTCCGACCCGCCGCCCGGCGACGTAGGGCGCTTGCGCATGCCAACTCTCGTCGGCGAGCATCCCCAGGGTGACCTGGTAGGACAGGCATCGCACGGGCAGCAGGAGGGTTCACCACGGGGGCAGCACGCCGACCGCCGCCGCCGGTACGTGGATCGGGCTACCACTTGGAGCGGATTGAGCTACCACTTGGAGCGGATCGGGCTACCACTTGGAGCGGATCGGGCTACCACTTGGAGCGGATCGGGCTACCACTTGGAGCGGATCGGGCTACCACTTGGAATCGAATCACGGAGTCTCTGCTTTGCAGCAACCCGGTGGTCATCCTGCAATCGGCAGCGACATTCCTGGATCTTGACTAATTGGAAAGACTTCGGCATGCTCCTGCCCGGCAACGAGTAGGCGCCGGCCCGTCGTGGGCTGCGAACTCAACGGCCATCCGGATACGGGTTATCCGGTCACGCGCAGAAACTGTGCGACAACTGTCGAGTGAACTGGTGGGTAAATGATGAAGGCTGTCTACAAAGTCCTGGCCTATGCCATGGCGGTGGAGGTGGTCGTACAGGCCACAGCGATCGCGGTCGCCATGTTCGGGCTGACCAAGTGGATCGACGGCGGCGGTGTGCTCGACAAGGCGGAAATGGAGAGCCACGGCTCGTCGTACCCCGAGGTCATCGGCTTCGCGATCCACGGCATCAACGGCCAGATGCTGGTACCGCTGATCGCGCTGCTCCTGCTGGTCTCGTCCTTCTTCGCGAAGGTGCCGGGAGCGGTGAAGTGGGCGGGCGTGGTCCTGGCGCTCGTGGTCGTACAGATCCTGCTGGGCGTCTTCGGCCACGCCGTGACCGCGCTGGGCGCACTGCACGGCCTCAACGCGCTGCTGCTGTTCAGCGCGGCTGTTGTCGCCGCGCGACTCGCCCGTAAGGTGACCACGGAGCCGGCCGCGAGCCGGGCCGCCGGGCCGGCGGCCGCGGATGTCGCCGCCACGGCCTGACCGGTACCTCGGATGAGTGATGGTCGCCGCGGCGGCAGGCGTCTACGCCTCGCCGCCGCGTGCGCCGCAACCGCCGCCCTCCTCGGACCGGTGATCTGGTTCTGGCAGGACAGCCGGCTGGCTTCCACGTACTCCGTGATGGACATGGGGTACGCGGACCAGGGCCACCCGGCTGGTGACCCGACGGCGCACAGCGGACACGACATGGCCGGACACGGTACTCACGCGACGGGTACGCGCAGCGTCACCTCGCTGACCGCCGACCGTGACCGCCCCGCCGACGTCACGGTCACACTGACCGCTCGTCAGGCAAGCATCCGGTTGGCCTCCGGCCGGACCATCGACGGATACACGCTCAACGACCAGTCACCCGGCCCGGTCATCACGGCCAAGGTGGGGCAGCTGGTACAGGTGCGGCTGGTCAACGAGTCGGTGCCGGGCGGCATCACCCTGCACTGGCACGGTCTGGACGTACCCAACGCCGATGACGGCGTTGCCGGCGTGACCCAGGACGCGGTCGGGACCGGCCAGGAGTTCACCTACCGATTCGTGGTCGACCAGGTCGGCACGTTCTGGTACCACTCGCACCAACTCTCCGACGAACAGGTCCGCAAAGGTCTGCTCGGCGCCCTGGTGGTCACGCCTGCATCGCCGCCCGCCGACGTGGTCGACGTGGTAGCACTGATGCACCTCTACGGCGGAACGGCCACGATCAACGGCCGCGACAGCGAGACGCGGGTGGAGGCGCGGCCCGGTCAACGGACCCGCGTACGGGTCATCAACACCGAGAACGGCCAGGTGTCGGTGCGCGTCGCCGGCGCGCCGTTCCGGCTGCTCGCGATCGACGGCACAGACCTGAACGCGCCCACCCCGGTCAGCGACATGGCGGTGCCGGTCACCGCCGGAGGACGGGCCGATCTTGAGGTGACCATGCCGCAGGACGGTTCACCCGTACGGGTCAGCGTCAGCGGTTCGGCCGCCGTCGTGCTCGGTTCGACGTCGTACGACGCGCCGCCGGTCGCCCGCACCACGCAGACGCTCGACCCGCTCGGCTACGGCGCGAGCGCACCCCTGGGCTTCGACCCGGACAAAGCCGATCGGCGGTTCCGGTACGACATCGGGCGCCGCCCCGGTTTCCTCGACGGGCGCCCCGGATTGTTCTGGACCGTCAACGGCCACCTCTATCCGGACGTACCGATGTTCGTCGTCGCCGACGGTGACGTGGTGCGGATGCGTATCTCCAACAACAGCGGTGAGGTCCATCCGATGCACCTGCACGGTCACCATGCGGTGGTGCTCAGCCGGAACGGGGTACCGGCCACCGGCAGTCCGTGGTGGGTGGACTCGCTCAACGTCGGCAACGGCGAGACGTACGAGATCGCCTTCCTGGCCGACAACCCGGGCATCTGGATGGACCACTGCCACAACCTCCCCCACGCAAGTCAGGGGCTCGTCGCCCACCTGATGTACGAGGGGGTCACCACACCGTTCAAGGTCGGCGGCGACACTGGCAACACACCCGAGTAGATCGGGCCGAGGCACTACGAGATGGCGTAACCCCACTCGGCCAACGACTTCTCCAACACCCGCTCCATCGCGCCGAGCTGGACCGGGGTGAGTTCGTCGCGGTACGCGGCGGCTCGCCCCGGTGGGAAGTCGTACCGGGCGAAGCCCTTCTCGAAGGCCGGCGACCAGTCCAGCCCGAGGAAGTCGAGCATCCGGGCAACCTGCTCACGCGGCTGCGCGACCAGGTCCTCGTACCGTACGTCGAGCCACTGCTCCGCCGGGTGGCGCAACCGGGCGTCGACGAACGCCCCCATCAGCATCTTCCAGCCCAGCGCGGCGAGCACCTGGAAGGAACGGCCGGACTCGGCCCACTCCTCCCGCAGGTCGGCCGGGAGCGGACCATAGATCCAGTTGTCCGGCCCGCGCCACCCGTCCCACCAGCCCATCTGGAGCCAGGAGTTGGCCACCGCGCGGCCGTCGCGGACCACGTTCACCACCCGCAGGTCGGGGTACGCGGCGTGCAGCAGCCCGGTACGCGGCCACCCGGTGACATGCTGGAGCAGTTGTTCACAGCCCTGCCGGGCGATCCGCTCGTCGAAGAAGGCACGCAGCCGCCGGGCCACGAACGGGGTCAGGTCCTCGGCGAGCAGGTCCCGGCACGGCCGGGAGAAACCAGCGAGCACCTGCCGGTCGAGCAGGTGGTACGCCTCCGACGGCGCCACCCGCAGCCGGCCCCGTTCCAGCAGCCGGCGGCTGTGCCGCAGCGACGTCATCCCCACCGGACGCGGCGCCGAACGGCGGTAGAGCGCGCCGTTGAACCGGCCCTTCGGGTTCAGCCGGGAGAGCTTGTCGTCGAGCCCGGAGACGAAACCGACCGCCGGGTGCCGGGAGAGCAGTTCCTGGACCAGGGTCGAACCGCACCGGCCGGTACCCACCACCAGTGAGAGCATCGTTCAGCCTTCCTGCCCGGCGACGGGTGACGAGGGGACGACGGTCGACCCGGGATCACCGGTCGACACGCTATCGGCGGCCACGGTGGCCGGTCGGCGCAGTGGGTAACCGAACCGGCGCAGGACCGGCCCGGTCAGTGCCGTCACCACGGCGTACCCGCGCGCCGGGAGCCCGGTGACCCACTCGGTGTCGGCGACCACGCCGACCAACCCGGTCCGGTGGCGCGACGGGTTGCCGGCCACCGAGTGGGTGGGGGCCAGTCGGACCGTGTCCGGGCTCGGGAAGGGCAGCTCGCCCGGGGTCGCACCGACGAAGCGGACGATCCGGGCGGTGATGGCGGCGGGGTCGGCGACGAAGTCCTCGTACCGCACCCGGAGATACCGGTCCGGGGCACCGCCGGGCCGGTTCCCCGCGCCCCAGAGTCGTACGGTCGCGGTGTTCCAGACCAGCCAGAGCAGTGCGGCCTTCCACACCGGTGGACGGCTCATCAACCGGTCGTCGGCGCCCCCGTCGAGGGCCCGCCGACGGCGCCAGGAGAAGGCGGTGGCGCGCGGGTCGCGGACCACGTGCAGGACGTACAGGTCGACACCGGGCAGGCTGCCGATCAGGGCCCCGTACGGGGGCAGCTTGGACGAGTCGACGATGACGCCGGGGCGGCCGTCCTGAGCAAACGCGTGCTCGGCGATCGAGGCGTAGAGCCGGGCCAGGTGGGTGTCGTCCGGGTGACCGGGGACCGGTGGCCGGCCCCGGCGGTGCCGGCGCAACAGCGCGGGCAGTCCGCGCAGCCGCAGTCGCGTGGCCAGCCGACCCGCGATCGCGGCCGGTTCCGCCTCCGGCAGGTCGGCCAGCACGCGGCTCCACAACGGACAGTCGACGATCGGCGCGCCACAGCCGCAGGGACGGTTCTCCACGATGCCGCGCCGCCACAGGTAACGCAGTTCGCCCGCGGCGAGGAACCCCGGTAGCTGGCCCAGCACCGTGGTGACCAGGGTGCTGCCGCTGCGACCACTGCCGGCGAGATAGAGCACCCGGGCCGTGCTCACCGGGCCGCTCCCCCACCGACGGTCACCGGTGCTCCCCGCCGTCGCCCCGGCACCGCCGTGGCGGCCTGGGCGTACAGCTCGCGGATCCGGCTCAGGTGCAGCTCCGGGGCGAAGTCCCGGGCCACCTTCGCCCGCCCCGCCTGGCCCATCCGGTGTGCCCGGGCCGGGTCGGCCAGGAGCGCGCGCAGCGCCTCGGCGAGCGGCCCGGCCTGGTCGGCGGGGACGATCTCGCCGTCCACCCCGGGGGCGATCAGCTCGGGCAGGCCACCCAGGTCGGTGGCGACCACCGGCACGCCGCAGGCGAACGCCTCCAGCACCGCCATCGGCTGGTTCTCGTGCCAGCGTGACGGCACCGCCACCACCGCCGCCGACCGGACCAGGTCGTGCAGCCGCGACTTGTCGAGCCGGCCGTGGAAGCGGATCCGGCCGGGGACCCGCCGGGCGGCGAGCGCCTCCAGCGCCGGCCGGGCCGGGCCGTCACCGGCGATGTCGACGGCGACCCCGTCCGGCAGCGCGGCCACCGCCTCGACCAGCACGTCGACGCCCTTCTCCGGGGCCAGCCGGCCGGCGAAGACGACGCCGCCACCGGGTTCGGTCTTGGCCGTCACCCCGGTCAGGTCGACGAAGTGGTTCACCACCCGCAACCGGTCCGGGAAGACCCCGGCGCGACGCATCACATCGGCCAGGAACGCGCTCGGGCTGACGAAGACCTGCACCGGGTCGTACGCGGCCAACTCCCGGTGCAGCCAGGACTCGACCGCGAGCAGCGCGCTGCGGGAGAAGGAACCGTCCTTGCACCGGCGCCGGGCGGCCTGCAACGGGCCGCCGGTGACGCACGCCTGGCAGGGGCGACCCTGGTCGAGGAGCTGGTAGCTCGGGCAGGCGAGTTTGTAGTCGTGCATGGTGAGCACGCACGGTACGCCAGCCGACCGGGCCGCCGCGAGCACGGACGGGGAGAGCTGGTGGTAGATGTTGTGCAGGTGCAGCACGTCCGGTCGGAAGTCGTCGATCACCCGGGCCAGCCCGCGTCGGCTCGTCGGCGACCAGAGCATCCGACCGGCCGCCACCGCCCGGGGGCGCAGCCCGCTCGGCGCCGGCTCCAACTCGACCTCGGTCGGGAAGTGGGCGGCGTACGGCAGCGGCGACTCGTTCTCCGGGTGCGTCATGCCGAAGAAGGCGACGGTGTCGCCGGACGCCTCCTGTAGTGCCGCGAGGTCGAGCAGGTAGCCCTCGGCACCGCCACGGCGGTAGAGGAACTTGTTCACATGCAGCACGCGCATCGAATCGGCCCGCTCACGTCGATCGGGCGAACCCGGCCCGGAGATGGAGATCGGCGCCTGCCTGCTCCGACCAGGGCTCACCGTATGCAGGGCGGGTCGGCCAGTCCAGTGCACCCCTGTCATGTGCCTGAACGGATGATCTTTATGTGCCCGTACGGCCCGCAGCCTGGCGACCCGCCATGATCTCCCGATAACCTGGCTCCGCCGCCGGCCGTACCCCGCTTTCCGCAGGGCAGCGCTGGTGCCCCGAGCGAGGAGGACCGTGGCAGCCGACGACGAACTCTCCGCGTTCGCGTACACCGCCCGGCGGGTCAGGCGGCATCTGCGCTGGGCCCGTACCGAGGGAATCGGGCGGCTGATCGAGGAGGACCGGCTCAATCCGGTCGACCGGATCGGCACCGCGCTGGCGAAGTGGCGCTGGCGGCGGCGGGCCGGTCGGACACCCGGCTCGGCCATGCCGGTCTACCTGGTCGGGCTGCAACGCTCGGGCACGAACATGCTGGTCCGGGGGCTGGACTCGGCCCCTGCGGTCGAGGTACGCAACGAGAACGACAGCACCCTGTTCCACCGCTTCCAGCTCCGCCCGGACGACGTACTCACCGCCACGGTGCTCCGCAGTCGACACGCGTACGTCCTGGTCAAGCCGCTCTGCGAAAGTCACCGGGTGGACGAGTTGCTGGCCCTGCCGGGGCTTGTCCCGGGGCGGGCACTCTGGGTCTACCGGGACGTCGACGACCGGGCCCGGTCGGAGGTCGCCAAGTTCGGCGACGCCAACCTGCGGGCGCTGCGCGCGATCGCCGACGGCAGCATCGGCGCTCGGTGGCAGGGGCAGCGGCTCGACGACGCCACGGTCGAGCTGGTTCGCTCCCACTCCCCGCAGCGGTTGGACCCGCACAGCGGCGCCGCGCTCTTCTGGTACGTACGCAACTCGCTCTTCTTCCGGCTCGGCCTGGACCGGCGCGACGACGTGCTGCTCTGCCGGTACGACACCCTGGTCGCCGAGCCGGCCGCGCAGATCCGCCGCCTCTGCGACTTCCTCGACTTCCCCTACCACCCTCGGCTGCACGCGCACATCGCCCCGCGCGAGTCGCACGGCGCCGGGCCGGCCGGGGCGGCCCGACCGGCGTTGTCGATCGACCCCCGGGTCCGGTCCCGCTGCGACGAGCTGGCCGACCGGCTCGCCCGCGTCGCGGCGGACGAACCCTCCGAGCAGAAGGCGGCCGACCGTGGCTGAACCCGAACCCGAACGCCGTACCGCACCGATCTTCCTCGTCGGGTGCCAACGCTCGGGCACCACGATGCTGCGCCTGGTGCTCGACTCGCACTCCAGCATCAGCTGCGGCCCGGAGACCCGGTTCCTGCCCGACCTGCAACGGATCGTGGGCCGGGACTGGGAACGGCTGGCCCGGTTCGGCTTCCCCCGCGAGGACTGGCTCCGCCGGATCCGCGAGTTCTTCGGCGGTGTCCACGCCGACTACGCCGCCACCCGGGGCAAGACCCGCTGGGCCGACAAGACCCCGCTGTACGCGATGTCGCTCGACTTCGTCACCGAGGTCTTCCCGGACGCCCAGATCGTGCACCTGATCCGGGACGGCCGGGACGTGGTGGTGTCGCACCGCAAGCGGTTCGGCTACTGGTCGGCGGTGAAGTGCGTGGTGAAGTGGCCGCGCTACATCCGTACCGCCCGGGCGGTCGGCGCCACCCTGCCCGCGGACCGCTACTACGAGCTGCGTTACGAGCAGACCGTGACCGAACCGGAGAAGGCGATGCGGGGCCTGTTCGAGTTCCTCGGCGAGCCGTGGGAGGACGGCATCCTCGACTACGACAGCAAGCAGCACGACGTGGCCCAGAAGTACACCACCGAGGCGGAGAAGCGACGGGCCGCCGGCGGGGTCAGCGAGCCGATCTACGGCTCCCGGGTCGGCACCTACCGGCGCGAACTGGACCCGTTCCTCCGCCTGCTGGTCTGGATCTTCTCCGGTCCGACCCTGCGCGCCCTGGGATACCGGTGAGGGGCGGCCGGCGACTGCGGGTCGCCTCGGCCGTACTCGCCGCCGCGTTGCTCGTCACCGCCGGCTGCACCGCCGACGGTGACGATCCGCCGCCGGCACCGCCGAGCGCCGGCATCCCGTCCGGTACGCCCGCACCCGGCGACGCCGGACCGGGCGGGACCGTGGACCGGGTCGGCAACCCGTTCGGCGCGCACTGGGACTGGTCGCGCTACCAGCAGTTCGCCCCGTACCTGGCGAAGATCGGTGGTTCGGCGACGTACGAGGAGATCTCCTGGTGCGAGATCGAACCGAACCCGGGGCAGGCGGACTGGGCCGCGCTGGACCAGATCGCCACCCGCAGCCGGGACCTCGGCATCACCCTGCACCTGAAGATCCGTACCGGGGTGTGCTGGGCGACCGGGGGCACCGCGAAGTACACCCGGGGCACCGCGAACAAGACCGAGTCGGCGATGCCGGCCGACCTCGCCGCGTACCAGCGGTTCGTCGGCTCGGTGGTGAGCCGCTACGCCCCGTACGGGGTGCGTGAGTACGCGATCGAGAACGAGGTCAACGCGCCGAGCTACTGGGCCGGCAGTCCCGAGGACTACGTACGGCTGGTCAAGGCCGCCGCCGAGACGATCCGCGCGACCGACCCGAAGGCGTTGGTGGTTGACTCCGGCATCAGCAGCGTCGCGTACGGCATGGGTGTGGCCGACCGGCTGCTCCAGGCCGGTCGGGTGCCGGATGCGATCGCCGCCTACCAGGCGTACTTCCAGCGGCGGATCGGCACCCGTGGGCAGCAGATCCCGACGGTGACCACGGAGGCGCAGCTTCGCAAGGCGCTCGGCACCGACGTCAACAGCCGCAGCCTGCGTTTCCTCGCCGCGACCGAGTCCCTGTTGGCGGACCGGACCGTCGACGTCCGGCAGTTGCACTTCTACGAGCACTTCAACGGGGTGGCGCCGCTGCTGGACTACCTCAGGACCAAGACCCCGGCCGGGGTGCCGATCCAGGCGTGGGAGGTCGGCCAGTTCTGGCGCGACGCCGACGGTGACCCGGCCAGCCGGGCGGCCGAGATGGTCAAGACCGTCACCCTGCTGGTGGCGGGTGGGATCGGCGAAATCAGTTGGCTGCCGCTGGCGTACAACCCGAACAACGCCGCCGGCAGTGAGGTCCGGTACGGGCTGCTCGACCCGGACGGCACCGAACGGGAGGCCGGTCGGATGATGGCGAGCCTCGCCGAGGCGGCCCGGGACGCCACGGTGACCCCGTTGCCCGCCTCGGTCGCCGGCCGGTTGAACGGGGTGGCGTTCGTCCGGGGCGGGGCGAGCACACTGGTGCTCTGGTCGGCCTCGAACACGCCGGTGACCGTTCCGGCGGCGCCGGGCGGGCTCAGCGGTGCGGTGGGCGCCCCGCTGCGGGCGGCCGGTGGCGGCGGCACCACGGTCACCGACACCCCGCTGCTGCTCCGCGCCGACCAGCCGGTGGACAAGATTCTCGCCAGCCTGCGTTGATCGCGCCGGCCCGGAAACGGCCGGGCCCCGGAACCGTTGCGGTCGGTTCCGGAGCCCGGCTCTCCACCGGACCGTCGTCGTTACTTGACGATCTCGATGTTGTGCTCGTCGTACACGGTCTTGCAGCCCCGGTTGTCGCAGACCTGCAAGGTGGCCGAACCGAACGCGACGCCCTTGCGGAACGGCCGCTGGTCCGGGGTGACGGCCACGTTCAGCTTCTGCTCGTCACCGGTGCACGTCCGGATGTCGAGCGTCTTCTCGCCCTTGGCGATGCCGTTGCCGACCGCCTGGGTCACCTCCACCGAAACAGTGGTGTACGAACCGGGCGTGCAGGCGACCTTGACCGGCGCGAACACCACCGCGCCGTTCGCGTCGAGCCGGGCCTTGCCACCGAGGTTCAGCACCGCCACCGAGGGCGACTCCGACTGCACACTGACTGCGGCACCCGCCGGCAGGGCGAACGCCAGCACGGCGCCCGCCGCGATGGCGAGCAGCGCGAGCGTCGACGCTCGGAACCGAGAGAACTTCATGCTTTCTCCTTCGTGGTTGAACTGGAGGGATTCCCCCTGATGGCGGGCGCGGCGAGCCCGACGAGCAGCGCCCCGAGCAACGGCAGGACCGCGATGTGCCACAGGAAGTCGAAACCGCTGTGTACGGCGAACGCCGTCAGCGCGGCGAAGACGCCGGCCCGGATACCGGCCCGACGTTGGTGTGCGCCACCGCGCCGGATGGCGACCGCCATCGTCGCGAACAGCGCCATCAGCAGCAGTGCGCCGATCAGACCCAGATCGACGAGCAGTTGCAGGTACTCGTTGTGGGCGTACAGCGCCAGCGCACCGTTGCCGTTCGGCGTCACCCAGAGGAACCGGGCCTGCCCGATCCCGGTGCCGATCAACGGGTTGGCGCCGACGAGTTCGAGGGCGGCGGTGGCGGCGCCGCTGCGCCCGGGCGAGTCGAGGTTGCCCCGGCTGGCCAGGACCGCCCGTAGCGGGTCCGAACCCCACTGGCTGGCGAGCGCGATGGCGCCGAGCAGCAGCGCCCCGACCATCGCGCCGCCGCGTACCCGGGTCGGCAGCAGGACCGAACCGGTCACGATGAGCGCCCCGCTCACCAGGCCGATCGCGGCCAGCGCCGGCTGTGGTTGCGCGGTGCCCGGGGTCGACGGTACGACCGCGACGACGGCGATGCCCGCGCCCAGCAGTAACGGACCGGCCCGGGAGATGGTCGACCAGAGGCCGGCGGTCGCCGCCAGCACCATGAGCCCGGCCAGGAGCGCGATCAGCCCGGCCCGGCTCAGGGTCGCCCCGGTGCCGACCAGCAGCAGGTAGCCGGCCAGGGCGAGCGGCAGCGACCGGGGCCGGGTCAGCAGCAACGCGAGCGCCAGCAGCGCCAACGGGACGAGCAGCGCCGCCGCCGCGTTCGGGTAGGTGAGGGTGGAGGCGCCGCGCCACAGCCGGCCCTCGACCAGCACCGCGAACCGGGGCAACCGCCAGGCGACCCCGGCCCACGCGGTGACCGAGACCAGGACGCCCAGGCCGATCACCGCCTCGGCACCGCGGATCCGCTCACCGACGCTGGTCCGGGCCAGGATCAGCGCGACCGCGGCCACACCGGCAAGCGTGCCGACCGCGCCGAACGCGACCTCGTAGGCGTCCGCGATGACCGCCCGGACCAGGACCCAACCGGCCAGTGCCGCACAGGCCAGCGCCACCATCCGGGCGTCGACCTCGACCCTCGGGCGCAGCCGGAGCGCCGCCACGAGCGCCACCGCCACCAGCACCGTGACGAGGATCCGCCCGGCCGGGTAGTAGCCACCCTGCGCCACCACTGCGGCGGAGAGGGCCACGATCAGTACGACGACATGTCCGGGCAGCGCTACGCCGCCGTGTTCCTGTTCCAGGGCGTCGCCGACACAGGCGTCCGCCCCGGATTCCGCAGAAGTACGCACCAGTCCCCCGTGGACGTTCGTGGCGTTCTGTCATCCGGTGCCGCGTGCGTCGATGTTCCGCACGCACGCGGTGAGTTCGACCCGGAGCCGTCCGGTGGGACCGGCTCCGTCGAGCGTTACAACGGATAGACGCGTGGGGGGTGGGCCCAGTTGCAGCTCGTACGTGACGGAACCCCGACCCTCGGAAACAGACCAGGATGGATGTCGGACGTGGTATCGGACCGGCGGCACGGATCCGTCGGTACCCCATGTCACGATGCCCGCATGCCGAAGACGCAGTACTACACCGCGACCAGCGTCGACGGGTTCATCGCGGACCCGGACAACTCACTCGAGTGGCTGTTCCAGGCTGACTCGCGCGGAGAGGACCGCTTCGCACCCTTCTTCGCTGAGGTGGGGGCGTTCGCCATGGGCTCGACCACGTACGAGTGGGTGCTCGAACACGAGAAGCTGCTCGACCAGCCGCAGAAGTGGCACGACTACTACGGCGACCGGCCGAGCTGGGTCTTCACCCACCGCGACCTGCCGCCGATTCCGGGCGCGAACATCACCTTCGTCAGCGGTGACGTACGCCCGGTGCACGCGGCGATGACGGAGGCGGCGGGCGGGAAGAACGTGTGGCTCGTCGGCGGGGGCGAACTGGTCGGCGGCTTCGCCGACCACGGACTGCTCGACGAGATCATCCTCGGCGTCGCGCCGGTGACCCTCGGCGCCGGAAAGCCGCTGCTGCCCCGTCGACTGCTCTCCGACCGGCTTCGGCTGGTCGGGCTGGAACAGGTCGGCCAGTTCGCGTACCTCACCTACTCGGTGGCCGGGCCGGCGCGCCGTTAGGAGCCGCATCGAAGTCGGGCAGGACCATCCGTCGAGGCACGATCCTCGGGCATCAACCCGCGTTGGCGCGGCGGGCCGTGCTGAACCGGCGTTGGTAGGCGGCGGGGCTGATCGACAGTTTCCTGGCGAAAACCCGTCGCATGCTCTCGTAGCTGGGGAACCCGGCGAGGGTCGCGGCCTGCGTCGCGGTGTGTCCTTGGTCGAGCAGTGCCCTGGCCATGTCGAATCGGATGTTCTCCACGTAGCGGGCCGGTGTCGTGGACAGCTCGTCGTGGAAAAGCCGGGTGAGGTGCCGGGTGCTCACGTTGAGGTGTTTCGCGAGTTCACCGAGCGAGTGGTCCCCGCGGGGGTTCGCCGTCACCAGGTCGGTGATTTTGCGGAGCGCCGGCGAGCGGGGCGGCGGTCCCTGCAGTGGTGCCGAGAACTGGGACTGGCCGCCCGCACGCTGCATGTACACCACCAGGGCGCGGGCGACGTCACGCGCCAGGTCGGGCCCGTGGTCCTCTTCGACGAGAGCGAGCGCCAGATCGATACCGGCCGTCACCCCTGCCGACGTGTACGTGGTGCCGTCGCGAACGTAGATCGCGTCGGGCTCGACGCGGCACGTCGGATACTCGGCGGCCAGTTTGTGCGCGACCTGCCAGTGCGTGGTCGCGCGCTTGCCGTCGAGGACGCCGGCGGCGGCGAGGACGAACGCCCCGGTGCAGATCGAGGCGACCCTGCCGGCCACAGCCGCCGGTATCCGTGCGGCCTCCGCCAGGTCGGCGGGGACACGGGTGCGCGGATAGAGGTCGGACCCGGCCACCAGTAACGTGTCGAAAGCCGGCTCCGAGGAGACGGCGCCGTCGACCGCGATCCGGACTCCGAGGTTCCACGTGACGTCCGCACCGGTGGGCGACAGCAGCACGATCCGGTAGTCGGCACCGAACCGGTTCGCCTCCTTGAACACCTCGGCGGGACCGGCGACGTCCAGCAACGTCACTCCGTCGTAAACGAGGATCGCGACGCGATGGGGGTCCGTGTGCGCCACTGCGGTCCCTTCGGAGCCGGATCCGCGCGGTGAGCGGCCGGATCCCGGCGGCAACGACCGCCGTCGGGTCGGCGAAACAGGAGGCATGGACACCGTTTATTGGTAGCACGCGAAACAGAGCTGATAGGGATCCTCGTGGGCGGGGTTGCTCACGTTACGACTAATGCATGCAAACAAACTCTCCGTGATCTTCGCCTGATCGCGTGCACAGCGGGTTTTCCAAGAAACGCCGAAGCCGTTGCGAAGGCCGGCCCACGAAATCCTCATGCGGTAACCGATGTCCGTCGACTCATGCGATGAATCGGACACCAGGTGTCGCGTGGAACGGGTCGTGACGGACGACGCGAAGTCGCAGGATACGCGCTGAACCCGACTGCGGGACATCGGGTCACGGGTGAGGAGCAGGACTGATTTTGCCCCGTCCGGATATAAGTGATTCCTGGCCGAACAGAGGCGGCGGCGTACGACGATCGGTGGGCAGCATGGAGGTCGACACGCGGTCCGCACACACCTCCCGGAAGGTCAGAGATCATGCCAGAGAGCATCGCGGGTTTGGAGATTCCTGAGACAGCGGCGGTCGCCGAAGCGACCAAGCGCATCCAGGAGACGACCAGCCCCCTCATCTACCACCACTCCCGACGGGTCTTCTTCTTCAGCCTGATTCACGCTCACAAGCTCGGCGTGAAGCCGGACCCGGAGCTGCTCTATCTGGCGGCCATATTCCACGACGCCGGCCTACTGACTCCTTTTTCCGACGTCGAGCAGCGCTTCGAGGTCGATGGCGCCGACCACGCGCGCGCGTTCCTCCTGGATCGGGGTTTCTCGACGGCCGCCGCCGAGACCGTTTGGACGGCGATCGCGCTGCACACCACGCCGGGCATCCCCGACCGGATGGCCCCGGAAATCGCGACCATGTACCTCGGTGTCCTGACCGACGTGCTCGGCTTCGGTCTGGACGGCCTGGAACACGATCAGCTGGACGAAATCCTCGCCGTCCATCCACGAGGGGACTTCAAGAACGAGTTTCTGCGAGCCCACGTCGACGGAATGAAGAACCGTCCCGAAACCACGAACGGCACCGTGAACTCCGACCTGCTCGAACACTTCATTCCCGGCTTCCAGCGCGTGACGACGGTCGAGCGCATCATCGGCGCGCCCTGGCCGAGCTGACTACCGATACTGGGCTTCCCGATGCAGCAATCACCTACCCATGAACTCTCCTGGAAGGGAACCCCGCATGCGAGCGATCATCGTACGAGACCGTGACGCGGGTGTCAGCGGGCTCACCCTGACCGACCTGCCTTACCCCCACGCTGCGGAAAACGACGTCATCGTGCGCGTGCACGCCGCAGGCTTCACTCCGGGGGAGCTCGACTGGCCGGCAACGTGGTCCGATCGCGCCGGTCGCGACCGGACACCCACCATCCCGGGGCACGAGCTCTCCGGGGTTGTGGCCGAACTCGGCTACGGAACCACCGGCCTCACCGTGGGCCAGCGGGTGTTCGGACTGACCGACTGGGCCCGCGACGGATCCCTGGCCGAATACACCGCGGTGGAGGCTCGCAACCTCGCCCCCCTCGCGGCCGACATCGACCACACCGTGGCCGCCGCGCTGCCCATTTCCGGACTGACCGCATGGCAGGGACTGTTCGACCACGCCCACCTCACGACCGGCCAGACCGTCCTCGTGCACGGCGCCGCGGGCGGCGTCGGCTCGATCGCCGTCCAACTCGCGCGGGAGGTGGGCGCCCGCGTGATCGGCACCGGCCGGGCCGACGACCGTGATGTCGCGCTCGGCCTCGGCGCGCAGACCTTCCTCGACCTCGACGCCGACGATTTGCGGCACGTCGGCGAGGTGGACGTGGTGTTCGACGTCATCGGCGGCGACATCCTCAAGCGGTCGACCGAACTGGTACGCCCGGGCGGCACCGTCGTCACCGTCGCCGCGCCACCTACCGTGCGCCCCAAGGACGGGCAGGCCATCTTCTTCGTCGTCGAACCTGATCGCGCCCGGCTGACCGACCTCGCCGAGCGCCTCCGGGCCGGACGGCTCAACCCCATCGTCGGCGCTGTGCGACCGCTTTCCGAAACAGCCTCCGCGTTCGCCCGCCACCGCCGCACGCCCGGCAAGACGATCATCCAGGTCGCGGACGAACAAGCGGCTCGCGGCTGACCGGGCAAAGGCGTACGGCGGAACGCTTGAACGTCGCGCCAGATCTTTCGTTCTGAACATGCCGGGGTTGGGCTACAACCTCGCAATGAGGAGACTCGGATGGCCAGGGTAGTAGTTGGAGCGACTCCTTTCCAGGGACACGTGAGCCCGGTCCTCACGGTCGCGGCGGACCTGGTTGGACGTGGGCACGAGGTGGTCGTGTATACCGGGTCCCGGTTCGAGGAGCGCGCTTTGGCGATCGGAGCGCGATTTCAGGCACTGCCACCGGAAGCCGACCTCGACGACCGGAAGTTGGACGCTCTCTTCCCGGTGCGGGCCACGCTGCCACCAGGACCATCCCAGTTGTCGTTCGACTTCGAGAACTTCTTCCTCGGCCATCTGCCCGCGCAGGTGCGGGGCTTACGGGCGCTGCTGGCGAAGTTCCCCGCAGATGTAGTGCTCGGTGAACTCGGGTTCTGGTCGATACCGGTACTCAGCCTCTCCGCGGCGCCGGACGAACGCCCGACGCTCGTGACGCTGGGCTCTGTCCCCCTGCTGATCCAGAGCGAGGACACGCCCGCGTTCGGCGCCGGTATCCTGCCCACACCGGGTGAGGAGGCACGTGCCCGCAACCGGGCGACGAATGCTGAGGTGCGCCAGGTCTTTGCCGAGTTGCAGAGATTCGGCGAAGCGACGCTCGAGTCGTTGGGCGTGACGATGCCCGGTTACCTCTTCGACGCGCCTTTCCGCCGTACGGACCACTACCTGCAGCTCACCGTGCCCGGCTTCGAGTACCCACGCGGCGACCTTCCCGAGCATCTGCGGTTTGTCGGCACGCTTCCTCCGGCCCCCAGCGGCGACTACGCGGAGCCGGCATGGTGGCCCGAACTGTCGGCCGACCGGCCGGTGGTGGTCGTCACCCAGGGAACCGTCGCCAACACCGATCTGCATGAACTGGTCATCCCCACGGTGCGTGCTCTCGCCGGCCTCGACCTCCTCGTGGTGGTCGCCACCGCGCGTGAGGACGGGCCGGACCTGGTACGCCGGGCCCTGGCCGAAGTGCCGGACAACGTGCGGCTGGCAGGCTTCGTGCCGTTCGACCTGCTGCTGCCACACGCCGACGCATTGGTCACCAACGGCGGTTACGGCGGGGTGCAGACCGCCCTGTACTACGGAGTGCCGCTGGTGGTCGCCGGTGCCAGCGAGGACAAGCCGGAGGTGGCCGCCCGCGTCGAGTGGAGCGGCACCGGCGTCAACCTGCGCACCAGCATGCCGGAGGTGACCGAGCTGCGTGCCGCGGTGCAGACGGTGCTGCACGACCCGGGCTACCGTTCCCAGGCCGGGATCATGGCCAAGGAGATCGGCCAGTACAACCCGTTCGAAGCGATCGCCGACATCGTCGACGTGGCCGCCCGCCGCTGAGGGCGGCGAACGGAGATGACGTTCGGTCGGACGCAGATGATCTACTGGGCGGGTGAGCGACCGGCGAGACTTGATCATCCGCTGGCAGCGCGGCTGGGGCGTGGCCCGCGCGCTGCCAGCCGCCGAGGACGTCGGCGGCGGACTGCGGGTGCGGTGCATGCAGCCTGGTCGCGACGTCGAGTATGTCGCGCTCGACGCAGGCGAGGACCTCGCATCGCTCACCACGCTTGCCGAACTGGTCGCTGGCGAGGACAGCGTCACATGGCTGACCGTGCCCACCACCGAACCGGCGGAGGCGGCGGAGGCTCTGGAGGCCGCCGGCCTGATCGTGCTCAAGCGGTCGGAACTGCTGATGACGGCCGATCTTCGCAGGCATCCGCAGAACATTCCGGCTGCACCGTACCGGCTCCTGACCGAGGTCGACTCGTATCAGGGCGACTCCGTGGTCACGGCCACGGTACGGCACGAGTCGGGCGAGGTCGGTGCCCGCGGCGCCACGCCAGGGGCGTTCGACGTACCGGGGCTGACGAAGGCTCGCCACGCGTCGGGGCCGAAGGTGAGTACCGACCCCGACACGTCCTTGCTGTCGCGGACGCCGACGATGCCGGGAACCTCCTCCGCCACTTCGACGCCTACCTCGGCAAGGTCAGGACTTCGGCTCCGTCGTTGGTGATGGCGATCGTGTGCTCACTGTGCGCGGTCCGGCAGCCTGTCGCACTTCGGAGTGTCCAGCCATCGGCATCGGTGACGAGCTTGGCGGTGTCCGCCATGATCCATGGCTCCAATGCCAGCAGTAGCCCAGGGCGCAGCCTGTATCCCCGACCGGGCCGCCCTGTGTTCGGTACGTGCGGGTCCTGGTGCATCGTCGATCCGACGCCATGACCGCCGAACTCGGTGTTGATCGAATATCCCGCCTCGCTGAGGACCGTGCCGATGGCATGGGAGATGTCACCGATGCGGGCCCCCGGTCCGGCCGCGGCTATCCCTGCGCTCAGTGCCCGCTCGGTCGCGCTGATCATCGCGACGCTCTCCGGGGGCTTCGAGTCGCCCACGATGAAGCTGATGGCGGAGTCGGCGACGACTCCGCCGTTGGAGACGGCGAGGTCGAGTGACACCAGGTCGCCGTCGGCAAGCGTGTAGTCGTGTGGCAGCCCGTGGAGCACGGCGTCGTTGATCGACGTGCAGATGTAGTGGCCGAACGGCCCACGTCCGAAGGATGGCTCGTAGTCGACGTAGCAGGACTTCGCTCCAGCCTCGGTGATCATGGCCTGGGCCCACCGGTCGATGTCCAGCAGGTTCGTACCGACCGTGCTGCGGCTCTTCAGGGCCTGCAATATGGCAGCGACCAGGGCGCCTGCGTCCCGCGCTCGGGGCAGTTCGGTGGGGTCCAGGATCTCGATCATGCGACGCCTTACTCGTACGGCCAATAAGTATCCCGGCCATATTATCCCGGTACTAGAATCGGAGCCATGGTCAGGTTGCCGCTCACTCCCGAAGAGGTCGAGCGCGGACAGCGCCTCGGCGCCCTCCTGCGTCGAGCGAGGGGGACGCGTTCGATGCTCGGTACCGCGCTGGACGCGGGTGTTTCGCCGGAGACTCTTCGGAAGATCGAGTCCGGTCGCGTAGCCACCCCCGCCTTCCCGACCATCGCCGCGATCGCCGACGTCCTCGGCCTCTCCCTCGATGCGGTGTGGTCGGAGATCAACCAGTCAGACGGCGTGGTCGCACTCGCAAGATCAGGTCACAACTCAGGTGAGCGGTTGGCCTCGTAGACCTCGACCCCGCAGCTCCGTCGCAGTCGCCGACGACAGAGAGCGCCCGGGCATGGTTCTCAACCAACGTCCCCGGCCAGTACACCTAGGGCAGCCAGCGCTGACCCGCTGAAGCACTAGGCAAACGTGGCGTAGTTCGTTGCCGTCGGGTTCACCGAGGGCGAGCCGCCGGAGAGCCCTGACCGCCAAAGGTGCACAAGGACGGATCGGCGCGCGGCCGGGTCGAGGTTACTGTGCCCGCACCAGCTGTCCGCACTGTCCAGCAGGGTCTCGGCCAGTCAGTGTGCCTGCTGGAGGGCCTCGCGAACGGTGGGGTACGCGTTGTCGGTGCGCTGCTCTTCACCGTCGGTGTCGGGCCTGATCCACGGATAGCGCGGGTGTTCGCCGTCCAGGACGCGGCAGATCACATCGAGCGTGTCCGAGGGCACCGCTTCCTTGTAGGAGACGCAGTCGACTACCGGGATCAGCACTACGTTGTGCGGGTTCAAACGCGTTTCGAGAACGCCGTACGGCACCGGCAGCACCGAGATCCAGTCGTTGCCGTCGCCGTCACGATGTGACCATGGGGTCAGGCGTAGGACGGGATGCTGGAGGCCGAACCGGAAGCTGAAGCGGCGCCGGGACGGCGGCTTTGGCTTCCGATACGCGTACACGATGTCACCGGGCGCGGGACGCACTCATCGATTTTTCCTTGCTTCTTCAAGGAAACGGTGAACGTCGGTTGTACCCAAAGTGTCAGCGTGCGTGGGCGCGAAGACGTCGGACTCAGCCGTCGCGCCCCCACGGTTCGGACCAGCCGAGCAGTTCGTCGAGGCGGGCGTTGTGCGGCGCGAAGTACGCCGCCAGCCGGTCCCGCAGCTCCGGGGTGAGCTGCGACGGCCCACTGTCAACCCGGCGGGTGTGCCGGGCGAACGCCTCCGGGGTGAACGCCGGCAGGTCGAGGAAACGCAGGATCCCGGCGTACGTGCCCGCCGGGTCACGGCTCAGGTCCTCGTTGCGGGCCACGTGGATCCGCTCCCGGGGGATCTGCCCGAACCAACGCTCCAACTGCTCGGCGTAACGGCCACGGGCCGCGTACGAGTGGTTGCGCAACGCCCGATGGGCGGCCCGTGTGTCCGGCCCGTCGCGTAACGCGCGGTCCAGCCGCTCCTCCTCCGCGTCGAGCGCGTCCGCGAAGGAGAGCGGCTCGGCGCCGTACGAACGGGTGTGCAGGTAGTGCGAGTACGCCCGCTGCACCGGGTCACGCAACAGCGCCACGAACCGGGCCTCGGGCAGGGTCGCCGCCACCCGGGCCGGCACGCTCGGATGGAACAGGTAGTAGGGACTCGCCTCGAAGGTGCGCTCATCCGGGGCGAGGCGCGGGAAGTGGCCCCGGTACCAGCGCGTACCCCGACCGTGGTGCAGGCTGAAGAACTGCAACTCCTTGCCGGTCGCCACCCGTACCCCCGGGTGTGCCGCAAGGTAGTGGTAGAGCGACGTCGTGCCGCAACGCTGCCCACCGATGACCAGGAAATCGGGAAGCGGGCCGGCCGGTCCGGGGCGACCCGCCCGTCCCCACGCCCGCGCGGCCCGGACACCCCGGCGCAACTGGTCGGTGACCAGCCGTCGACCGACGCCGCTCACGAGCCGACTCCGGCACCGGTGTGGTCGGTCGCCGCCGCGCTCCGGCCCGCGCCAACGCTCGTAGCGTCGCCCCGACCCGCACCCCCGGCGGAACGCCGGGCACCCCGGCGGGTCACCGACCGCAACACCATCACGTCCTCCCGACTGAGTCCCAGGGCGAGCACCGCGCCCAGGTAGACCACGACGATCGTGACCAGGCCGAGCACGAGCTGCGCCCCCCAACCCGGCACCAGCGACCGCACACCGAATCCGGCGGCCAACGCGAGCAGCGCCGCACCGAGCCCCTTCACCATGCCAACGGTGACCGGCACCGCCCGCACCAGCACCCGGACCTGCCAGACCCGGGCCACGTTCACCACGGCGAGCGAGATCGCCCAGGCGACCGCCGCGCCGAGGATTCCGTGCGCCGGGATGAGCCAGAGGTTGAGCAGGATGTTGAGCAGCAGCGCGGCAAGGTTGTCGAACATGTTGACCGAGACCCGGCCGGACATGTTCAGCAGCGTTCCGCACGGCCCGGTCGCCGCGTTGACCAGCTGCCCGAGCGCCAGCACGATCGTCACCGCCGCGCCACCGGCCAGGCCGGGCCCGCCGATCAGGCGCAGTAGCTGTTCCGGGAAGACCAGCAGCGCCACGAACGCCGGCAGCGAGAGTCGTACCACCCAGCCGGTCGCGACCGCGTAGATCCGGCGTACCTCGTCCCACCGCTCCTGGTGGTAGAGATGCGCCAGGTAGGGGCCGAACGACGCGTTGATCGGCGCCAGCACGAACACCGCGACCGTGACCAGCCGGGTCGCCACGTGATAGACGCCGATCTTGTCGGCCCCGTAGTCGAAGAAGCCGAGCAGCAGCGCGTCCACCCAGATCAACCCGGTCGAGGAGATCGACGAAACCCAGCTCACCGTGGAGAACCGGAACAGCTCGCCGGGCCGGTACACCGGCCGCGCCGCCGGCACCCGGCCCAGCATCCGGGCGAGTGCGACGAGGGCGAGCCCGGCCGCGCTCCAACTCGCCACCACCAGCGCCCAGAACGCGCCGGTGAGACCGGCACCGACGAACAGCGCCAACGCGGTGAGCAGCAACCGGGTCACCGGCTCGTACACCTGCCCGATCAGGGCGTACGCCCGCTGCCTGCGCCAACCCCGGGTGGCGGCGAGCGCCGCCTCGCAGACGGTGGCCGCCGGCAGGGCCAGCGCGACCAACCGCAGCCCTCCGGTGAGCTGCGGATCGTGCAGCGCCCTGGCCAGCCACGGTGCGCCGACAGCAAGCCCGAACGCGATCACGGTGGACGCCGCCGCCGAGATGACCAGCCCGAGCCGGATCGTGCCCCGGATCGCGGCCGGATCGTCGTCGGCGAGGTGCACCGCCACGAACCGGGTCAACCCGGCCCGGAACCCGGAAAGCGAAAGGAGTCCGAGCAGCGACAACACCGCGTAGACCTGGGCGTACCGACCGACCTCGCGGACCCCCAGCACGCGCGCCAGCAGCAGCATGACCAGGAAGAGCGCGGCCTGACTCAGCACCGCGCCGGCCAGGTTCAGCACACCGCCACGGGCCATTCCGCGTACCTGTTGGTCGCCGGTCTCCGATGTGGCCGGCGGCCGGCCGCCAGGCTCGCCGCTCACCCGGCGTCCCGGTGCCGGGCGGTCACTGCCGGGCCGCGGGCACGGTCCCGGCCGGGCCCGCCACCGCCTCGACCGACGGTGCGGCGACCGCCGACGAACCGGCCTGCGCCGCGAACTCCGGCGCCGCGATCGCGGCCGGTACCGTGACCGGCTGGGCCGGCGGCCGGATGGCGGCACGACCACGCGCGAACAGTTCGAGTACGCCCACCAGCAGCACTCCCAGCAGCAACCCGGCACCGGCCACCGGCAGCGCGGTCCGGACCAGCTCCGCCAGCCGGCTCACCGCGCGCACCGCGCCGATGCTGGTCACCTGGGCCGGATCGGCCGCCTGGGTCTGGGCCCGGGCCGCCTGCAACCCCTCCCGCGCCTGGGCGAGAGCGCTGGTCGCCGCGTCCCGCCGGGCGAGCAGGGCCTGGTAGTCGGGGAGCTTCGGTCCCAGCTCGTCGAGCTTCTTCTGGGCGGTGTCGATCGCCGCCGCCGCCGCGTCGGCACCCCGGCCGTTGCCGACCGCCTGCATGGAGAGCTGCTGCTGCCGCAGGCTGGTCAGCTCACTCAGCGTCGCCTGGTAGATCCGGTCCGGTTGGGAGACCTTGTTCGTCTTCTCCCACTCGCCGATCGCCTTGGTCGCCGAGGTGACGTCGGCGTTCGCCGCCTCGACCTCCCCGGTGGCGATGCCCACCTGGGAGGAGAAGAGGAAGGCCAGTGCCCGGGTCGTGGTCGCGGTCAGCACCGGTGCGACGGTCCCCCGCTTGCTCGCGGTGTACGTCACCTCCAGTTGGCTGCTCGCACCGACCTGGGTGACGGCGAGCCCGTCGCGCAGCCGCTCCGGCGCCACCCCGGTGTCACCGGCCACGTCGGCCACGACCCGGGGCGAGGTGACGGCCGCGCCGAAGGCCGCGACGAACTGGTTCGCCGCCTGGGTACCGGAGTACTGGGTGCCGGCCGTACCGCCGACCAACGCCGGGGCCGCCACGTACGCGGTGCCGCTGTACTGCTGCGGTGCGAGCAGCACGATGCCGGCCGCGGCACCGGTGGCGAGCACCGGCACCCCCACGAGCACCCAGAGCCGCCGCCGGGCGACCCGCAGGTAGTCGACGATCTCCACGCTTGTTTCCCCAATGCTGTCGTTCACTCAAACCGGGACAGTGGTGCTTCGTGGCGGTTCGCCGACCGGGTTCGGCGCCGGCCGGCGGGCGATCGCACTGG
This sequence comes from Micromonospora pisi, assembly GCF_003633685.1. Classification (NCBI taxonomy): domain Bacteria; kingdom Bacillati; phylum Actinomycetota; class Actinomycetes; order Micromonosporales; family Micromonosporaceae; genus Micromonospora; species Micromonospora pisi. Next base: position 6,472,684 of record NZ_RBKT01000001.1, on the reverse strand, counting down.
CCGCCGCGGCGAAGGCGACGAAGTACCAGAGCGTGACCACGTTGGATATAACGTTGGAAGCGGCGCTGATCGCCACGAACGCGGTGGCGCAGCCGGCGAAGCCGACCGCGACGCCCCGCTCGAAGCTGGCCGGGGGCGCCCGACGCAGCGCGGTCCGCGCGGTGTAGAGGAAGGCGACCAGCATCGCCAGGTACGCCCCGAGACCGAGCAGCCCGGTTTCCACGTACGCCCGCAGGAAATCGTTGTGCGGCTTCTTCGCCTCGTCGGTCTCGCGCTGGGTCATGTTCGGCCCGATGCCGGTGACCGGGTTGCGATTGGCCAGGGTGACGATCTCGGTCCAGTAGCCGAGCCGCCAGGCGAGGGTGTTGCCGGTCGGGTCGCCGCCGACGGCGCGGGAGTTGGCGAGTTGGGCGAACCGCTCACCGACCGCGGGGACCAGCGCCACCCCCGCGACCGCCACCAGACAGAGCGTGACCAGCATCCGTTTGCTGCGATGCAGCACCGCGACCACGACCAGGCCGATCGCGGCGCCGAGCAGGGCGCTGCGGGTGTTGGTGAGCAGGAGGAAGAGCAGGGAGAGGGCGAGCAGGACGCCGAGCACCACCCTCAGCCGTCGCCCCAGGAACCGGTAGACCGCGAACCCGAAGATCACCATGAACATGAGGTAGCGGCCGAACGTGGTCGACTGGCTGAACGTACCGCTGATCCGGGTGAAGTCGCCCTTCACCTCGGCCGGCGGGTTTCCGAGCAGCGACAGGACCACCGTGTAACCGAGCGCCAGCACCAGCGAGGCGTAGCAGGCGATCAGCACCCGACGGATGCCGACGGTGTCCGGGATGAGCTGTTCCAGCACCACGAACATCACCACCACGGTGAGGATCCGCAATGCCTCCAGCAGGCTGTTCGACGGTCGGGCCGCACCGAGCGCACTGATCAGGCTGGTCACGCCGACCAGCAGCATCGCCCAGCTCAGGGGCGAGCCGCGCAGCCGCCCGTGTCGGCGCAACTGGGCGGCCAGCCAGAGCCCGGCCGCGAGCAGGAACAGCACCGCGAGCAGGGTGGACGGGTCGGCCGCCCGTGCGGTGTCGGCCGACCCGGCCTGGCCGGCGCTGGGTCCGGTGAGCTTGAACAGGTCGACGCAGGAGCGGACCGCGAGCATCAGCAGCACGTACCCGGCGAACCGGGTCAGTGCCAGGACCGCCACCGCGATGCCCGCGACCGCGGCGAGCGGCAGCACCACACCCTTACGGTCCCCGGCCGCCATCGACAGCCCGGCGGCCACCGCCACGACCGTGACGACAAGTGCCGCGCCACCGGCGAGGAGGCGGGAGCCGGCTGAATCGCCGAGCGCGGCGAGTCCCCCGGTGGGGGCCCTGCCCCCGGCCGGAGTGCCGCCCGGGGGCGGTACCGCGCCGACCAACTGCTGCGTGTGTTGTTCCACTGGTCCCACTGAAGCCGAATCGACGCTGCCCCGGCCGCTGCCGGGCGCGGCCAACCGATGTCCTCCCGGCACGAAGATCGGTTCAATCTAGCCCTGCTCGCCCGGGCGACAGAAGGGGCCGTTGTGCCGACCGGGCCATCCTCCCCCCGGGCCACCGGACCGTCCACCCCGGGCCGGGAGCGAAGGAAGGGTCCCTTGTTAACGCATAGCGTTAACAAGGGACCCTTCCTTCAGCGGGGAGCGGCGGGCGAGCGGGCACTCATCCACCCTCCCGCCGGCGGTCACGCTGCCGGGCGGCGCAGCGCCGGGATCAGGAGAACTTGACCGAGCTGGCCCGGTTGCTCCAACCGCTGCCGACGGCGCCCAGGTTCGCCGAGGCGTCGATCCAGGTCGACGAGGCGCCGCCGAAGTTGACACCGTCGAAGAACCTCACGTCACACTTGTTGTAGGTGCGTACCGAGCTGATCCGGTTGCTCCAGTTCCCACCGCTGGTCACGCCGAGGTTGTCCCACTGCCACTCGCTGTCGTACGCCGGGGTGCACGCCCTCGACTGAACGAAGGCGAGCGAGGCGCCGGAGTAGTTCGTCCCGTCGTAGACCCGGGCGATGGTGAGCGCGGCGGGCGTGACACCACCCTGATGTCGCGCCTGCGCCTCGGTAGCGGCGCAGGTCATCGTCGCGTGGTCGAGATCGACCACACAGTCCCGGGCCGACCCGGTGGCCAGCGCGGGCGCCCCGGTCAGCCCCAGCAGTCCGATCGAGCCGGCCAGTGCCCCGACCATGGCGATCATCCGTGTCCTCATCATGGTTCCTCCACTCACTCCACCGACCGCGTTCGAGGGCCGACGGCGCCGGTCGGATGAACGGCCGCGGGTCCACGGGTCGCTTCGGCGAACTGTCGGACCTGCCCTCGTACTCATTGCTAGGCGCTGGTCCGGTTGACCGGAAAGATCGACGGCTCCGGTCAATCAATTCCGGTCAAGTCCACGCGTATGGCAAGAATCCGACACCGGTGGGGGCACGGCTACCGACATCGGCGACCATGGGACGAGGAGCTGCCAGGAAACACCTTGGGGGCGAGAAACCACGTGGCCCGTCAGGAGCGACCGGTCGATCCCACCGCCGGTCCACTACAGGAATTCGCGTACGAACTCCGCAAGCTGCGCGCCGAGGCGGGCAACCCGACGTACCGGGTGCTCGCCAGATCGGCCGGGTACAGCGCCACGACGCTCTCCGAGGCGGCCGGCGGGACAAGGTTGCCGACCCTGGAGGTGGTGCTCGCGTACGTCGGCGCGTGCCACGGCGACCCCGCCGCGTGGCAGCGACGCTGGTCCGACACGGCCGCCCGGACAGCCCCGACGGGTGAGGCGGCCACCCGTCAGGATGCCGGCGCGGCGGCAATCGTCGACGCACCGGCGACCGGCCCACCGCACATCGCCGAACCACCGCCGACCGCCGACGCGGCGGCGACCGGGCGGGCCGGTGCGATCCGCAGGGGCGCCGCCCGGTGGCGGTGGCGCAGGACCACGGTCGGCGCGGTCGGGGCGGTGACAGCGCTGGTCGCGGCGGTGATGACGGTTTTGGCCGCCACCTCGCCGCCCCCGGACGAAATCAAGCCGCACCCGCCGGCCTCCGCCGCGCCGAACTGCCCCGGTGTGCCGCCCGACGCCGCCTTCACCGGTGTCACCTACGGCGGCGGCGCGCACGTACGCCGCGGGGCGTCCCGGGACGACGCACTGGTCACCACGATCCCGCCACACTGCACGGTCGGATTCACCGGCTTCTGCGTCGGCGAGAAGGTGTACGACAACACCGGCGGTACCCCGGACGTCCGGTGGTTCAAGACCGCCGACGGTGGGGTGGTCTCGTCCGCCGTCATCCACGGCAACCCACCCCGTACCCAGTCGGCGTCCGACTGCCCGAACGGACGGCCGGCGCCCACCGCCGTGAGGTTCGCGGTCACCGCGGCAGATGGCGTGATCAACCTGCACGCCAGCGGCACGGACCTGGACATCGTCGGCTTCACCGCCTCGACCGGCGCCGCCTCGACCGACGCTGGTCCGACCGACGCTGGTCCGACCGACGCCGCCTCGACCGACACTGGTCCGGCCGACGCTGGTCCGGCCGCACGACAACCGGGGGCCTGGCGACAGCTGGCGCTGGCCGACGTACGGCACCCGGCAGACGGGGCGAGAGTCCGATTCGACGCCCCGGGCGCCGCTCACGAGCCGGTGATCCTGGTGGCCGCCGCGTGCCTCGGTGGCGACAGCCCGACCGGCGTGGTCGAGGCACGCCGGGTGCACCCGGCGTACCCGGGCGAATCCGTTGCGGTGACGCTGGCGCCGGAGCAGCGTGGCGCGGCGGCCAGCTCGGCCTGCCGCTATCCGAACCGGGGCTAGATTCTGTCCTGCGAATCATGAACCCCGCTCAGTCGCCGGTTGAGGGGGTTGCCGCGGCACAGGTGCTGCCGGCGTAGCGGAAGAGGGAGTCGGTGACGTCGTCCCGGATCGACCGGCGCCGGGTCAGTGAGTACGTGCTGACCACTGGTTCCGCGGCCAGCGGGTCCGGTCGGACCGGGCAGGCGTCGAGGCGGTCGAGCAGCCACACCCGTTCGCCGCTCGGACCGGTGCCGGTACTGAACGACAGGGTCAGCGCCGTGGTGCCGACGTACCTGGGCGGCGGGGCCGACTCGAGGGTGGGCTGGGTCAGGCAGGCCGGCGTCGTGTCGACCACCCGGGCCATGATGACGACGTGCCCGTCCGGCTCCTCGGTCGCTCGTATCGACCGGGGTTGCGGCGCGACCTCGATCCGCTGCCAGTCGTCCCAGAAGTTCCCGGTCGGGCTGGGTGCCGCCGGTGGCGGAGTGCCGGTCGGCAGGAGCACGTCGCACCGCCGGGCGTTGCGGTGCAGCTCGTTGAGGGCGGTGCTGTAGACGCCGTCGCGGTGCAGCGCTTGAAGGTACGGCGTGACGTCACTCGGAATCCGCGCCTCCAGCAGTGTGAAGAGCCGGTCCAGATAGGCGTCCAGGAGTTCCGGTCCCGGCTCGACCTCGTCCGCCGATATCGACAGCAGGTGACGCAGGCCCGTCGGACAGGTGCTGGCGAGCGACGGGATGTTGATGACGAGCGCGGCGGCCTGGACGGGATCGTTGCAGACCTCGGCGAACGCGGCCCGCTCCCGCGCCTCCTGCTCCGCGTCCAATGACGCGGCCCGATCGTCGATGTACCAGGTCGCGACCGAGGCGAGCGCGATGAGCGCGGCGCCGAGCATGGCGCCAACCGATCGGGTACGACCTCCACCGTCGCCGCCACGCCTCGGTTCCGGCTCCGCCGGCCCGGCGGGTTCGTCGTCACCTGTCCGCTCCGCCACGATCGACACCTCTCTTGACCGTCCCGGCGCCACGGTAGTCAATCGCGACAACGTCCCGGATCCGGCGCGCGGCGGGCACGGCTCCGAGGAGCGACCTTCATGATCCGCGAAACAGAACCTGGCCCGACGGCGGCGTTCCTGGTCGCACGCGAACTACGGTCAACCGGTGACGGTGACGGTGACGGTGACGCGGGCGAGGTGCGGTCAACCGTTGACGGCGGCCCGGGCGGCGAGTCGTGCCCTGGCCCGCCGGCCGGGGGCCGGGACCAGGTCGAGGTAGAGCCGTTCCAGTTCCCGGGCGGCGATGTCCCAGCTGTACATCCCGGTCACCCGCTCACGCAGCGTCTCAGCGCCGGCCCGCTCGACCGCCGGCTCAGCGAGCAGCACACCCAGGGCCCGTACCAGGTCCTCCTCGTCGCCATCGCGGAACAGTCGCCGTCCCGGTGCGTCGGACTCCAGCACCTCGACGTGCGGCGCGATGTCGCTCGCCACCACCGGCAGCCCGTACGCGGCCGCCTCCAACAGGGTCAACGGCAGCCCTTCCAACCGGGAGGGCTGCACGAACCCGGCGGCGTTCGCGTACAACTCGGCGAGCAGGTCGCCGTAGGCGAAGCCGGTGAAGACGATCCGCTCGTCGCCCTCGGCCTCACGGCGCAGCCGGGCCACGAAGTCGTCGGTGAACGACGACCCGCCGACGATCGCCAGGCGCATCCGGGTGTCGGTCCGACGGAACGCACGAATCAGCAGGTCGGCGGCTTTCTCCGGGACCAGCCGGCCGACCAGCAACAGGTAGCCACCGGGGGCCAGCCCGAACCGGGCCTCGATCTGTCGGGCCGGCAGCGGCTTGGCCGGGTTCACACCGTTCGGGATGTAGCTCGTCGGACGACCGAACCGGGTCTCGTAGTGGGCGGCGAGCCCCCGCGACACGGCGACCCGCTGGTGCGGGACGTACCCGCTGAGCCAGTGGGCGCTGCCGAGCACGGCCCTCGCGCCGACCCCCCACTTGTCCCGCTGGTTGTCCAGGCCGTGCACGGTCAGCACCACCCGGGAACGGGACAGCCAGCGGGGCAGCGGGGCGACCAGGCCCGGCCCGAGTCCGTGGTAGTGCACGATGTCCGGCCGCTCGGTCATCGCCGCCGCGGTTGAGGTGGCGGCGTGCACGATGGCGTCGAGGTGCTTGCTCGCGACCGTACGGACCTGGCGCAGGCGTACGCCCCGGTACTGGTCCAGTGGCATGCTGCCGTAACTCTGCCGACAGTAGACGGTCACCTCGTGGCCGAAGTCGGCCAGGCGGCTGGCCAGCTCCTCCACGTGCCGCTCGATCCCACCGTAGGTGGCCGGCATGCCCTTCTGACCGATCATCGCGATCCGCAGCGGTCGCCAGTCGGCGGCCGGTCCGGCGGGCTGCGCGGGAAGGACCCGCCGGACCGGAGCACCGGGGCCATATTGGCCGGGAATGGCAGTATTTCCAGCATCGTGGTCTAATTCCTCGGCCTGCAGGTCGGGATGGACCACGATGACTCCCTGCGTGACTAGATGCGCGCCCTCTGTCCGGGCAGATCAACACCCTGCCACGAACGAGCCGATCAGCCCGCTGAACATCTGTCGGAAAAGATCACCTATGGCGTTCATCACCCGTCGCAATGCCGTCCGGGTGTCCCCGAGACGAACCACGGTGTCCCCCGGTCGAACGGTGCACGAACAAATTCCTACAGGTGAAGATGGCCAACCGCGCGGGCCGCCGCCTAACCTACGCACGCTTCTGACCTAAAAGGAGAACTGCATGGGTCGCATCAGCAGGCTGTGGCGCGCGGGTATCGCCGTGCTCCCCGTGGCCGCGCTCGCCGTCGTCGGGGCGGCGCCACAGGCACTCGCCATCGACACTCCCGCGATCGTCGTACAGGACGGTGTGACGCAGCCGGTCTTCGGCTACGCGGACGCCATCCGGGAACGCCTCTTCATCGACTCCACATTCGACAGCGACAAGGACGGCCTCCGGGACATCATCGCGTTCGACGTGATGCGCCCCAAGGCCACCGCGAATGGCCTCAAGGTGCCGGTCGTCATGGACGCCAGCCCCTATTACTCGACCGTCTGCCGTGGCAACGAGTCCGAGTGCAAGGCTGACCTGGACGGCGACGGCCTGCTCGACAAGTGGCCGCTCTTCTACGACAACTACTTCGTGCCACGCGGCTACGCGGTGATCCTGCTCGACATGGTCGGCACCAACAACTCGACCGGCTGCCCGACCACCAACGCCAACGAGGACAACCTCAGCGCCAAGCAGGCGATCAACTGGCTCAACGGCCGGGCCACCGCCCGCAACGCCGCCGGTCAGGTCGTCAAGGCGGACTGGCACAACGGCAAGACCGGCATGATCGGCAAGTCGTACGACGGCTCGCTGGCCATGTCGACCGCCGTGACCGGGGTCAAGGGCCTGACCACCATCGTGCCGATCAGCGGCCCGACCGAGTACTACGACTACGTGCGCAGCAACGGGGTCATCACCCGGGGCAACAGCTACGTGGCGTCGCTGGCGAACACGGTGACCAACCCGGAGCGGCGGGACTACTGCAAGCCGACCCGGGACGCGATGGCCGCCGCCGACGGTGACGAGACCGGCGACTACACCTCCTTCTGGAACGAGCGCAGCTACGTCAAGAAGGTCCCGAACATGACCGCGAGCGTGCTGCTGTACCACGGCCTCAACGACGACAACGTACGGCCGGACCACTTCAGCAAGTTCTGGTACGCGCTCGCCGAGAACAACGTGCCGCGCAAGCTGTGGCTCTCCCAGGAGGGACACGTCGACCCGTTCGACTCCCGCCGCGCCGTCTGGGTGAACACCCTGCACCGCTGGTTCGACTTCTGGCTCCAGGGCGTGCAGAACGGCATCATGGAGGAGCCCCGGGTCGACCTGGAGCGTTCCGCCGACGTCTGGGAGACGTACGCCGACTGGCCGGTGCCGGGCAAGGCCGAGACCGAGATCTTACTCCAGCCCGGCACGACCGGTGCCGGTGGCCTTGGTCTGGTCCCGACCGCGAAGCCGGTCAACGGCGCGTTCCAGGACAACCCGACCCAGAGCCAGAACACGATGATCCTCAACCCGGACACCGTGCAGCCGAACCGGCTCGCGTTCCTCTCCGCTCCGCTCACCGCGCCGCTGCACATCTCCGGTACGCCGGTCGTGCAGCTGCGGGCCACGGCCGACCAGACCGACACCAACCTCGGTGCCATCCTGGTCGACTACGGCACCGCCGAGCGGGTCAACCACCGGGCCTCCGGCGAGGGCATCATCACCCTCGAGACCTCTGACTGCTGGGGTGAGACCAGCCCGACCGACGACGGCTGCTACAAGCAGACCCAGAAGCGGGTGGCGACCTCCGACCTCGAACTGGTCACCAAGGGCATCATGGACGCCCAGAACCGGCAGTCGATCCGGATTGCGGTGCCGCTGGTGCCGGGCGAGGCGTACAACTACTCCTTCCCCCTGCTGCCCGAGGACTACGTCTTCGAGCCGGGCCACCGGATCGGCGTCATCATCGTCGGCAGCTACTCGCAGTACTCCAGCCAGGCCGACCAGACCCGGGCCAACATCGAGGTCGCCCTGAAGAGCAGCAACATCGTCCTGCCCGTGGTCGGTGGCACCGCCGCCGCGCACGCCGCCGGACTCTAACCAGGAACCCCGGGACGTCCTCCACCTGGACGTCCCGCCGGTAAGACCGCGGGCCGGCGGTCACATCAGCCCCGCCGCCGGCCCGCGGCCCCCCCGGATGTAAGGAAGGGCCCCTTCTTATCGTTATCGGTAGAGGAAGGGGCCCTTCCTAACATCCGACAGGATGTGAGCATGGCCAACTAAGTGACGATCCCCCTGCTGCCCTGTGCGGACATCGACGAGATCAGCACGTTCTACCGCGCCCTCGGCTTCGCACAGACCTACCGGCAACTGAGCCCGAATTCGTACCTGGCACTGCGCCGGGGAGAAGACCTCAACCTGCACTTCTTCGGTATCCCCGGCTTCGACCCCGAGCAGTCGTACGGCAGCTGCCTGATCGTCGTACCGGACATCGCGGCGATCTACGAGGCACTCGCCGAGGGTATGCGCACGACGTACGGCAAGCTTCCTGTCACTGGATCCGGTTCACCCGGGCGGCCGGTGCCGCCGACGTACCCGGTCAGGAGCCGGACGCCGACGCCGCGCCCAGCCGACTCACCGAGGCGCTGCGTAACGCGGTCGTGCTCGGCGACAGCCACGGCGACGACCGCCAGGCGGCCACGAAGAGCTGACCCCCGCGCACCCCGTTTGCCGCCCGAACGGTTACTTCCGGACAGATATGGGAAGTATCGGCCCGGACCACGGTGGTCACGGCAAGGGGGTACGGGAGATGAGCGACCGGTTGGCCAGCGACGAGCCCATGGGCGACCTGGAGGTGGTGGCGACCTTCACCGGCCCGATGCCGACCGGAGTGAGCGTCTCGCACACCGGCCGGATCTTCGTCAACTTCCCCAAGTGGGGCGACCAGGTCACCGCCACCGTCGCGGAGGTCCGGAACGGGGAGACCCACCCCTACCCGGACCAGGCGTGGAACAGCCCCTCCGGGGACGACGATCCGGAGGCGTTCGTCTCGGTGCAGAGCATCGTGGTCGACCCGGCGGACCGCCTCTGGGTGCTCGACACCGGCAGCCCCATGCTCCAACCCACCCGGCCCGGAGGTCCGAAACTCGTCCGGGTCGACCTGGACACGAACAAGGTCGCCCAGCGGATCGTCTTCCCCGCCGACGTGGCGCTGCCCACCACCTACCTCAACGACGTCCGGTTCGACCTGCGGCGCGGCCCCGCCGGCACCGCCTTCATCACCGACTCCGCCGCATCCAGCGGGGAGAACGCCATCATCGTGGTCGACCTGGCCAGTGGTGAGGCGTGGCGCCGCCTGCGCAACCACCCCTCCACCAAGGCCGAGCCCCTTTCCGACTTCCGTCCCCTGGTGGAGGGGCGTGAGTTCATGAAACGCCCGGCCGACGGTCCGCCGGCGCCGGTCGACATGGGCTCGGACGGAATTGCCATCTCGGCCGACGGCAGCCGGCTCTACTACTGCCCGCTCGCCTCCCGCCGGCTGCACAGCGTCTCGGTCGACGCCCTGGTCGACCGGAACCTCGACGACGCCCAGGTCGCCGCGACGGTGGTCGACGAGGGCGACCGGGGCAGCGCCGGCGACGGGCTGGAGAGCGACGACGCGGGACGGATCTACCTCACCGCGTACGAGCACAACGCGATCCTGCGCCGGCACCCGGACGGGCACCTGGAGACGGTCGCCCACGATCCACGCATGCTCTGGCCGGACACCATGTCGGTCGCCACCGACGGGCACCTCTACTTCACCGCCAACCAGTTGCACCGGCAGCCGGACTACCAGGGCGGGGTGGATCGTCGGCAACGGCCGTACCTGCTGTTCCGGGTGCCGATCGACGCCGGCCCGGTGCTGCTGAGGTAGCGCCGACCAGGGCTGTGTGATCATCTTCGGATGCCGTTGGAGAGTGTGCACGACCGCACCGAACTGGCCGACCTGCTATGTCGTACGCCGGACCTGCGGGCGTACGAGCTGGGCGACCTCGACGACCGGTTCTGGCCGTACACCAGTTGGTATCGGCGCGGCGACGCGCTCGCGCTGCTCTACCACGGCGCCGGCCTGCCCATCCTGCTCGCCCTGGACACCCCGGACCGGTCGGAGCCGCTGGCCGGGCTGCTCACCGAACTGCTGCCGCTGCTGCCACGGCGGTTCTACGCCCACCTCTCCCCCGGCCTGGAGCACGCGCTCGAGCCGGCGTACGAGGCCGAGTCGAACGGCCCACACCTGAAGATGGCGCTGACCGACCCAACCCGGCTGGTCCGCGCCGACCGGTCGGACATCCCGGCCGGGGCGCTCGAGACGGTCGAGCTGACCACCGCCGACCTGCCCGAACTGGGCGCCTTCTACGAACTCGCCTACCCGGCGCATTCGTTCGCGCCGGGCATGGTCGCGAACGGGCCGTACCTCGGTCTCCGGCGCGGCGGTGAGCTGCTCGCGGTCGCCGGGGTGCACGTCTGGTCGCCGAGCTACCGGGTCGCCGCGCTCGGCAACGTCGCCACCCACCCACGGGCCCGGGGCGGTGGGCTCGCCACGATGGTGGTCTCGGCGCTCTGCCGACGTCTGCTGGCCACCGTCGACCGGGTCGCGCTGAACGTCAAGGCGGAGAACGCCCCGGCGGTCGGCCTCTACCACCGGCTCGGCTTCAGTCCGGTCGCGGAGTACACCGAACTGACCTTCACCGCCCGCGACTGAGGCGCCGGTCCCGGCCGGGCCGCCGGTCTGGGTGGGCCGCGCCCCTCCGTCGCGCGGCCCGCTGCGGGCGACGATCTGGCAAAACTCCCGAAACCGGGTGAATCAGGTAGTAAACATAGGGACGCAGGCAGTTGCCACAGCAGGAGGCGCCCCGTGTCGCATCACCTCGACTCCCCACTCGCCCGGGAGGACAGCCGGCTGGACCTGACCGACCAGTTCGTCTTCCGCGGCGACACCGGAACCGTCTTCGTCATGAACGTGAACAGTTCCGCGTACGGCAGAGACGGCAAGCCCGGCTTCCACCCGGAGGGACGGTACGAAATCAAGATCCATCTCGACGGCTCGCCGGTGGAGGAACTGACCTACCGGCTCGCCTTCACCGAGATGGACGCCAACGGCGACCAGGCGCTCACCCTGCACGCCCTGACCGGACCGGACGCCAGCGACGACTCGGCCACCGGCGACATGATCGCCGAAGGCCGCACCCACGAGCCGATCTCCGGTGCGAACGGGGTGCGGGTCTGGGCCGGCAAGGCGAACGACCCGTTCTACATCGACCTGAAACAACTCGAGGCGATCGACGCCGCGGTCAGGAACGGCGCCAAGCTCGACTTTTCCGGATGGCAGGCGAAGAAGGCGAAGAACAGCTTCGCCGGCACCACCATCCACTCGATCGTGATCGAGGTCCCCGACAACGATCCCCTGCTCGGCACCGACCGCGACATCTGCACGTGGATCGCCACCAAGCTCGCCACCGACGCGGGCGGCTGGCGGCAGATCAACCGGGAGGGGCACCCGATGGTCTGGCCGATCTTCCGGCCCGTCGACAGCGAGTGGGCCAGCGACGCGAACACGGGCCATCCCGACACCGACATAACCATCGACGGCGAACAGATCGCACAACTCGTCGCAGGGGTGGTCGCCGCCAACGGCACCGCGGACGACCCCGCCGCGTACGGCCGGGCGGTCGCCGACCGGCTGCTGCCGGACCTGCTGCCGTACCGCCTCGGCACCACCGCCAGCTTCGGCTTTCTCGGTTTCAACGGCCGTACGCTCGCCGACAACGCGCCCGAGACGATGTTCTCCCTCGCCCTGAACACGGCCACCACCTCGGGACTCTCCCCGGAGCAGTTCGCCGACACCCGCAGCGCCCAGTTCCCGTACGTGGTCGCCGCCGGCTAGCCCCCGGCGTCGGTCGGCGTCGGTCGGCGTCCGTCCTCGCCCGTTCGACAACCCCGGCCGTCCCCGGTGACCTCGATCGGCAGCACCGGCCACAGCCTCATGATCGGGGCGAGCGCCGATGCCCGCGGTCCGGCGTCCACCGCAGGTCATCGTGTCAGGACGCGACCTCGGCCACCCTGGCCTGCCAGAGCAGCACCATGGGTACGACCACCAGCTCGATCCCGAGCGCGCCGAGAAACACCGGGTGCGGCCAGCCGGACACGGCGATGCCGAGCAGTCGGGCCAGCCCGCCGACGATCACCACACCGAGTACGGCACGGAGGAGACCCGTGGCGCGTTGCACCCGGGGTACGGCCCACCAGACGGCGATTCCGGCCGCGAACCAGAACGCGTTGGCAAACCGGTACTCGCTGTCCACTGTGGGGTGGACGGCTCCGACGCCCGGCAACCCGGTGGGCCCGGCCACCATGCCCCACAGGCCCGAGACGACCGACACCGTGGCCAGAATCGCCAACACGACCTGCAGACCTCGTCGGCTCACCACGCCCACCCCCGCTCGCTGTGCCGACAGGCTACCCACGCAGCGCCCCACCCGCCGCCCGCCGCCCACGCCCGCCGCCGCCCACGCCCGCCCGCGTCACCGCCGCCGCCTGCCGCCGCCGCCTGCCGCCGCCTGCGCCGTGGGCGTTAGGAAGGGCCCCTTCCTATACAGAAAGCGATAACAAGGGGCCCTTCCTTCTACTTGGAGCGGGGGAGGCGGAGACCGGACATGCCGCCGTCGACGGCGAGCGAGGTGCCGGTGGTGGCACCGGAGAGCGGGCTCGCCAGGTACGCGACCGCCCCGGCCACCTCCTCCGCGCGGACCAGTCGGCCGGTGGGCTGCCGGGCGGCGAGCCGCTCCTTCTCCCCCGCCGGGTCGTCCGCCCTGGCCAGCAGCCGACCGACCCACGGCGTGTCCACCGTGCCCGGCGCCACACAGTTGACCCGGATTCCCTCGGTCACCAGGTCGGCGGCCATCGCCAGGGTGAGCGCGTGCACCGCCCCCTTCGACGCGGAGTAGAGCGCCCGCTGGACGATTCCGGCGGTCGCCGCGATCGAGGAGGTGTTGACGATCGCCCCGTGCGCGCTGCGGCGCAGGTAGGGCAGCCCGGCCCGGGTGGTCCGTACGATGCCGATCACGTTGACGTCGAGCACCCGCTGCCACTCGGCGTCATCGTTCGCCTCGACCGTGCCGACCGCACTGGTTCCCGCGTTGTTGACCAGGATGTCGATGCCGCCGAACGCGTCGGCGACCGCCGCCATCGCCCGGTCCAGGGATCCGGCGTCGGCGACGTCGGCGACCTGGCCGAGGGTCGCACCGCCCTGCTCACCGGGGTTGAGGTCGAGTACGCCGACCCGCGCCCCGCCGGCCACGAACGCCTCCACGCACGCCTTGCCGATTCCCGACCCACCGCCGGTCACCACCGCCACCAGCCCGTCGAACTCGCCCACTGCCACTACCTCTCTTCCGTACGTCGGCCGAGCCCGGTCAGGCGAACTCGGTGAATCCCAGTTGCCGGTGCAGTTCGGCGACCGCCTCGGTGAAGGCGGCCCGGTCGAGGACGGCTCCGGCGTACCGGCCGAGGGCGACCGGTTCGGTGAAGAACCGGTCGGGCAGGGTGTCCGCGTCCAGCCCGATGCCGAGCCGATGGTTGATCTCGCGTTGCAGTCGCAGCCGTCGCGCGCCGAGCGCCAGCACGTCCGGCCGTTCCCCGGTGACCGCCTCGACCAGCTCCTCGACCAGCCCGAGGGTGAGTGGCCGGGTCGGTGTCGCGGCGAACGCGCAGACGCCGAGGGCGTCCAGGCCGCTCCAGAGGCGCAGTAGCTGCGCCGTCCGGGTGACGTCCAGCTCGTTACGGGGGCGTGGCACGGTCGCGCCGAGCAGGCGCAGCTCGGGATAACTGTGCGGCAGCCCTTCCTCCGGGTCGAAGTCCAGGTCGTGTTCGACGATGTCGTAGCGCGGCCCGATCGGGGCGACCGCGTAGCCGAGGCCGAGGTTCGGTTGGACCCGTGGGTCGAACGGCGGCAACTCGACGCCCTTGCTGGTCATCGCCGTCTTCGGGGCGACGCGGGCGGCTCCTTCGCCCAATGGGTCGCCACCGGCGGCGATCCTTTCGACCACCGCCGGTACGTCCGCCGCCGGCACCCCCGCCGCCGCCAGTGTGCCGCCGAGCGACACCGGGTCCAGTCCGAGTTGGAGGCAGCGGGCGTGCAGCGCCCACGGGTCGGCGATACCGAGGTTCGGCCCGAGCATCGCCAGCGCCTCCTGGTGCAGCCCGGCTCCGGCGTACACCTTGACGCAGTGCGAGTTGCCGGGCACGGCGCCCGCGTACCACCGGGCGAGCCGGTCCAGCGTTCCCGGGTCGGCGACCGGCACCGGTTCCGGGCCGGGTACGCAGACCACCGCCTTGACGTTCTTTGCCCCGAGCACCGCGCCGAGGCCGAGACGGGGCAGCGGATGGTCCCGGCAGGTGACGATCGAGGCGTACCGGACGCCGTGCTCGCCCGCCGGGCCGATCACCGCCACCGCCGCCCCGTCGCCGTACCTGGCGAGCAGGGCATCGGTCGCCGCGCCGGTCTCCTGACCCCAGACCGCCCCGGCCGGCTCCAGCCGGGCCCGGCCCGCCTCGATGACCACACATACCGGTTCGGCGGCCCGGCCGTACAGCATCACCCCGGTGACCCCGGCGGCCCGGAGTCCGGCCGCGTACGGTCCTTCGGCCCGCGTTTCGGCCACCGCGCCGGAGAGCGGGGAGATCCCGATCGCGGCGCACCGGGCCAGCCCGGGGCCGGCGACCCCGGCGACGGCACCGGCGACGAGGGCCAACGGTGCGCGGGCCGGTTCGGTGGGGCCGGTGAGCAGTCGCCGGAGCGCCTCCAGCACGGCGATCGGTCCACCGAAGCCATCGGCTTCCGGGATCGGGAAGCTCTCGCCGGTGTCGAGTTCGACGTGGATCAGGACCACGCGGGCCCGTCCGGGTAGCGGTACCGGGCCAACGTGTCCGGGTGCATCTGCGCGGAGAAGCCGGGCAGGCTCGGCGCGCGGTACGCCCCGTCCACGATCACCACCGGGTCGACGAAGTGCTCGTGCAGGTGGTCGACGTACTCGATCACCCGGTCGTCGAGCGAGCCGGAGACCGCGACGTAGTCGAACATGGACAGGTGCTGGACCAGTTCGCAGAGGCCCACTCCCCCGGCGTGCGGGCAGACCGGCCGGCCGAACTTCGCGGCGAGCAGCAGGATCGCGATGTTCTCGTTGACCCCGGCGACCCGGCACGAGTCGATCTGGACGAAGTCGACCGCGTCGGCCTGGAGCAGTTGTTTGAAGACGATCCGGTTCTGTACGTGTTCGCCGGTGGCGACCCGGATCGGTCCCCCGTCCGGTGTGACGTGGGCCAGCCCGCGCCGGATCGCGGCGTGCCCGAGCACGTCGTCCGGGCTGGTCGGCTCCTCGATCCACCACGGGGCGTACGGGGCGAGCGCGGTCATCCAGTCGATCGCCTCGGCGACGCCCCAGCGCTGGTTCGCGTCGACCGCGATCCGGATGTCCGGTCCGACGACCTGCCGGGCCAGGGCGAGCCGGCGCAGGTCGTCGGCGCGGTCGCCACCGACCTTCAGCTTGATCTGCCGGTAGCCGTCGGCGACCGCCTGCTTGGCGAGCCGGGTGAGCTTCGCGTCGTCGTAGCCGAGCCAGCCGGGCGAGGTGGTGTATGCGGGGTAGCCGCGCCGTTCGAGTTCGGCGATCCGGTCGGCCCGCCCGGGCAGCGCGGCCCGGAGGATCTCCAGCGCCTCGTCCGGGGTGAGCGCGTCGGTGAGGTACCGCCAGTCGACCAGGTCGACGAGCTGTTCCGGGCTCATCTCGGCGAGCAGCCGCCAGACCGGTTTGCCGGCCACCTTGCCGGCGAGGTCCCAGGCGGCGTTGATCACCGCGGCCGTGGCGAGGTGGATCACGCCCTTCTCCGGGCCGAGCCAGCGCAGTTGCGAGTCGTGGGTGAGCCGCTTGGCGAACTCGCCGAGGTCGTCCACGGGTTGGCCGACGATGAACGGCGCGAGCGCGTCGATGGCGGCTCGGCACACCTCGTTGCCCCGGCCGATGGTGAAGGTGAAACCGTGGCCGTCGATCCCGCTGTCGGTACGCAGCACCACGTACGCGGCGGAGTAGTCGGGATCGGGGTTCATCGCGTCCGAGCCGTCGAGCTCGCGGGAGGTCGGGAAGCGGATGTCGTACGTCTCAACCCCGGTGATGATCATGCCGCGTCCTTGACGACCGAGCGCTGCCGTCCGAGGCCGTCGATCTCGACCTCGACCACGTCACCGGCGGACAGGTACGGGAACCGCCCGGAGAGCGCCACGCCCTCGGGAGTGCCGGTGCTGATCAGGTCGCCCGGGTCCAGCACGGTGTACTGGGACAGGTGCCAGACCAGGTACGCCACGTCGAAGATCATGTCGGCGGTGTTCGAGTCCTGCCGTACCTCGCCGTTGACCCACGAGCGCAGGCCGAGCCGCCCCGGGTCGCCCAGCTCGTCCGGGGTGACCAGGTACGGGCCGAGCGGGTTGAACGTCTCGCAGGACTTGCCCTTGGACCACTGTCCACCGGAGACGGCGAGCTGGAAGTCGCGCTCGGAGACGTCGTTGGCGAGGGCGTACCCGGCGATGTGCGCCAGTGCCTCCTGCGGCGAGGCCAGGTAACGGGCGGTACGGCCGATCACCACGGCCAGCTCCACCTCCCAGTCGGTCCTGGTCGACCCGCGCGGCACCAGCACGTCGTCGTACGGGCCGACGACGGTGTTCGGCGCCTTGTAGAAGACGACCGGCCACTCCGGCTTCGCGGCCCCGGACTCGGCGGCGTGCGCGGCGTAGTTCAGTCCCACACAGAGCACCACACCCGGACGGGCGATCGGGGCGCCGATCCGCAGTCCGGTGATGTCGATCTCCGGCAGCCCGGCGACGTCGGACACCCCGCCCGCCGCCAGGAACGCCCCGTCGATGTCCCCCGTGATGCCGGACAGGTCGAAGTGGCGACCGTCCGTGTGGGCCACCGGGCGCTCCGCGCCGACCGGACCCACCCGCATGTACTTCATTCGATCTCCAACTTGTAGGTGCTGATCGCCGTGGTGGCGAAGATGGCCTCCGGAACGCCGCCGAGGATCTGCTCCAACGCGTCCCGTACCTGCCGGTAGGTGGCGGCGAGTTCGCAGACCGGCCAGTCCGAGCCGAACATGAGCCGGTCCGGGCCGAACAGTTCGACCGCGCTCGTCACGAACGGGCGCAGGTCCTCGACCGTCCAACCGCCCGGGTCGGCCTCGGTTACCAGGCCGGAGAGCTTCGACACCACGTTCGGTTGGGCGGCGACCGGCGCCACCAGGGTCCGCCACTGTTCCAGGCCGGCGGTGCCGGCCGCGATCCGTGGCTTGCCGAGGTGGTCGAGGACGAACCGGCCCGCCGGCAGGGCAGCGGCGGCCCGCGCCACCGCCGGTAGCTGCTCGACCCGTACCACCAGCTCGTTGACCAGGCCGGCGGCGGCGATCGTACGGAGTCCGGCCCGCACCTCGGGCCGGTCCAGGTAGTCGTCGTCGGGCTGGCCCTGCACCTGGTCGCGGATGCCGACGAGCAGGTGCCCGCCGGTGCCGGCCCGGTGCCCAGCCAGGGTGTCGGCGAGCGCCGGGTCGGTGAGGGAGGCCCAGCCGACCACCCCGGCGATCTCCTCGGTGCCGGCGGCGGTGGCCAGGAACTCGGTCGTCTCGGCGGCCTCGCCCCGGGCCGCCTCGACCAGCACGGTCCGGTCCACACCGGCATCGCGCAGGTTGCGCCGCAGGTCGTCGACGCCGTAGTCGCGGCGGATCCGGGTCAGCGCCGGGTCGGCGAGCCAGGCGTAGTCGGCGGTCCAGAGGTGCTGGTGGGAGTCGACGATCACGGGGTCGGCACCTCCTCGGGCAGCAGTCCCGCGTCCTTCAGGTCCCGCCAGAGCTGACCCGGGATCGGATGGGCGAACATCTCGGCGGCGTCGGTCACCTCGTCCGCCGAGCGGGCACCGACCACGACGCTGGCCACCGCCGGGTGGCCGAGCGGGAACTGGATCGCGGCGGCCCGCAGCGGCACCCCGTGCTTGGCGCAGACATCCTGGATGGCGCGGGCCCGGTCCAGCAGTTCGGCCGGCGCCGGCAGGTAGTCGTACGTGGCGCCGGGCTTCGGATCGGCGAGCAGGCCCGAGTTGTAGACCCCACCGGCGATCACCGAGACGCGTTCCCTGGCGCAGAGCGGCAGCAGCTCGGCCAGGCCGGACTGGTCCAGCAGGGTGTACCGGCCGGCGAGCAGCACCGCGTCGACGTCGCCCGTACGGACGAAGTCGGCGAGCATCTCGGCCTGGTTCATGCCGACCGAGACCGCGCCGATCCGGCCCTGCCCACGCAGTTCGACCAGGGCCGGCAGGGCGCCGGCGAGCGCGTCGGCGTAGTGGTCGTCGGGGTCGTGGACGTGCAGCACGTCGGCCCGGTCCAGGCCGAGCCGGTCCAGGCTCTCCGCGTACGACCGGCGGGTGCCGTCGGCACTGAAGTCCCAGGCGGGGGTGAGGTCGACCGGCTCGGCCCAGATCTCGTCGTTGTGGTCGACCGGCTCCGGGTCGGGTTCGCGGTGCCGGCCACCGCGCGGCGCCTCCCGCCCCGGTACGAGCAGCCGCCCGACCTTGGTGGAGAGGGTGAACTCGTCCCGGGGCTTGCCGGCGAGCACCGATCCGGCCCGCCGTTCGGAGAGCCCGGCGCCGTAGAGCGGTGCCGTGTCGAAGTAGCGGAACCCCAGCTCCCAGGCCCGTTCCAGGGTGGCGGACGCCTGCGCGGCGCCGACCGCCCGGTAGAGGCCACCGAGCGGGGCGAGGCCGAGACCGAGTCGGGTCACCTCGACGTCGGTCGTACCGAGTCGGTTCCGTTCGATTGGGTTCACGCGGCTGGCTCCCCTGCTGCATCGGGCCGGTCCGGGCCGGCGCCCGTCTGCTCCGGGTCCGGTCCAGCGTGGATCATCCGGATGATCGCCTGACTCATCCGGCCGTAGTCGTGGTCGTTGGCGAGTTCACCACGAACGGTGAAATCGTTCATCACCGCTACCCGGTCCGCCAGTGTCACGATCTCGGGAAGGTCGGAGGAGATCAGCAGCAGGGCCATTCCGGCACCGGCGAGTTCGGCGATCAGCTCGTGGAACGCGGCCTTGGTCCGTACGTCGATGCCGACCGTGGGTTCGTCCACGATCAGGATCTCGCACTGCGCGGCGAGCCACTTGGCGAGACTGACCTTCTGCTGGTTGCCGCCGGAGAGCTGGCCGGCGAGCTGTCGCGGGGACGCGGCCCGGATGCCGAGCCGCTCGGTGTAGTCGGCCACCACGGTCCGCTCGGCCCGTTCGGTGACGAGCCCGGCGCGGGCGATCCGCCGCCAGATGGTCACCCCGATGTTGCGGGTGATCGGCTGGTCGAGGAAGACCCCTTCCTCCTTGCGGTTCTCCGTGACGTACCCGATCTTGTAGCGGCGCAGGGCCTCCCCGACGGTACGGATCCGCACCGGCTGGCCCTGCACCTCGACCGTGCCGCCGGTGATCCGGTCCAGTCCGAGCAGCGCCTTCGCCAGTTCGCTGCGGCCCGCGCCGACCAGCCCGTACAGGCCGAGGATCTCGCCGGGGCGGACGGTGAGGGACACGTCCCGGTGCCCACCGGCGGTGCTGACCCGGTCCAGCCGCAACGCCGGCCGGGTCTGCGGGTCGACCTCGCGGGCGGCGAGCGTCACCGACGCGTACGCCCGGCCGACCATCAGGTCCACCACCTGGCCCTGGCTGTACGACTCCAGCGGTTCCGCCTCGGCCACACTGTGCCCGTCGCGCAACACGGTCACCGTGTCGGCGATCGCGAACACTTCCTCCAACTTGTGGCTGACCAGCACCACGGCGCGCCCACCGTCGGTCGTCAGTTTGCGGACGATGGCGTAGAGCCGGTCCGCTTCGTCGCCGGTGAGTGAGGCGGTCGGCTCGTCGAGCAGCAGCACCTTGCTGTCCAGGCTGAGCGCCTTGGCGATCTCGACCAGTTGGCCATGGGCGACGGAGAGGTCGGCGACCGGGGTGTCCGGGTCCAGGTCCAGGTCGAGCAGGTCCAGGCAGCGGCGTGCCTCGGCCCGCATCCGGTTGCGGTCCACCACGCCGAGGCGACGGGGCAGGTGGTGCAGCACGATGTTCTCCGCGATGGAGAAGGCGGGGATCAGGTTCCGTTCCTGGTGCACCACCCCGATTCCGGCCCGCTGGGCGTCCAGCGGCCCGGTCAGGTGCAGTTCCTTCCCGTCGAGCACGATCCGCCCGCCGTCCGGGCGGTACACCCCGGTCAGCAGCTTGACCATGGTGCTCTTGCCGGCACCGTTCTCGCCGAGCAGCGCGTGTACGCTCCCCGCCGCCAGCCGCAGGGTGGCGCCGTCCAGCGCGCGTACCCCCGGGAACGTCTTGACCAGGCCCTCGGCCGTGAGTATCACGACGACCTCCGCAACAGCTTCTGCCGGGCGGTGCCGAGCAGCACCGCACCGAGGACGACCGCGCCGACGATCAGGTCGATCCAGCGCCGGTTGATGTCGAACTGGGCCTGGAGCACGTCCACCAGCCGGACGATGAACGCTGCCAGGCAGGTGCCGGCGACGCTGACCGCACCGCCGGTGAGCGCCACCCCGCCGATGATCGGCGCGGCGAAGCTGGGCAGCAGCAGGTCGTCGCCGATGCTGGAGTTGACCGATCCGGAGGAGGCCACGGTGATCACCGCGGCGACCCCGGCGAGCAGCCCGGAGAGGGCGTGCGCGATCACGATCGACCGGTCGTTGGAGATGCCGGAGAGGCGGGCGGCGAACGGGCTGCCGCCGCTGGCGAGCAGTTGCCGACCGGTGACCGTACGGGCGAAGAAGAAGGCGACCAGGGCGGCCACCGCGAGCGCGACCAGGAACACCACCGGTAGGCCGAGCAGCGAGGCGCGGCCGAACTCGCGCAGCCCCGGGGAGTAGCCCTGGAAGGTGTCGGGGCCGTTCACCCCGTACCGGAGCCCTTCGATGATGGTCATGGTCGCCAGGGTGACGATGAAGCCGTTGATCCGGGTGAAGACCACCAGCAGGCCGTTGGTCACCCCGGCGACCAGGCCGACCAGGAGCGCGACCCCGATGGCGAGCGGGGCCGGTAGTCCGGCTTCCAGCATCGCCCAGGCGGCGACCATGGCGCAGAAGCCGGTGAGCGCGCCGACGGACAGGTTCATCTGGCCGATCGCGAGGACCACCATCTGGGCCAGGCCGATGACGATCGGTACGGCGAGGAACCGGAAGAACGCGCCGAGGGTGCCGGCGGAGAGCAGGTTGCCGTTGGTGGCGATGGCGAGCGCGACGAACCCGGCGAGCGCGACCAGGACGAGGGTGAACTCGGGGCGCCGGGTCAACGACCGGAGCCGTCCGGCCGGCTCGACCCGTGCGGTCAGCAGCTTGGTCATGCCTGCGCCCCCCTGCGTTCGGCGAGTACGTGACGCACCCGGTCCAGCGAGAGTGCGACCAGCAGCACCAGCCCGATGTAGAGCTTGAGCTGGTCGAGTTGGAACTGCAGCAGGTTCAGTCCCTTGTAGATGACCTGGGTGAGGGTGGCGCCGAGGACCGTGCCCAGGATGCTGACCGCGCCGCCGGCGAGCAGTGTGCCGCCAAGTACCGGACCGAGGAACGACGGGAGCAGGAACTGCTCGCCGATGCTCGCGGAGAAGGCGCCGTTGTTCGCGGCGAGCAGGAAGCCGGCCAGACCGGCGAGCAGGCCGGAGAGCGCGTGCGCCTGCACCACCCGGGTGCCGGTGGGGATGCCGGAGAGTTCGGCCGCGCGGGCGTTGTCGCCGGTCATCAGGATTTCCCGACCGAGCCGGGCGTAGCGGAACAGCAGCCCGACCGCGAGCGCCGCGACCAGCGCGAACGGTACGACCAGTGGCACGTTCGGCCCGCACACGTTGCCGATGCAGTAGTCGGCGAAGGTGTCGTTGCGCAGCGCGGTCATGCTCGTCGGTTGGCCGCTGAAGGCGACCCCGTCGGTGAACCGGGTGTAGAGGATCGTGATCAGGCCGATCATGGCGAAGTCCAGGGCGAGGGTGACCACGAAGGAGTTCACCCCGGTACGCGAGATGATCAGTCCGGCCAGCGCGCCGAGCAGGGTGCCGACGGCGAGCCCGATCACCAGCCCGACCGGCAGTGGTACGTCGAGCCGGTCGTACGCCAGTCCCATCGCGAAGGCGCTCATCGCCGCCATCCGCCCGACCGCCATGTTCATGTGCCCGAGCGAGAGGACCATGAGCTGGGCCAGGCCGACCACCGCGTACACGCTGATGTCGGCCTGGAGCGGCACCAGGGTCAGCGCGGTGTTGAGGAACGCCGGCCGCAGCGTGCTGAAGAGCACGACCAGCCCGATCAGCAGGACCACCAGCCCGAGGCGGGGGTTGGCCCAGAGTGGGATGCCCGGCGGCTTACGGGGCGCCGGAGGCTCGGCCGCCGGTGGCGCCTCCGGTGTGACCGTGGTGGTCTGATCACTCACTGGACTCTCCGGTTGTCGATCGCGTCGCGGTCCCAGTCGATGCCGAGGCCGGCGGCGGTCGGTGGCAGCGCGTGCCCGTCGACCACCTCGATCTCGTTCCTGGTGATCGCGCGTAGTTGCGGGATGTGTTCCAGGTAGCCGCTGTTCGGTACGGCGCAGCAGAGGCTGACGTGCAGTTCCATCAGGAAGTGCGGGCAGACCGTCACGTTGTACGCCTCGGCGAGGTGGGCGACCTTCAGCCACGGGGTGATGCCGCCGATGCGGGCCACGTCGACCTGGACGATGCCGGCCGCTCCCCGGTGCAGGTAGTCGCGGAACTGGGCGATCGAGTACATCGACTCGCCCACCG
This sequence comes from Micromonospora pisi, assembly GCF_003633685.1. Taxonomy (NCBI): domain Bacteria; kingdom Bacillati; phylum Actinomycetota; class Actinomycetes; order Micromonosporales; family Micromonosporaceae; genus Micromonospora; species Micromonospora pisi. The sequence continues at coordinate 6,449,428 of NZ_RBKT01000001.1, read as the reverse complement.
CGACCGGGATCGACGTGGCCGAGGCCAGTGCCACGTGCCCGGACACGTCGTCGGCGGGCATCGGTTCCTCGAACCAGTATGGGTCGGAGGGTTCGAGCAGCCGGGCCCGCCTGATCGCCTCGGCCGAGGTGAGGGACTGGTTGGCGTCGAGCATCAGGTCGAAGTCGGGTCCGACCTCGGCGCGTACCGCGGCGAGCCGTTCGGCGTCCTGGACCGGGGAGCGGCCGATCTTCAGCTTCGCCCCGGGCCAGCCGGCGGCCTGGCTGGCCTTGGCACCGGCGATCAGTTCGTCGGTGCTCAGGTGCAGCCAGCCGCCCTCGGTGTCGTAGAGCGGGATGCGTTGCTTGGCGCCACCGGCGAGCACCCAGAGTGGCTGGTCGGCGTCGCGGCACCGCCAGTCCCAGAGCGCGGTGTCGACCGCGGCCAGGGCGAGCGAGGTGATCGCGCCGACGGTGGTGGCCCGGGTGGCGGCGAAGAGGTCGCGCCAGACCGCCTCGACCCGGCGGGGATCGGCGCCGACCAGTCGGGGCACGAGGTAGTCGCGCAGCAGCGCGAGCACCGCGGTCCCACCGGTGCCGATCGTGTACGCGTAACCGGTGCCGGTCCCGCCGTCGTCCGTCCGGATCTCGACGAAGACGGTCTCCTGTTTCAGGAACGACTGGACGGCGTCGGTGCGTACGGTCTCGACCTCCAGGTCGACGAGGTACGCCTCGGCGTGGGTGATCGCGGGCAACGAGGCTCCTTGACGGGATGGCGCGGTACGAGGGGGTGCGGTCGGCCGTGGGCCGGTCAGCGGGGAGCCGCTGACCGGCCGGGCGCGACTACTGGCAGCTCAGGTACTGGCCGTCGAAGGCCTTCTTGAGCTCGTCGGTCTTGGCCTGCCGGTCGGTCTCGTAGTTGTCGACGTTGGCCTTGGTGACCACGAAGGAGCCCGAGTCGATGACCACGCCGGGCTTGGTGACCGTGCAGCCACCGGCGAGCTTGGTCAGCGCGTACGACCCGACGGACGCCTGCCCGACCGGGTTCTGCAGGACGGTGCCGGCGACCGAGCCGTCCCGGATGCCGGCGAGGATGGTCTGGTCGTCGTCGATCGCGATCACCTTGATCGGGAGCTTGGCCTGCTTGACCCCCTCGGCGGCGGCGACTGCCGGGTTGTACGCGGTGTTGACGATCCCCTGGATCTGGGTGCCCTTCGCGGCGAGCAGGTCGGCGACGGCCTTCTGCGCGCTCTGCAGGTCCTTGTCCACGTCGGTCACGGTCTGCAGCAGCTTGACCTTGCCGCCGGTCTCGTCCACCGCCTTCTGCACCCCGGCGATCCGGCGCTGGGTGTTGGAGTCCACCTTGTTGCCGGTGAGGTGGACCAGGTTGCCCTGGCCGCCCATTGCCTCGACGGCGGCCTGACCGGCCTTGTACGCGGCGAGTTCGACGTCGGTGGAGAGGCAGAAGTCCGCCTTGTTGACGTCACCGGCCGGGCACGAGGCGAGGGAGGCGACGGGGAAGCCCTGGCCCTTGAGGTCCTCGAAGGTGGAGTTGATGTTCTCCGGGGCGACCCCGAAAATGCCGAAGGCGTTGTAGCCCTGCGCCGCCAGCGCCTTGAGAACGTCGTTCTGCTTGGTCTGGTCCCAGCCGGAGGTCTCGTTGAACGTGACGTCGGCCAGGCCGAGGTCGGCCTTGGCCTTCGTGGCCGCGTCCTTCCACGGCTGGAAGTACGGGTGCGCACCGCCCGGCACAAGGGCGATCTTCACCTGGTCGGCCGCCCGCGTGGTCGCGCCGGCCGCCTCGTTGTCACTCTTCTTGGTGCATCCGGCGGTGGCCAGCGTGCCCAGCGCCAGGATGGCAGCCGCGGCGCCGAGCCGAATCAACGGGCTCCGATTCATGACCGCACCTTTCCCGCATATCGTCGATCCTATAGGATGTATCATGGATGTTTAGTCGATCACTCTTGCCGGCGTCAAGGCTTAACCTCGAAGAAACATGACGTCGTTATCAAGGCGTGTTCGAGGAGCACGGCGGCAACCCTCAGAAGGAGACGGATGGTCAACCAGCAGCCGGTCCGTCCGCTACGCCGGTCCACCCTCGGCGAAGACGTGTACGAGACGCTCAAGGTGCTCGTACTCGAACACACACTCAGCCCCGGCGACCGGATCAACATCGACGCGCTCGCCCGCGACCTGGCGGTCAGCCCCACCCCGATCCGTGAGGCACTGGCCCGCCTGGAGGCCGACGGGCTGGTACGCAAACGCCCACTGGTCGGCTACACCGTGAGCCCGCTGCTGACCCGGGCCGAATTCACCCACATGTTCGAGATGCGGTCACTGCTGGAGACCGCCGCCGCCCGCTGGGCCGCCGAACGTGCCAGCGACGAACTCCGGACCCAGATCAGCACCGAGGCCGCCACCACGGTCGGCACCGACGAGGGCGACCCGGAGGGCTGGCGCTGGCACGCCGCGTTCACCACACTCGACGCCCGGTTTCATGACCTGATCGCGGGCGCCGCCGGCAACCCGCTGCTCTCGGACGGGATCGCCCGGCTCCACGCCCACCTGCACCTGCACCGCCGCTACTTCCCGTACGCGCAGACCGGCACCACCAGCACGGAGCACCAGCGGATCGCCGACGCGATCGTGGCGCACGCGCCGGACGAGGCGGAGGCGGCGATGCGGGAACACCTGGACCGGGCCAGGGAACGCCACCTACCCGCCTTCGACTAGGTGTACCGACCGGGGACGTTGATTGAGTCTGGGCGTCGCGAGCCCACGATCACAGGCGGTGAATAAATCAGGGCCGGCGGCTTTTCGCCTTCTGTCGGGCGTAGTAGGCGCGGGCGCGGTTGCGGTCGCCACAGTCCTTCGTGTTGCACCAGCGGCGGTTCCGCCGCGGTGATGTGTCGAGATAAACCCAGCCGCACTTGACGTCTTCGCACTGGTGGAGGCGGTCGAGGTCGTCGCGCTGGGTGAGAGCCACGAGCCCGCGGACGATGCGATTGCGGGGCAAGCGGAGGTCGGTTTCCCGGTCTCGCCAGAGCCAGCGGTCGCCGATGCGGACCAGGTCGGCTGCGGCGATGGCCGCCCGGTACATGTCCGCGAGGTCTGCGGCGGCTTCGGGGTCGTCCTCAAAGAGAGCTGCGTAGGCCCTCTCGCGCGCTTCGATGACTTGTTGCCGTTCCCGCTCGGCCCGGGCGTCGTCCTGGCCGGCGAGGTCGCGCAGAGCCACGGCCTCGTCTCCGGTGATCAGGTCGGACTCGATGCACCAGTCGACGACGTCGGAGAAGGTCTTCAGGTTCTCAATGCGTTCGCACCCGCCGAGGCGCCAGTCAACAGTGTTCACCAGGTCGAGCATGCGGTCGCCCGCGACGTGGCCGAACCTCACCATCAGCTCCTCTCATGGTCAAAAGCATTGTTGCACGTGAGACGGGCTACTGGCATGCTCATTCCCAATCAGCCAATCACCCGTGAGAACACCGCCAGGAGACTGATCGTGCCTGCCGCCGCCCCACGCAGATCGTTCACTGCCCTGTGGGCGTCCCAAGCGTCCTCAAACCTCGCCGACGGGCTGCTGCAGGCTGCGGCGCCGTTGCTCGTCGCGACGCTGACCCGTGACCCGCTCGTGGTGGCGGGCATGACGGTGGTGCAGTTCCTGCCCTGGCTGGTCGCAACCCTCCCGGCCGGCGTGATGGCCGACCGGGTAGACAGACGTCGGCTACTTACCGCTGGCAACTGGCTGCGCGCGGCCGGGTTCGCGCTGCTCGCCGTGGCCTTGGCGAACGGATGGCGCCACGTCGCACTGCTCTACGCCGCAGTGTTCCTAGCCGGTTGCGCCGAGACGATGGTCGACAACGCCGCCCTGACCATCCCGCCCCGTCTCCTGCCACGCAAGCAACTCGAGCGCGCCAACGGCCGGTTGTTCGCGACCCAGTCCGTCATCAACACCTTCATCGGTCCGCCTGCCGGCGCGGCGTTGTTCGCGCTGGCAGCATCAGCGGCCTTCTACACCGGCGCGGCCGCGTTCGCCCTCGCCGGCCTGGCAGCTCTGCTGCTGCCCGCGCTGCGCCCCACCAGCGAGGAACAGGAGCGCCGCCGCTCGACCCCGACCACCATCACCCAGGACATCCGCTCCGGATGGGCGCACTTCTGGCGCCACGATCTGCTGCGCCGAGTCGCGTTCATCTCGGCGGCGATCAACTTCTTCGGCGCGGCCACCGGCGGGTTGCTCGTTCTGCTGATTACCGGCCCGTACCAAATGCCCGTGGCGCATTACGGCCTGTTCATCGCCGTTCCCGCCGCCGGTGCGATCGCCGGCTCGCTGCTCGCCGAACACTTCGTGCCCCGCATCGGCGGCGGCCCCATCACCTGGCTCGCCGCCCTCGCCCCCGCCGCCAGCTACGCCATCCTCGGCCTGGGTCACAACACACCCCTCGCCCTTGCCGGCATGTTCTGCGCTGCCATTGCCACCTCGCTGAACCAGATCGTCGTCAGCACCCTGCGCCAAGCAGCAGTACCCGACGAACTCCTCGGCCGCGTCACCGCCGCCTACCGCCTGGTCGTCCTGGGTGTCGTCCCCCTCGGAGCCCTCACCGGCGGCTTGCTCGGACGCAGCCTGGGGATCCGCGCCCCCTTCATCGCCGCAGCCCTCGGACTCGTGCTCGCCGCGTTCCTGCTCGCCTCCCGGGTCACTACCCAAACCCTCCGTGACGCCGAAACAACCCATCACCACCGTGCTGTTCCTCAAGAACACCGACCTCAAGACCGTCAAGAACCGCGCCCACTTCGACCTCGTTCCCACTGACAGCAGCAGCCATGGCGCCGAGATCGACCGCGCACAGCAGCTCGAAGCCACCGTCGTCGACGAGGGCTCGCCGGTCAGCGAGGTCGCCGCCCGTTTCCAGGTCTCCTGGCCAACCGTGAAGCGCTGGGTCGACCGGTACCTCGCGGGTGAGGCCGTGCACGACCGCTCATCGCGCCCGAAGAGCTCGCCGGCCAAGACGGACCGGGCGACGTCCCCGATCAGTACAACTAGGCCGTGTTCAAGGCGGGGCTGCGGTCGGACGTCGGGGTCATCCGAGCCACCGGTCGAACCAGGCGCGGGTGCGGCGGAGCACGTCGAGTTGGTGGTTGCGTTCGCGGATCCGGTGGTTCTCCCGGGGATACACGACGTACCCGTGCTCGACTCCGAACCTGCGTAGCGCACGGTGGAAGAACTCCGCCTGTGACACCGGAACGTTCGTGTCGTTCTCGCCGTGCAGGATCAGCACCGGCGTACGGACCCTGGAGGCGTACGAGATCGGGCTGAGCCGGTCGTGGCGGTGTGGACCTGTTCCTTCCCAGCCGCTGCTGCCGCCGAGGGCGGACTCGAACGGTCCCTCCTCCCCGGTGGCGGCGAGCATTCCCCAGTCGCTGATCCCGGCTCCCATCACGGCGGCCCTGAACCGGTCGGTCTGCCCGACCGCCCATGCGGCCATGAACCCGCCGTGGCTCCAGCCGCCGATACCGAGCCGGTCGGGGTCGGCGACGCCGTCGGCGACGAGCAGTTCGATGCCGGCGCAGATGTCGGTCCACTCACCGAGGCCGACCGCACCGGCGACGGACACCGCGAAGTCGTGGCCGTGCCCTTTGCCGCCGCGCGGGTTCGGCAGGAACACCGCGTAGCCCGCGGTCGCCAGCCATTGACCGGACGGGAACCAGCCCAGTTCGAGCCGGTCGGCATGCCGGTCGTACGGGCCGCCGTGCACCAGTGTCACCAGTGGGAAGGGCCCGTCCCCACGGGACCGGCCGGCCGGCAGGATCAGCAGGCCGTCGAGGGCCAGCCCGTCGGACGCCTCGTACGACAAGCGTTCCTGGGCACCCCATTGGATGTCGCGGAGTTCGGGCCTGACGTCGGTCAGCCTCGTCAGCGGCCCGCAGACGGGACCGGCCCGTACATTTCCCGGCTCGTAGGACGTACTGACCACCGCCGCGACGACGTCACCGTGCCGGTTCGCGGTCAACGACGTCGCGAGACCATGGACTCGGGACACCTCGACGAAGTTGGGCCCGACCGGGTCGAGCCGGTGGATCGCGGTATCGAGCCCGTCGGCGACCAGCGCCAGCGGCGGACCGGTGTCGACCTGGACCAGGTCGCTCGGGCAGCTGGTCGTGCCGGCGGTCAGGTTACGGTGCTCGCCCACCGGCCCGCCCACCGGTACGGCGACATCGAGAACCGCGTGTCCGCCCACCAGAACCGGCGGAGTCTTCGCGACATACGCCAGGTGCCAGCCGTCGTCGGCGGACCACCAGACCAGCGAGAACGCGTCCGCCGCGGCCGGGCCGAGGTCCCGCGTCATGCCGCTGTCCGGGTCGAGCAGGTGGAGACCGGGCTCGACCAGGCCCGGGTCCACCTCGGGGGTCGACCAGGTGAGGACCGCCAGCGTTGCACCGTCGGGCCGCTGGGTCACCTCGACGACATGCCGATCGCCGAACGCGTCCGGTGTCCGGACCTCCCGGCGCCGTACGTCCAGCAGCCGCAACCGGTCCGGGCGTACGCGTTCGCCCCACACCCGAGCGTCGTCGCGCTCCCTGTCCCGACGTTCGTCCTCGGCGGACGGTTCGTCGGCCGCGATCACGACGACCAGGTTGGGATCGGCCAACGGGAGGTGCCCCGACACCCCGCCGGACCAGGACGTGACCGCCTCCACGACACCGTCGACCAGGCCGACCCGGTGCAACTGCGCCGTGCCACGCTCGACCCGGTCGGAGAGAAAGTAGACCAGCAGCGAATCCGCGGCCCACCTCGGCGCCGAATCGTGCGCCTCACCCGAAGTCAATCGACGCGGCGACCCGGTCCCGTCGGTGGCGGCGACCCAGAGTTCGCTGACGGGGTGATCACCAGCCCGGCCGACCGGGGCGACCACGTAGGCGACCCACCGGCCGTCCGGCGACAGCGCCAACGCGCGCGGAACACGACCGTCAACCACCAACTCGGCGGTGAGTTGTGTACGGGCCACCGAGGCACCGTACCGTTCGACAAACTCGTCGTGCACTACCGGACATTTGATCGACCGTCCGTGATGTGACGACGCCGCTCGGCTATCCTCGTCATCGACGAGTTTCATCGCCCAGGCGGGAGACATCGATGGTCAGCACTCCGGTCGGCGCCACCGGAAAACCGGCCGGACCAGGCACGCTCGCCCCGCTGCCCGCACGACAGACCCTGACCGAGGACGTCTACCAGGCGATCAAGCGGCTCATCATGGACCACGTGATTCCCCCGCAGGGCCGGTTGAGCATCGACCAGCTGGCCCGCGACCTGCGGGTCTCGTCCACCCCGATCCGCGAGACCCTGGTCCGGCTGGAGTCCGAGGGCCTGGCACGCAAGGAGCCGCTACGCGGGTATTCGGTCACCCCGATCCTCACACTCGCCGAGATCGACGACCTGTTCGAGTTCCGCACCCTGATCGAGCCCTGGGCCGCCGCCCGCGCCGCGCGGCACCGCGACGACGCCGGCGTGGTCCGGCTCCGGGCCGAGATCGACTCGGTCGGTGAACTACCGGACGGCGACAGCTACGCCGACTACCAGGACCTCGCCGGACACGACGACCGGTTCCACCGGCTGATCGCCGAACTCGCCGGCAACCAGCACCTGCTGAACGCCTTCGCCCGTACGCACTGTCACCTGCACCTGTTCCGGCGCCGTTACAGCACCCCGTTGGGGAGCGCGACGGTCGCCGAACACCGGGACATCGCCGCCGCGGTCGTCGCCGGTGACCCCGATGCCGCGTACGCCGCGATGGGAGCCCACCTGGAGCGGGCCCGGCAGCGGCTCTCCTGAGCCCGGCCCCGCACCACCCCGACGCCCCGTCCCGGAGCGTCCGTGGCGATCGCGCTCAGCTCGACATCACCCGCTGGTGCAGCGCGGTCACCACCGACCGGGCGGAGACAAACGCACCGTGCTGCCAGGCGGTCTCGTGACTCAGCCAGTCACCGGCGAAATAGACCCGCCCCGCCGGCTGCAACAGCAGGTTGTACCCGGCCGTGCCGTGCGGTGGCGAGGTCCAGGCCCCCTCCAGGTAACGCGTCCGGTCCCAGGCATGGGAGAAGGAGGTGGCCAACTCGGTCCGGTACTTCTCCCCGTGGATCTTCACCCCCTGGGCGACCGCCCGCGCCTCCCGCCCGGCCGGCGTGAGCGCGCTGTACGTACGGGCGTTCGCGCCGGTGTTGTAGTAACCGACGATCAGACCCCGCCTACCGTGGAAGCCGTACGACGGGTACCAGATGTGGGCGAGGTCGAGATCGGTCTCGGTGATGCCGCCGTAGATCCGCTCGTCCGTCTCCCACCAACGGCTGCGGTACTCCAGTCCGATCTTCCCGGAGGCGGTGGCCGGGAAGCCGCTCAACGCGGCGGTCACGTTGGTACCGAGATTGTGCGGCACCCGGGCCATCAGCTGCGGCGGCAGCGTGGCCACGCAGTAGTCGGCCCGGATCGACCTCTCGTGCCGGCCCTGCCGGTAGGTCACCTCGACCTCACCGCCCAGGTTGGTCACGCCGGTGACCTCCGCCCCGAGGCGCACCCGATGGCCGCCGACCGCCCGGGTCAGGGCGCGCGGGATCGCGTCCATCCCGTCGACCGGCTGGAACATCAGCATCGCCTGGTCATAGCCGAGCTCGAAGGAGAAGTAGCGCCCGACGTTGCTGGCGAAGACGTCCGACAGCGGCGGCGGGGCACCGAGCGGGGTGCCCGCGTCGTTGCCGGCCCCCGGGTAGGCGGCGTACCCCCGCCGGTTCGTCCCGGTGTACGCCCAACCGTTGGTACGTCCACCGATCGCCCCGAAGCTCTGCAGGAACGACAGCAGGCGCTGTTTGTCCTCGGCGGTGAGCCGGGCATCCAACGCGCCCTGGTCGGTCGCCTTGGCGAGCAGTTCGGAGACGTAGCCGTACACGTCCGCCCTGGCGGTGCGGTAGCGCTGGGCGGAGGTCATGCCGGTGGACTCGTTGTAGATCCGGGCGTCGGCGTTGGCGTTGGTGAAGACCTCGATCGGCACCCCCAGCTCGCGGCAGTAGTCCAGGGTGACCATCCACTGTGCCAACCGGCCGGGGCCGGCGTTGAAGTAGGTCCCGTCGGAGAACTTCGCCTTCTGCGTCCGCCCGTCCAGGTCGGTCTCGACGCTGCCGCCCCGGATGGTCAGGTTCCGCCCGCCGGCGACCGCGCGCGCCTCCAGGATCGTGCAGTCGTATCCCGCCTTGCCCAGTTCGTACGCGGTGGCGAGGCCGGCGACACCGCCGCCGAGGATGACCACCCGGGCACCGGACCGGCCGCTCAGGGTGAAGTCGGATCGCGCCGGTGCGCGGAACGCGGGTGCGGCGGACGCGGCGGTCGGCGCGAGTCCGAGCGCGCCCATGGTGGCGAGCATCGCGCCGGCACCACCGCTGGCGCCGACGGCGCGCAGGAACCCACGCCGGTCGAGGGCGGGTCGCGCGGAATGGTTCACGGGTTGCGTGTGGTGGCTCATACGTCCCCCTGTCGAAAGAACCGTGGGACGCCGAGTCTCTGCGCGGAGTGTTACCGCCGAAGCGAAATGTTGTTGCGGAGCGATTTCGTTGATCTTCGATGGGAGCCGGTACGGGTCCGCGCCGACACCACACCCGTCCCCGGCTACGCCGACGGCCGTCGGGTCAGCTGATCACCCGGAGCCGGCCCTCCGGGCCGCCCTGCTCCCGCATCGCGACGACCAGGTCCGCCCGCGCCCTCGCCACCCGCGACCGGATGGTGCCCACCGGACAGTCGCAGACCAGCGCCGCCTCGGCGTAACTCAGCCCCGCCACCTGGGTGGCGACAAACGCCTCACGCCGGTCCCGGGGCAACGTACGCAACAACTGGTCGAGCAGGACGCCCTCCTCGAACCCGGCCCCGGTCGCGTCTACGGTGCCCTGCCAGTCGGAAAGCTCGGTGGTGCGTGGACGACGGACCAGCGCGCGGATGTGATCCGCCGCGACCCGTCGCGCGATCGCCAACAGCCACGTCCGCGCGGACGACCGGGCCGCGAACCGGGGCAGCGCCCGCATCGCCCGCAGATAGGTCTCCTGGGTCAGATCCTCCGCCTCCTGCGGCCCGGCCAGGTGACTGACGAATCGGTGCACGTCGCGCTGGGTGGCCCGGATGAAAGCACCAGCCGCGGTCCGGTCGCCGGCCTTCGCGGCCAACGCCCAGCGGGTGATCTCGTCGTCCTCGGACCCGGTCGCAGGCATAGGGGAAGGTTAACCTGCCGGGCCCCCGGTTAGGGTTGCGGCATCACCATGGAAAGGGCGTCCTCATCCGTGTTGGCAGCGGCGTCTTGACGGCGCAGCGGCGTCCGCGGCGGAAACTCGACGCTTCACGGGAACTCGACGGAGCCGGGGACCGACAATATGAGTGTGGGGTGCGAACAGTACCGGGAGGCGCTCTCGGCGTGGCTGGACGGCGAGGATGATCCGGCCGAGCGGCACGTCGTGGAGCGGCATCTCGGCGAATGCGCGGAATGCCGCTCGTGGATGGATGCCGCCGCCACGGTGACCCGACTGGCCCGGACCAGCGTGGTCAGCGCCCAAGGCGAACTCGACGAACGGCTGCTCGCGGCGGCACCCGGCCCCGGCCGGCTGCGCCTGGCGATCACGCTGCGCGTCCTGTTGGGGGTGCTCGGGGCGGTGCAGTTCGTCCTCGGAGCGGCACAGATCGCCGGCATCGCGGGCACCCAGCACCTGCACGACCTGACCGGGACCACGGTCCCGGCCAACCACCTCTGGCACGAGTCGGCCGCCTGGAACGTGGCCATCGGCGCCGGCTTCGGCTGGATCGCGCTGCGGCGTACCCGGCCGGTCGGGATCCTGCCCACCCTCACCGCCTTCGTGGCGGTGCTCACCCTGCTCTCGGCGAACGACATGATCGTCGGCCGGGTGGACGTGAGCCGGATCCTCAGCCACGGTTTCATCGTGGCCGGCTACCTGATCATCCTCGCCCTGACCCGGCCGGCGCTCGACCCCGGCGAACCGCCCCGGCAGCACGATTCCGGGCCGTCCCGCTGGCGGGCCAGCTTCGACGCCGAGGAAGCCGCCCCGATGCCGCCGCTGCGGCTGGTCCGCTCCCACCCCGGTCCCCGCCCCGCGCACGCCCGCCACGACACCCACCGCGCCGCCTGAGAAGGAAGGGCCCCTTCCTATCGTTTCCGGTAGAGGAAGGGCCCCTTCCTAACGCCACGCGCTACCGGCGCGTGTCGTGACGGGCCGCCTCGGCCAGGAAGGCGTTGTAGCGGGCGAGTTCGTCCTCCTCGCCGCTCGCCCGCGCCCGGTCGGCGGCACGGTCGAGCCGGGCCTGCTCCCGCTCGTCCGCCCGGATCCACTGCCGGACCAGCAGAGCCATCACGATCACCGCCGGTACCTCACCGAACGCCCAGGCGATGCCGGCGCCGAGGTGCTGGTCGGCGAGGAGCGTGCCGGCCCAGTCCGGGTGTACGGAGCTGTACCAGTCCGGGGCGATGACCGTGGTCGACTGCATCAGGATCACACCGAGGAAGGCGTGAAAGATCATCGCCGCGAAGTGGATCACCACGAGCAGAGGCTGGGGCAGCCGCCGCCGGCCGGGGTCGATCCCGATCAGCACCCAGAAGAGCAGGTAACCGGCGAGCACGAAGTGGGTGAGCATCGCCAGGTGCCCCAGGTGGTAACGCATCAGGGTGCCGAGCAGCCCACTGAAATAGAGCCCATAGAGGCTGGCGACATAGATGCCGAGAGCGATCAACGGATGGGTCAGCACCCGCAACGCCCGACTGTGGATCAGGATCAGCAACCACTCCCGGGCGCCACGCACCTCGGGGTCGGCGGGTCGGCGCAGCGCCCGCAGGGCGAGCGTGACCGGCGCCCCGCCGACGAGCAGGATCGGCACCGCCATGGAGAGCACCATGTGCTGGACCATGTGCACGCTGAAGAGCAGGTACGCGTACCGGGCGACGCCGAGGTTGGTGATCGCGGCGAGCAGCAGCAGCCCGGCCAGCCAGCTCGCGGTCCGCGACCACGGCCACAGGTGGCCCGCGCGGCGCAGTCGATACACACCGATCAGGTACGCGGCGATCCCGAACCCGGTCAGGGTCAGGAAGAACATGTCCGGCAGTACGTCGCCGAGCATCCGTGCCGCCGTCGGCGCCGGTGGCAGCCCGAAGCCGAGCAGCTCGACCAGCGGATCGGGCTCGACCGGGTTGTCCGGAACCGGGGTCGGGCTGCGGGACAGCGCCACGGCCAGACCGAACGTGGCCGCGAAGACGACCACCTCGCCGGCGGCCAGCCGGACGAACGCCCCCGCCGTTCCGGCCCGCAGGGCCGGCAGCGTACGGGCCCGGTGGAGGGCACCGAGCCCGCCCAGGAGCAGCAGCGCGGCGATCTTTCCGAGCAGCAGGGACCCGTAGCTGGAGTGCCAGAGCTGGTTCCACTCCCCCAGCCGTACCCAGGCGTTGGTCAGCCCGCTCACGGCCACCAGGACGAAGCAGGCCAGGGCGAGCCGGCTGTACCGCGCCGCCGCGTCGGCCAGCAACCGCCCGCTCCGTACCGAAAGCAGCCCGACCAGGCCGCCGAGCCAGACGGTGGCGGCCAGTACGTGCAGGGCCAGGCTGGTCACCGCCAGTTGATGGTTGCCGGCGCCGGCCGCGTGCCCGGTGAACGCCGGTGGCAGCACCGCGACCAGCGCCAGTACGGCCATGGTCGCGGCCAGTGTCCGGGATACCCCGGCCCTGGACAGTACGGCGAGCAGCAGCGCCAGCCCGGCCTGCAATGCCAGCGCCCGCCCCTGGCTGATCGAGGTGGCGAAACTGAGGACGGTGGCGGAACGCACCTGGCCGATCGGCTGCCCGAGCAGGTCGGAGACGGTCAGTACGAGCATGGCGGCTGCCGAGAACGCCCAGCCGATCGCGCAGCCGGTCACCCGACGAAGCAGCAGGTAACCGCGCGGTGACACACTGCCCCGGTCGCCGGGAAGTAGGAAGGCGGCCGTGAGCAGCAGACCGACGGTGACGGTGGCGAACCCGTCCAGGACCAGCCGCAGCAGGGGCAGCCCCCAGCGGGTGACCGGGCCCGGGTCGGGCAGTCCGGCGATCGCGGTGCTCTCCACCGCCCCGCCGAGCCGCAGCGCCAGCAGGAGCACGGCCAGTGCCGCTACCCCGACGGCGGCCGGCAACCACCAGCGCCGCCCACCGGCGCCAGCGGAGACCGGAGCGGCAACGGCACGGATCTCCGGTGCACCTGGGCCGCTCATCGGGTTCGGGCCGCTCGACCGTGCCGTACCCGGATCAGGCCGGCGGCGACGGCGACCAGGGCGACCGCTCCCCCCACCCACCACCAACGCCGGTCCGGGCCGGCGGGTGTGGTCGTGGTCGCACCGACCGGGGCCGCCTCGACCGGCGGAGCGGGCTGGACCGGCGGAGCCGGTTCCTGACCGGGTGGCAGCGCCACGCTGAACCGGAACTCGCCCTGCACCGGGTGCCCGTCGGCGGAGATCGCCCGCCACGCGACCCGGTAGTCGCCAGAACCCAGCGGATGCACCGGCTGGCTCATTTCGTGGTCGAGCACCTGGACCGGCCCGTCAGCGTAACGACGCTGGTTCGCGTCCTCGACCACGACGGTGCTCAGGTCGGCCCGCACGAGTTCGTCGAAGGTCAGCCGGACCGCCGCGACCGGACTGGTCACGGTCGTGCCGTCGGCCGGGTTGGTGCCGAGCAGCCGGGAATGCGCCCAGGCCGGCGCGGCGGCCGGCACACCGGCCAGAAGTACGGCGAGCCCGGCTACCGCCGGCAACACCATCCGCGCCACGATCCGTCCGACCCGCACGAGCACCGACCTCACTTCCGCCTGTTCCGGAACCCGGTAGGTGGTCGTGCGGACGCGATCTGGAGTTCCCACGGGCCGGTGCGGGGCACGTCACACCAGCACCGGCCCGTCGGATCAGGTCGGGTTGGTCGGGTCGAACCGGTCAGGGGAACTCGACGATGTGCATCGCGGCCTCCTCGGCCGACGCGCCGCCACCGGCGATTCCGACATCGCTGCCGATCGACTCACCGTCGACGTCGGGTCCCAAGCCCTCGTCCGGGGCGACCAGGCGCCCGGCCCGCAGGTCCCCGACCTCGTTGGCATCCAGGAACTCGTCAGCCTCGCGGGAGAGTGCGTCCTCGTCGAGGTCGGTACGGAGCACCGGGCCGTCCCACGGCGTCGCCTGCTCCGGGACCTCCTGGGTGAGCCGCTGGTCGAGCGACTCACCGATGCTCGCCTCCTCGGCGGTCACACCGAAGGCGGTCGAGCCCCGGTAGTTCTCCGGCGGGGAGTAGCCCTCGTCGAGCGCGTCGTCGAGCCCTCGGTCCTCCAGCGTGTCCTCCGCCGACAGTTGGCCCTCGTCGTGGGGGAACCAGACGTCCGTTTCGGCCGATCCGTCAGGGGTGGTCATGTCGTGTCTCCTCGCTGCTCATGGCAGGCGGGTGCCGCCGTTGGCGAGCCTAACCACCTCCTCGCCAAAGCGCCGAGGTCGCGACCGCGTACGTCAGTCACCGCCACCCATGACGACCACCGTGGCGGGTGGGCGCAGACGTGTCCGAGTCCGGACCAGCTCGGTACGTCCGCGACCGTGGCCAGCAACAGTCCGAAGCAGAAGCCGAGGAGGGCAGGCCGGCGACGACCCTCAGGTCATCACCGAGCCGTACGCCGGACGCCCCGGTTCCTCGTCCGCCGGTCCAGTATGGATGGCGGTCAACTCACCGGACGGGTCCGCTCGGCGGTCAGGAGTTCACCGGGTGGGTGGGTCGACCGGCACCCGCGTCCGGCCCACTACCGCCCCGCCCCGCTTCTTCACGCTGTCCCGCTTCTTCCCCGCTGTCACGCTTCTTCGCGCTCAACGAACCGGTGATGAATGGGGTTACGCGGAGTCACGACGGTCCGCATCGGTCAGCTTGTCGGGACCATTCGGGTCACACCGGACTCAACGGGAAAAGCGGTGACTGAATGGCGGACCCGCCAATCCCTCGATCGGTCACCCGCCAACAACAAGAGGGTATGTCCTTCGACAGGACATACCCTCTTACTGGTGGGCGATACTGGGATCGAACCAGTGACCTCTTCGGTGTGAACGAAGCGCTCTCCCGCTGAGCTAATCGCCCTCAGCGCGCATGACTGTACCTGATCCGGTCGGCACCCCGCATCTTCGGGGGTGGCCATCCCCTGCGGGCGGGGCGCCGCATGGGCCTCAGTGGGTCGCGAGGTAGTGGAGTACGTCGGCGACCAGGTCGATACCGAGGCTGTACTTCAGCGAGAGCCAGACGACCACGCTGACGAAGACCAGGCCGACCGCTCCGAGCAGGAGCCGTACCGGCCAGGACTGCCGGCCCGCCCAGCGGGTCCAGGCCTGCACGTTGCGCCGGGTGAAGGCGAGCAGGCGCCGGGCCCAGTGGTATTCGATCGCCCAGACCCCGAGACCGGCGATCACCAGCAGCCAGCCGGGGCCGGGCAACGGGATGAGCGCGAGCCCGACCAGCACCACCACCGCGCCGACCACCGCCACGACGATCTTGAGAGCGATCCGGCCGGTCGGGTTGGCCCGGATGATCTCCAGGGCCGTCTGTACCCGCTGCCGAAGACTCTTCGGCTCCGACTCTCGCTCCGCCACCAGGGAGTCGCCCTCGGCGGGCTTCGGCCCGCTCTCGTAGGTGACGCGCTCGTCGTCGGACACCTGGTACCTCCGCTCCTTGATCACGGGTGTCGACCCACCCAGCAGGGGGCGCACCGCGTCACCGTCACCGTCGGTCATTGCTCCATTGAGGAGCATTTGATGACCATTTCGCCCCTCAGTGTCGCCCCGGCCCGTCACTCAACAGGACGACTGGACGTTACCGGAGTGAGTCGACGTGTGAACCATCCGGCGCCGGGTGGAATCAGGGACCTGGGTAGAACTGGACATCCTACCTAAATTTTCGATTTTGAGCGGCGTTTGGGGACCCTCTTCCCACTACTGGGTGAGATCAGCGTATGGCGGAGCGTAACCAGGTTCATCACCTGAGGATGGGAAAAGCGGGGCACGTACGCCTCGCAGCGGTGCCGGGGGGAGAACGTCCATGAGTGTCATCCGACCGACGACAGTCGAGGTCGAGACGTCGTTAAGGCTCGTCGCACCTGATGCCACCGCGCTGCCGGTGCGCGCCAGTCTGCGCTACGACCCAGCCGACCCGTACGCGGTCCATGTCCTGTTTCATGCCGAATCTGCCGGCGGCGAAGCGGTCAGTTGGTCCTTCGCCCGAGAGCTACTCGTCACCGGGCTCGACGAGCCCGCCGGAATCGGCGATGTCCGGGTGTGGCCCTGGGCCACACCGCGCGGAGACTTCGTCGCGCTCGCCCTTTCCTCACCAGACGGGAACGCGCTGTTCGAGGTGCCCCGAAGCGTCCTGGTCAGGTTCCTGCGGCGGACCTACGTGGTCGTGCCCCGGGGCCGGGAGAGCGAACACCTGGACGTCGATGCCGCGGTCAACCGGCTGCTCGCCGGTCGGTGAACGGCAGGGACAACAGCGGCGCCGCGCGGACCTGCCGAGTCCGCGCGGCGTCGGCCTACCCTGACCCGGTACGTACGCCCAGGTGAGGTACCACGTATGTAGCATTCTCGCCCGATCGGTGCCGATCCGTTCAGCCGTGGGTGGTCATGCCCCCGTCGACCGGAATGACCGCACCGGTCAGGTATGCGCCGGCACGGGAGGCCAGGTAGATCGCCGCCCCGGCCATGTCCTCCGGTCGACCGATCCGGCCGAGCGGCACCTGATGCTCGATGGCCGCCCGGGTGTTCGGGTCGTTCAACGCGAAAGCCATCATCTTGCTCTCGAACGGACCGGGCGCGATCGCGTTGACGGTGATGTGTTCCGGGGCCAGTTGGTGGGCCAGGCTGCGGGTCAGCATGTGCACCGCCGCCTTGGTCGCCGAGTAGGCGTAGACCTCCATCGAGGGCACCCTGATGCCGTCGATCGACCCGATGTTGATCACTCGGGCCGGGTCCTCGACACTCGCCGAACCGCGCAGCACGGGCAGCAGTGCCGTGGTGAGCCGGAACACCGCCTTGACGTTCACCGCCCAGAGCTTGTCGAACGCACTCTCCGGGTACGCCTCCAGTGGCGCCCCCCAGGTCGCGCCGGCATTGTTGACCAGCACGTCCAGCCCTGGCACCCGAGCCGACACCAGCTCGGCGAGCCGGTCGGCGCCCTCGGCGCTGGAGAGGTCGGCGGGGATCGACTCACAGGTTCCGAACTCGGAGAGCCGCTGCGCCACCTCGTCACAGACGTCGGCACGACGAGAAGAGATGATCACCCGTGCGCCCGCCTCGACGAAGCCGCGGGCGATCATCAACCCGATCCCCCGCGAACCACCGGTGACCAGCACCGTCTTGCCCTCGACCGAGAAGAGCCCCGGCATGCGCACCTCTCCCAGGAATCGTCGTTTGTCACTCTTGTGACATCACTAACTCATCCGATACCGTTCGGTAACTTAGTCGCGGTGCCACCATCGGGGCAACCCCTTCGGACCCGCCCGTCCCTCGGGTCCGGCTGGGCCCCGGTGGTGTCCGTTCCCCGGCCGTCGACCCGCGCCGGTTCCGTTCGTCGATCCACCTCCGGTCCAGCCGGGACGGACCCGGACCGGACCACCGGAGCCTCGGTCACGACGCCTCCGACGACCCCGACGCCGACCGGCGGGGCAGGCGGGGCGCCGTTTGACGCTCCTGCGCCTCGGGTACCCAACGGATGCTCGGCGCTCCAGGAGGATGACGCGATGAACGACGCGGTTAGCCTGATCCAGCAGGACCACCGGGTCCTGGAAAAACTCCTCCATCAACTGCGGGATCCCGCTGTCGACCGGGTAGCCGTGGTGGAGGAGGTCCGTGCCCGGCTGGCCGCCCACCGGCGCGCCGCCGAACAGGTCTATCCGCTGCTGGCCGGGAACGACCGGGCCGCCGACCGGATGCCGGATCTGGCTACCGCCGAGGAGCGGCTCGAGGCGCTGCGCGCGAGCGACCCGACCAGCGACCGGTTCGAGGGGGCACTGCGCGAGTTCAGCGAAGCCGTCGCGCAGCACATCCAGACGGAGGAGACCGAGGTGCTGCCGGAGTTCGCGATCGACGACGACCCGAAGATGCTGGAGCGGGCCGGCGCGGCCTTCGACGACCACCGGGTCGACGAACTACGGGTGTACGGCATCGACGACCGCGCGCCGGGTCGCTGACCACAGGGCAGCGACAGAACCACTCCGGTACGACCTCGGTGGCCGGCCGTCCGACCGCTGGTCCCATCCGGTCACTGTCTGAAATCAATCGGCCACGCGTCGGCGCGCTCGGATGCGCGGGGCCTGAGCTGCGGCTACCGTCAGGCGGATGGTCCGTTTCGGTCAGACTTCCCAGCACACGGCCGGTTCCGCCTCCGCATCACGATTGGCGCGCATCGGCACCTCGACCCTGCGCGAGTTGTCGACCGATTCCGGGCCGAGACGGCCCGCGCTGCTCGACCACCATCTTCTGCTTCTGGTGACCGTCGGGCACGGCAGTTACGAGGTCGACTTCCAGACGTACCAGTGTCGACCGGGGACACTGATCCTGGCCCGACCGGGCCAACTGGTCCGTACCGACGCACCGGGCGGGTGGGACGCCGCGGTCGTCTGCTGGTCCGACGACACCCTCGACCGGCTCACCCCCGGCAGCTATCCGCTCGGGCCCACCCACTGGCAACTGGCTGGCGAGGACCAGGATGCGGTGATCAACGAGGTGAGCCAACTGGTGGTGGACTGCCAACGCCACCGGGGCCGGCAACTCGCCACCGACCTGCTGCGCCACCAACTCGCTGTGCTGTTGCTCCGACTCGCCCTCCTTCCCAGCGGGACACCCGCGTCACCGGTCGCACCAGCGGCGGAGGCCCCGGACCCGGCGACGGCCGCGGAGGACGGCACGTACCAGCGGCTGTGTCGGGAGATCGAGGCGCATTTCCAGCACACCCGGCGGGTGGAGGACTACGCCGCCCGGTTGGGCTGCTCGGTGCGTACGCTGACCCGCGCCTGCCTCGCCGAGACCGGCCGCAGCGCGAAACAGCTGGTCGACGACCGGGTGGCATTGCAGGCCCGGCGACTGCTCGCGGCGACCGACGAACCGATCGCCGAGATCGGGCGGCGGCTCGGCTTTCCCGAACCGACCAACTTCGGCCGCTTCTTCCAGCGTGAGGTGGGTCAGAGCCCGGGTGCCTTCCGGACCGGGCTGGGGCGGCCCGTCGTCCCCACCGGTGACGGAGCCGAACCCGCCGAGACGACCGGCAACGGGATCGGCGGTTCCGACCGACCCACGGTCACCCCCCGGGTGCCGGGACAGCGCCCGGTCGGACCGCAGCTCCTGCTCGGTGCGCCGCCGCACGCCTCGGTCCCCGGATGACGCGCCCGTCCCCCACCTCCGGTCGCTGGCCGTGGGCCTGTCCCGGGAGGAGGGTCGGCGAACGGGCATGATGGGGTGGTGCAAATATCCGCGCGCGGCGACTACGCGGTCCGGGCGGCGCTGAGCCTCGCCTCGGCGTACCCGTCGCTGATGTCGGCCCAGGCCATCGCCCAGCAGCAGGACATGCCACGCAAATTCCTCGAAGCTGTCCTGGCGGACCTGCGCCGGGCCGGCATCGTACGGGCGCAGCGCGGCGCGGAGGGCGGCTACACCCTGGCCAGCCCGCCCCGGGAGGTCAGCGTCGGCGCGATCCTGCGAGCCGTCGACGGGCCACTCGCCGGCGTACGCGGACTGCGCCCCGAGGAGACCCGGTACGAAGGAGCCGCCGAGAACCTGCCCCGGCTCTGGATCGCGGTCCGGGCGGCGGTTCGTGACGTGGTCGACGAGGTGAGTCTGGCCGAACTGGTCAGCGGTCGGATGCCGGCCCACGTACGGAAGCTGACCACCCGGCCCGACGCGTGGCAACCACGCTGAACCAAGGGTCGCGGAGCGCTCAGGCCGGTAGCCATACCGCCGGGCGAACCGGGACCGGGGGCAGGGTGCCGAGCAGGCGGACCGCGTAGGCCAGCGCGACCGCGCGAGGTCGGGCGACGAGTGTCTCCGGCATCAGCAGCGGCGGATCCACCACCGTGGCACCGAGGCCGGCGAGCCAGTCGGCCAACTGCCGGTGCGTCTCGTGGCTGCCACGTGGCTCGGGTGCGGTCACCACCGGCACCGCGCCGATCCCGAGCAGGCCGTCGGCCGGCAGGACTTCGCCGAAGAGCTTGAGTACGGCCGCGTAGCCGCGCTGCCGGGTCGGGGTCGCGACCACCAGCAGGCTGGCCCGGCGGACCAGTTCCACCGCCCGGGACACGTCGGTGCTGCCGGTACCCAGCAGCTGCGGGGCCAACCGGGCCAGGTCGACCGTGGCCGGGGTCGACCGACCGAGATGGGCGGCGATCGCGGCGCTCACCTGCTCGGCCAGGTGGAGAGTGGGCGAGTTCGGGCTCGGATCACCGGACACCGTAACGATCATCGTGTCCCTCCTCGACGCGGCTGGGCCGACCGACCCGACACCGGTCCGGGCCGGTAGCAAAGTGGATCGGGCGGGACCGCGCGGACTACGGTGGCCGGCGATCAGGGAGGAAGGGGGACGGGCTGGGCCCGTCGATACCTGCCCCCATGGTGCCGGTGCCGACCTACCCGGTCAATCACCAACCACCATCCGAGATATCGATGCATATCATGACGGGACGGGTTCTGGGTAGGACCGTCGCAAGAGGACCGGCCAGGTTTGGCCCGACAACGGGCAGGGAATCCTGGATCCATCCCCCGACATCGACAGAACCTACGAAGGGAGCACGGCCATGGGCCTGATGTTCCGGAAGCGCAAGAAGTTCGGTCCGCTGATCCTCAACTTCACCGAAAACGGCTTCTCCTCTTGGAGCATCAAGATCGGTCGCTGGTCGTGGAACTCCCGGGCCCGCGCGCACCGCGTCGACCTGCCCGGCCCACTGTCCTGGAAGCAGGACAAGGCGCGACACTGAACAAAGCGATCCGAGCGGGGTGCCGGCCAGCGGGTCGGCACCCCGCTCGGCATGTCCGCTCCGCGTCCCGGGACCAGCCCGCGTCCCCGACCGGCCCGGGTCGCCCGCCGGTCAGCCGACCGGGGCGGCCGACCCGGGAGGCATGACCGCCGGAGGCACCAGTTCGATCACCACGTCGCCGCCGAGCCGCCCGTCGACCGGGTCACGGCGGACCAGCCCCGAGGCGAGCAGGTCGACCAGGGCCCGGTTCGCGTCCCCTGCCCGGTAGACCGTCTGCCCGGCGGTGAACTGGCGCAACTCGCTCACCGAGCAACGACCCACGGTCCCGAGCCGGGCCAGCAGGCGTCGTCCCAGCGGCTGCGGGTCCGGACTCGGTGTCATCGGCAGCGGCTCTCCGGGCACAAGGGGATCCCGGTACCGGACCCGCGAGTCGCCGCCGACGGCCCAGAGCCCGTCCTTGAATGCCTCCAGCCGCTTGCCGGAGGACGTACCGAAGACCAGCAGCCGAGGTGGGAGATCCGGCGTACCGATCAACTCCACGTCCCCGACCAGGGAAAACCCGGCGTCGGACAGCACCCGGCGGTGGTCCAGTTCGGCCCGCGCCGGGCCGCCGAGCACCAGCAGCAGTTCGGCCGGCCGCCCTGCGGTGACCGCCGCGACCGCCGCCGGGTCCGGTGCCGGTCCCTGGCTCGCGTCCAGCACCGCCAACAGCGGTGCACCGGCGGCACCGGCCGCCTTGAGGGCCACCGGCAACCGGTCGAATCCACCGGGTACGACGTGCACGTTCAGCTCCGCCGGCAGCTCGGCCTGGCCGGCGCCAAGCCTGTCCCCCAGGTCACCTGGTTGCGCGGCGAGCACCACGACGGTCACCCGCTGTCCCCGCCTCGGCTGCGCGGGACCGGAGAAGACCCGCAGCGCCGCCTCGACCGTCGCGCTGTCTCCCCCCGGGTACGCGTAGACCAGGGTGGCGCGGCGCCCGGGCGCGGACAGCGCACCGGGAGCCCACCCGGCGACCCCGGAAACGAGCAGGTCACGCAGGACATCGGTGATCGGGTCGGGATCCATGCTGTCGTTGTACCGTGCCGGTCGGACGAAGTCACATCCGCCCCGCCCCGCGCCGGCCGGGCTCACCGATCGGTTTCGTACGCCCGCCCGTCAGGCCGGTACGGAGATGCCCACTCCGCCGCGCGTCTGCCCGCCGTACCGCTGCTTCTCCCGGTCGAGGTCGAGCCGGCCGATCCGCTTGCGCGCGGCGAGCGCCGCGTCGTCGAGCTGGTCGGCCGGGACCAGCCAGACCACCTCGAACTCCAGCCCGTCCGGGTCATGGGCGTAGAGGCTCTTGGTGGTGCCGTGGTCGGAACTGCCCGAGAGCGCACCCGCCTCGGCGAGCCGGGCGGCGGTCGCCGACAGCTCGTCCAGGGTGTCGACCTCCCAGGCGAGGTGGTAGAGGCCGACCGTGCCGCGCCCGGCACCGGACGGTCCGGCGTTGCCACCGACCTCGAACAGACCCAGGTCGTGGTCGTTGGTGGAGCCCGGAGCCTGGAGGAACACGGCTCCGGCGAAGTTGTCCGGCGTCATCGGGACGGGCCGGAAGCCGAGTACGTCGCGGTAGAAGGCAACGCTGCGGGCCAGGTCGCCGACGAAGAGTACGGCGTGGTTGAGGCGGTGGATACCCATGCGCCCACGGTAGCGCGAGATAGTTGAGCGTTCAACCATCCGCGTTATGCTCTACCTCATGACCCGCTGGCTCGATCCCGAGGAACAGCGCACCTGGCGGACCTTCCTCGCCGCCACCCAGGCGCTGATGGAGACGCTCGACCGGGAGCTGCAACAGGACGCCAACATGCCGCACGCCTACTACGTGATCCTGGTGCACCTCTCCGAAGCTCCCGACCGCCGGCTGCGGATGAGCGAACTGGCCGCGCGGGTGGGCTCCTCGCGCAGCCGGCTCTCGCACGCCGTCGGGCGCCTGGAACAGTTCGGCTGGGTCCGGCGCGAAGACTGTCCCACCGACCGTCGCGGGCAGCTCGCCGTCCTGACCGACCAGGGCTTCGACGAACTGGTCGCGGCCGCGCCCGGCCACGTCGAGGGAGTACGCCGGCACCTGTTCGACCCGCTCAGCCCAGCGCAGATCGACCAACTGCGGCGAATCAGCGAAGCATTGGTCGACCATCTCGACCCGAAACGTCCGGCATCATGACCAAACTGCCCCCCATCCACCTCTTGTACTGAACGTTGCTGGACCAGCACGATGGGACGTGTCTCCCGGCTTCGGCGATCTCACCCCCCAGGCGCAACAACTCGTGGCCGCCGGCGACCTGGCCGGCGCGCAGGAACTGCTCAGCGCCGCCCTCAACAGCGCCGATCCCAGCCCGGCACACGCCTCGCCGGAACTGACCGAGGCGGCCGGGCTACAGGCCAGGGTGCTGGTCGCACTCGGCGAACCGCACTCCGCCCGGGGCTGGGCCGCGTTCGCGTACGCCGCGGCCACCCGGCTGCACGGCCCGTCGGACCCACGTACGGTCGCCAGCGCGGCCACCCTCGCCGCCGTACTGCACCGGGTCGGCAGCCACGAACGGGCCGCCCGGCTCTACCGCGACGTCATCATCGAGCTGACCGCCACCGACGGTCCCGAGTCACTACGGGTCCTCGCCGCCCACGCCGACCTGGCCACAGTGGAGTACGCCCAGGGTGAGTGCCAGCTCGCGCGCAACCGGCTGGAGGACGCCTGGGAACTGCACCGCGAGGTGTACGGCGACGGCCACCTCAGCGGCATCCGGATGCTCGCCCGACTCGGCTCGATGCAGCGCGACTGCGGGCACTTCGCCGAGGCACACGAACACCTGGCCCTCGCCCGCGAACTGTGCCGCGAACACCTTCCCGCCGACCACCCGCTCGCCGTGCAGGTGGCGGCGCTCGCCCGCGCCGCGGCGAACCCGGACCACAGTTGCGCCGACGGGCAGTCGGCCGAACCGGACCGGGCGCCGGCCGGACACCTCGACCCCGCACCGTCCGCCACCACCGACGACTTCCCCGGCCCGGACAGCTACCCGGCACCCGCCGACGCCTACCCCGGCCCGGACGACCGCGCCGCCCCGACCGGCGCCCACGCCACACCGAACCACGACTACCCGGCCCCCGCCACCTCGTACGTGGCCCCGGGCACGACCCATCCACCCGCCGCCGAGCCGTACGCCGCACCCGTGGGCGGCTACCCGCCGTCCACCGGGAGCTACCCGCCGGCAGCGGCGAGCGGTGAGCACTATCCGGCTGCGGCGACGCCCCCCGGCGCCGGTCCGCCCGACCCCCCGCCACCACCACGGATGCCGCCGCCCCGGGTGCCGCCACCACGCTCCCCGGTCGACCACGGTCCCTTCGGCCCCGGTGCCTCGCCGGCCGACGCCGTCTACCCCGCGTCGGGCGAGAGCGCGGTGGAGCACGACAGCCGGTGGTGGCCCCCCGACCGGGCCGAACCCGATCCGGACGACGAACCCGCCGACGACCGCGACGGCTGGACGGCGAGCGGCCGATCGGACTGGCGTACCGACCAGTCAACCGAACGGGACAACGACTCCTGGGCCCACGAGCCCTCGGGCACGGACTGGAACCACGCGCCGGCCGGCAGCGGCTGGGATCGCGCCCCGGCCGGTGGCGGCTGGGACCACCCGCTTCCCGGTGGCGGTTCCCCACTGCCGCCCGCCGTACCGGGCATGACCGCCGCACCCGGCGACGACCGGTTCCGCACCGCCGGTACGGGCGGCGGAACCGGCACCCGCCACCTGCCGGAACGACGACAACAGGCGAAACTACCGGTCCGGATCTACCAACCGCCGCGCCGGCCACTGCGGCGAACCCTGCCGGTGATCGTCGCCGGCCTGGTGGTGGTGCTGCTCGGCACGGTTGCCGTGGTCGCCGGCTTCGCGCTGACCAGCGACTCCGACCCGGGCCCGACCGGACCGGGTCAACCGACCCCGAACGGGCCGAGCCCGGGCACGACACCGGAACAGAGCGCGCCGGCCGGCCCGGTCGCCACGCCACCGGTCACGCCCGGGGCGCCGCCCAGCGGACTCTCCCTGCGGGACAGCCGGGACAGTGTCAGCCTCAGCTGGACCTATCCGCCGGGCGCGGAGGGCCCGGTGGTGATCTCGGCCGGGCGGACCGGGCAGGACCCCAGGGCCATCCACGAACTACCCCCGGGCACCGACAGCTTCATCGTCTACTCGCTGAACCGGAACACCGACTACTGCTTCACGGTGGCCGTCGTCTACTCGGTGGACCTGGTGGGACGGAGCGAACCGGTCTGCACCAAGCGAACCGGGGCAAGCTGAGACGCCCCCGGTGTTCAGACGGCCGGCGGGCGCACGGCCGGTAGCCGTACCTCGACCCGTAGGCCCGGGCCGGAGGCGGGAGCGGGAGCAGCCCCGGGGCGGGGGCGAGGGGCGGCGTGGTCGGGACCGCCGTCGGCATCGGCGGGTCCGAGCCGGACCGTACCGCCGAGGCGGCGTACCAGCTCCCGGACGATGGCCAGGCCCAGTCCGGCTCCGCCGGCATCCCGGGTCCGGGCGTCGTCCAACCGGGTGAACCGGTCGAAGACCCGCTCCCGGTCGCTCTCCGGGATACCCGGGCCGTCGTCGGTGACGGTCACCAGGTGGAAACCCGGGTCGGCGCGCTCCGACGCGACCACGGTCAGCACCACCTCACCCGCCGCGTGCCGTACCGCGTTGTCGAGCAGGTTGGCCACCACCCGGCTCAACGCGTCCGGTTCCCCCTCGGTCCACGCCGGTACGGCGGTGGGCGTGACCCGCACCGGTGGCGACGGGTACCGCTGCGCCACCCCGCTCAGCAGTTCCACCAGCTCCACCGGCCCACTCGCCCGTCGTGGCCGGGGAACCCCGTCGTCGGCCCTGGCCAGCAGCAACAGGTCGTCGACCAGCCGGCTCAACCGGTTGGTGTCGGCGAGCAGGTCGTCGGCGACCGCCGCCCAGTCGGTACGGCCACCGAGGTGCTGCGCCACCTCCAACTGGGTACGCATGTTCGCCAGCGGGCTGCGCAGCTCGTGCGCGGCGTCGGCGACGAAGGCCCGCTGCCGGAGCCGGGCCGCCTCCAGCCGGTCCAGCATCCCGTTGAGCGTGACCGCCAACCGGTGGATCTCGTCACGGGACGCGGGTACGGGCAGTTGCCCCGGCCGGGTACCGCCGGTGATCTCCTCGGCCCCGGCCCGCAGCGCCTCCAC
This sequence comes from Micromonospora pisi, assembly GCF_003633685.1. NCBI lineage: Bacteria > Bacillati > Actinomycetota > Actinomycetes > Micromonosporales > Micromonosporaceae > Micromonospora > Micromonospora pisi. Next base: position 6,423,193 of record NZ_RBKT01000001.1, on the reverse strand, counting down.
CGGCCGCAGGGTCGCGCCGATCACCCGCCAGGCGACCACCGCCAGCAGGACCAGCAGCAGTGGGAACCCGATCGTCAGGACGGTACGCACCAGCTTCAGGCTGTGCGTGACGTCGCTCATCGACTTGGCCACGAGTACGGTCTGCGGGTCGCCTGGCGGGCCGGCGGGCACCGCGACCACGCGTACCGGTCCGGTCACTCCGAGCTGGCGTCCCGGGATGTAGGTCCCGGACCGGTCCCGGATACCGGCGATCTTGTCGCGGTCGAGCATCGGCACCAGCCGGTCGGCGTTGATGCTGGCGGCGGTGATCCGCGAGTGCGCGTCGACGACCTGCACGCGTACCTCCGCTCCGGCGACCGGCAACGGGTTCGGCAGGGCGTTCTCGGTTACCAGCATGGCGACCGCGTCGGCGGTCTTGAACGCCTCGGTGTCGACGGTGCGCTCCAGCGCGTAGCCGAGTGCCACGACCAGCAGCACGCCGCCGACGGCCAGGCCGGCCGCCAACCCCGCCACCCCGATCACCATCAACCGCGCCCGCAGGCTCAGGGTAAGGGAGGGCCCCTTCCTATCGTTTTCGGTAGCGGAAGGGGCCCTTCCCAACCGAGGGGGCAGGAGCTGGCGGAGGCTCATGTGATGGTGAGGCGGTAGCCGGCGCCACGGATCGTCTGGAGGCGGTCCCGACCGATCTTGCGGCGGAGATAACCGACGTACACCTCGACCGCGTTCGGGGCGGTCTCCAGGCTGGCATCCCAGACATGGTCGAGCAGTTCCGTCTTGGAGACCACCTCCCCGGCCCGGCGCAGCAGGTACTCCAGCAGCCCGTACTCGCGGGCGGTCAACTCGACCTCCGCACCGGCGCGGGTCACCCTCCGTCTGGCCGGATCGAGGCTGAGGTCCCCCGCGGTGAGCACCGCCGGACGCTGCGGCGCGCCACGACGCAGCAGTGCCCGGAGCCGGGCCAGCAGCACCACGTACGAGAACGGTTTGGTCAGGTAGTCGTCCGCCCCGCAGTCCAGTCCGTCGGCCTGGTCGTACTCGCCGTCCTTGGCCGAGAGCATCAGCACCGGCAGCCACTGCTCCTCGGCCCGTAGCTGGCGCACCACCCGGTAGCCGGAAAGCCCGGGCAGCATCACGTCCAGGATCATCGCGTCGTACCCACCGTGCCGGGCGAGGTCGAGACCGGTGAGCCCGTCACCGGCGATGTCGACCGCAAAACCCTCCGCCTGCAAACCCCGTTGCAGGGCGGCGGCGAGCCGCGCCTCGTCCTCCACCACCAGCAACCGCACGCGCCAAGGGTGCCACCGTCACCGGCACCAACAACACCACTTCTCAGCCGCCGCACAGCACCGGCAGGGCAACATGGGCGGCAGGAGGTACGACATGTCTGTGTTCAAGAACCGCCCGGCGCTGCGCTGGCTGGTGCCGGTCGCCGCCACGGCTGTGGTGATCGGTGGTGGCGCCGCCATCGGTACGCTCGGCGCGGCTGCCGACCCGGCCCTGCCGCCGCGCAGTGCCGCCCAACTCCTGGTCGACCTGCAGACCGCCCAGGTGGACGGTTTCTCCGGCACGGTCGTCCAGCGAGCCGACCTCGGCCTGCCCGCCCTGGCCAGCCTCGCCGGATCCGGCAGCAGCGACCTGACCGCACTGGCGTCGGGTACGCACACCCTGCGGGTCTGGTACGCCGGACCGGACCGCGCCCGGGTCGCGTTGCTCGGCACCCTCGGCGAGAGCGATTTTGTCCGCAACGGTGCTGATCTCTGGACCTGGCGCAGTCAGGACAACACGGCCACCCACTACACGCTGCCCGGGACCGCCGGGCAGGGCCCGGGCACGGCGACCGGGAAGATCCCGGCCGGCCTGCCGTCGACGCCGCAGGAGGCGGCCGACCAGGCACTGGCCGCGATCGACCCGAGCACCGAGGTGACCGTGGGGCGGGCGGCCACCATCGCCGGGCGGCACGCGTACGAGCTGATCCTGCGCCCCAGGGACACGACGTCGCTGGTGGATCAGATCCGGGTCGCGATCGACAGCAGGGAACACGTACCGCTGCGGTTCGAGGTCTTCGCCGCCGGCACGGAGAAGCCCGCCTTCGAGATGGCGTTCACCCAGGTCGACTTCGACCGGCCCGGGGACAGCCACTTCACCTTCAACCCGCCGCCGGGGACCCAGGTCACCGAGGGCACTGACCATCCGGTACGGCAGAAGCCGCGGGGCGATTCGGCGGCACCGGACGGGCTGAGCACGGTCGGCACCGGCTGGACCACCGTCCTGGTGGGTCGCCCGCCGGCCGGCGGGGCCACCGGTCCGGCACTCGGGGGCGCCCCGGCGGCCGGGGCCGCCAACGGTGCCCCGGCTGAGCTGATGAACGGTCTGCTCGACGCGTTTCCGAAGGTGAGCGGAGACTGGGGCGGTGGCCGACTCTTCACCACCAAGCTGGTGAACGTGCTGCTGCTCGACGACGGCCGGGTGCTCGCCGGCGCGGTCACCCCGCAGCGTCTGTACGAGGTGGCCAAGGGCCTGAACTGATCCCGCCCGGACCGCCACGGTCCGGAGCTGATCGGCACCATCCGCCGGTCGATGTCGCCCCCGCGGGCGGCGCCGGCCGGCTTTTGGGTTCGGGGCGGGCGGCACGGACCGGGACGCGGAGATCCCCGCCGGGTGGGGTCGATAATGGTTGCCGCAGACGACGCCGAGCGCGCCCCGGCGAAAAGGAGAATGGTCGGAGCGGGTGGTGCTGCGCTATGTTCGTCATTTGGGCATAAAAAAGAACGGCAGATAAATGCCGTTCTCGGAACACTATAGCTAATGGGGAGAAGGTTTGTCAAGGTACTCCGGCACCTCGGATGACCAGCACGCCGACGAGATCGGGCGGGAGCAGGAGTACGTCTCCATGCTCTACGGCCGGCTCGACCGGCTGCGCGACCAGGCCGCACAACGTCTGGCCGGGGAGCTGCGCAGCGACGGCGGCACGCAGCAGGCCCGCTCCCAACGGGACAGCACCATCGCCATGTACGCCGAACAGGTCGGCTCGTACGGCGCCGTGGAGAACGGCCTCTGCTTCGGGCGGCTCGACGTCGAGGAAGGGGCGCCGCGCTACATCGGGCGGATCGGCATCTTCGACGACGAGGGCGAGTACGACCCGCTGCTGATCGACTGGCGCGCACCGGCCGCCCGTTCCTTCTACCTCGCCACCGCCGCCTCCCCGGACGGAGTCCGGCGCCGTCGGCACATCCGTACCCGGTTCCGCAAGGTGGTCGGGATCAACGACGAGGTGCTCGACCTGGACGCGGCCAGGACGACCGAGCACGAGGGACTGACCGGCGAGGCGGCGTTGCTCGCCGCGGTCAACGCCCGCCGTACCGGGCGGATGAGCGACATCGTGCAGACCATCCAGGCCGAGCAGGACCGGGTGATCCGGGCCGAGCTGCCCGGGGTTCTGGTCGTCCAGGGCGGTCCGGGCACCGGCAAGACCGCGGTGGCGCTGCACCGCGCCGCGTACCTGCTCTACACGTACCGCCAGCAGCTCTCCACCCGGGGCGTGCTGGTGGTCGGCCCGAACGCCACCTTCCTGCGCTACATCTCACAGGTCCTGCCGACACTGGCCGAGACCGGCGTGCTGCTGCGTACCCTCGGTGAGCTGTTCCCCGGGGTCAAGGCGACCCGGAGCGAGCCGGCGACGGTGGCCGAGATCAAGGGGCGGCCGGTGATGACCGAGCTGCTCGCCGCCGCGATCCGCGACCGGCAGCAGGTGCCCGAGGACGGCATGGACGTGGTGGTCGAGCGGGACACCCTCCGGTTGGACCGGCAGACCGTACTCGCCGCCCGGGAGCGGGCCCGCCGTTCGGGTCGGCCGCACAACCTGGCTCAACCGCTCTTCGACATCGAGATCATCCACGCGCTGGCCCGCCAGGTCGCCGAGCGGATCGGCGCCGACCCGCTCGGCGGCGAGAACCTGCTGGAGGAGGCCGACCTCGCCGAGATCCGGCGCGAGCTGCGCGACGAAACCGGAGTGCAGGAAGCGCTCGCCGAACTCTGGCCGGTGCTCACCCCGCAGCAACTGCTGAGCGATCTGTTCGGTTCCGCCGATCGGCTCGCCGCCGCCGGAGCCGGGCTGACCGGTGACGAGCTGACCGAGGCCGAGTTGGCGCTGCTGCGCCGGGACCCCGAGGGCGGCTTCTCCCCCGCCGACGTACCGCTGCTCGACGAGAGCGCCGAACTGCTCGGCGAGGACGACCGGTCCGCGCAGGCGCTGGTCGAGCGGGAGCGACAGCAACTCATCGAGTACGCCGAGGGCGCACTCGAGATCGCGCTCGGTTCCCGCTCGATCGACCTGGAGGACGAGGCAGAGGGCGAGATCCTCAGCGTCACCGACCTGCTCGGTGCGGACGAGCTGGCCGAACGGCAGGAGACCGGGGACCGACTGACCACCGCGCAGCGGGCCGCCGCCGACCGGAAGTGGGCCTTCGGGCACATCATCGTCGACGAGGCCCAGGAACTCTCCCCGATGGCGTGGCGGCTGCTGATGCGCCGGTGCCCGAGCCGTTCGATGACGGTGGTCGGGGACGTGGCCCAGACCGGCGCGTTGGGTGGGGCCGCCTCCTGGCGTCAGGCGCTGGGGCCGTACGTGGCCGACCGGTGGCGGATCCGGGAGCTGAGCGTCAGCTACCGCACCCCGGCCGAGATCATGGAGGTGGCCGGTCGGGTGCTGGCCGAGATCGACCCGAGCCTGGAGCCGCCCCGGGCGGTACGTCGCACCGGCGTACCCCCCTGGGATCTGCGGGTCGAGCCGGGCGAGCTCGCGGACCGGCTGGTCGAGCTGGTGCTGCGGGAGGCCGGCACGATCGACGACGGACGACTCGGCGTGATCGTGCCCGAGGGCCTCGCCACCGAACTGGGTCGGGCCATCACCGACGCGGTGCCCGAGGCTGCGATCGGCGAGCACCCGGAGCTGGAGAGCCAGGTGGTGGTGCTGACCGTGCCCCAGGCCAAGGGGCTGGAGTTCGACTCCGTCCTGGTGGTGGAGCCGGAGCGGATCGTGGCCGAGTCGCCGCGCGGGCGCAGCGACCTGTACGTCGCGCTCACCCGCGCCACCCAGCGGCTCGGCGTACTGCACTGTGACGGACCGGGCATCACCGGTCGGTGAGGTTACCTACCCGCCTGACTGGCGTCGCCTGACTGGTCGCTGGTCGACCCACCGACGGGGGTGCTCATCCCGCCGGTGGTGGCGTCACCTGTGGTGGTCGGGGCCACCTTTCCCTTGCCCCGTGGCGGACCGGTCCGGCGGACACTCGCCGGGCCGGCGGTGCCCCCGGTGGTGGTCACCATGCCCCGTGGTGTCCGGGTGGGGCCGCCGTCCCGGAAGACCCCGGTGTCGGTACGGGCGTCCGCCGGGTCCTGCCAGTCCTCTTGACGGGCCTCGTGCTCGCCGTCGGTCGGTAGGGTCACCTCGTCCGGTGAGCCGTATTCGCCCCGGCCGACCCGTTCCTGGGCCTGGCGGGTGGATTTCCGCTTCTCGTCGTCTCCGCGCACTTCACACCACCTCGTGGGATGTCATCCGTACCCGTCTGCCTGCCCGCGCGGTGCGGGCCTAAACGGTCCGCGCGTGCGCCAGCGCCGGGGACACCGGCTGACCAGGTTTTTCGTTTGCCGGGAAGTGGCTCGGGTAGCCAGGTGGTGCCGCCCTCACCGTGGGCCGAGATCGGACTGCGGCCGAGGGGGCGCCGAAAGCCTCATCGAATCCTGAGGAGGAAAAGATGAGTACGCAGACTCCGTCCAGGTCGTCGCAGCGGATGTCGGATCAGCCGACGATGAACCGACCCATGTCGGACCAGCAGAATATGCAGGGCTCCTACATGCAGGACGACATGTCGAGCCGACAGATGGTCTCGGACCAGCAGATGATGTCGGGCCGGCGTGGTGACCGGAAGCCGGGCAGCGAAACCAAGCCCGCGTTCCTGACAACCGAGTTCTACGTGTTCCTGCTGGCCGTGGGTGGTGTCATCGCCGCCTCGGTGATCATCGGGGATGACAACGCGGGCCTCGACGTGTTCCGGGCCGACCGGGCGTGGTTCTTCATCGCCCTGCTGAGCATCGGTTACATGCTGAGCCGTGGTATCGCGAAGGCGGGTAACTCGTGGCGGCGCGGCGGTAACCGGTAACTCCGGTAGTGCCCAGCCGTACGGACTTCCGGCACCGACCGGAAGCGGGTAACCCCTGAGCATCACGGTGCCGCGGTCGTCAGGTTCTCCCTGGCGACCGCGGCACCATCGTCATTTCGACCGGCGTACCGGTCTCTCGCTCACTCGCCGCCGAAGTCGCCGCCGTCGTCGCCGCCGAAGGCGTCCTCGAGCAGCTCACCGGCGAGCAGACCGCCACCGAAGCCGAGCGCCGCACCGGCGACCGCGCCACCCATGCCGCCGCCACGGTGCCCGTGCCCGTAGCCGCCGTGACCGCCCTGCTTGGCCCGGCTGCCGTAGCCCGAGATCGTCTGGTTGAGCCAGCCGTCGACCACCCGGACCCAGTCGACCGACTCGACCCCGGCGTGCTGGACGGAGTAGCGGCCGAAGCTGTCGTGGCCCCCGGTGAAGAAGCCGCCCCGCTTGTCGCACTCGATGATCACGTCGACGCTGTACTGGTTGGTGACGAAGGTGAGCTCGACCTCGCGTACGACGTTCGAGTACTGCGGCGCGGCGAAGAACTCGATCTCCTGGTAGAACGGGAGCGTCTGCTGCACGCCGTGGATGTGGCCGCGCTCCAGGTCGGCGTTCTTGAACCGGAACCCAAGCTGGTTGAACGCGTCCAGAATCCGCTCGTGGACCGGCAGCGGGTGCACCGACACCTGGTCGAGGTCGCCCTTGTCCACCGCCCGCGCGATCGCGAGCTCGGTACGCAGGCCCATGGTCATCCCGTGCAGGCGCTGACCGTAGACGTCGGTGATCGGGGTTTCCCACGGCACCGGAAGCTGGAACGGGATGCTGAGCTGCTGGCCGGCGGCGAGCTGGAGCGCGCCGGTCACCGGCAGCCGGTGGAACTCCATCGTGCCGGCGTACTCGCTGTCGCCGGACTCCATCTCGACCCGGGTGACCAGGGAAAGGCTGATGTGTTCGATGTTCGCGGCGGCGTCCCCACCCCGCAGGTTCACCTGGCCCTCGAGCACCAGGCCCGGGCGGGTGTTGGGGTTGGACAGCACCGTGTCCACGCTCGGCCCACCGACCCCGAGTGCGCTTAACATCTTCTTGAAGACCATTGGCTTGACACCATCCACGGTGGATCGACGTACGACGTACCGAACAGTAGTGGTCGTCCCTGTGAGATCGCTGAGAGCAGTCGGAACATCACCCGCACGTGTCCGGACATGAAATCGGTTCAATACACGGACCTGTCACGGCGTGCGGACGCGACGCCAGGGCCGTTGACGGTGTCGGCGCTGCTCCTCGACGGGTCAGCCGAGCCTGAGGTCGAGCGTGACCGTCTGACCGACGGTCACGGTGGTGGCCTGTGGCGCGGCCCGGACCGTGGTCGAGGCCCCGACGGGCTGGACCTGGAACTCGTACCTGCCCGGCTCCAGGGTCCACTGGAAGGTGCCCTGCTTGTCGGTGGTGACCACCAGTTCCGGGATCGGACGAGCGGGGCTCTCCAGGGATTTGGGCTGGACCACGACACCGGCGACCGGTGAACCGTCGGCGCCCACGACCCGGCCGGTGACGGTGCCCCGGTTGGTGGCGGCAGCGGGATCCGCCGGGTGGCTGGACGCGGAGACCGGCGAGTCGCCGTTCGGCGCGCCGGGCGCTCCGGGTGCGGTGGCCGACGGCTGGGCGCAGGCGGACAGCACAGCGACAACAAAGACGACGGAGACGAGTGCACGTGCACGAGTTGACCGCATTGGTAGCTCCTTATAACGATCTGGACCATCTGACGCACGGGCGGTCACACCGGTTCCGTCTCCACGACGGAAAGTAGGCATCTCCGTACGCGTGGCACACAAACGGGTGGGCCGGGAAGCCCCGGCCCACCCGCTCGATCGGTCAGGCAGCCTTCCATGCCTGCATGTTGTTGAACCTCGCCTCGGTGATGCGGGTCCCGTGGTTGTACGTGTTGTGCGGGTAGCCGCTGTGCGGGAAGCCGTAGGCGTGGATCCCCATCGAGCAGTAACCCGTGCACCATGGGCTGCCCGCGGCCCGGTTCTGGTAGACCGGGCTGCCACTCATACCACCGGTGGTGTCGTTGCTGTAGAAGATCTGGTTCGCCTGGCTGACCGCGACGGTGCGAGCCACCGAGTCGCCCCGCCACTGCTCACCGAAAGGCTTCTCACCCGGGTACCCGTTGATCAGGGTGCTGGCACCGGCGAGGCTCGCCGCCTGCCACCAGTAGCCGAACCAGCCGGTGCTGTAGCCGATCGTGCAGTTGAGCTTGATCGCGGCGTAGTCGTACGCCTCGTCCCCGCTGACCGTCCAGCCGGTCACCGAGTAGAGCTGCCGGACCCCACACGAACCGTACGGGGCGGAGGAACCGTTGCGCGCCGGCCAGATGGTGAGCTGACCGGTGTACCACGAACCTCCACTACCGCCGCTGTGCACGCAGTGACCGGCGGTGGCGACGATGTCCGGCCCGTACATCCAGCCGGTGCAGTGCGCGTTGCCGTTCCGCGTGATCATGACGACCGCACGGGCCGGGAAGGAGGTGGTCGGGTTGATCCGGATCCGGTTGTCCGGACCGAAGATCGACTCCGTACCGAGAGCCGTCGCCGACGAACCGCTCGGCGCGGACAGGTTGGCCCCTACCATCTTGCCGGTGCCGGCGAACCCGGAGGTGCCGCCGACCGCCGCCCGGCTCGACACCGAGACACGTGACCCGTCGCTCGCGACCGGTGTGTCCGGACGTGCCGACCCTGGCGCCGCACTGGCCGGCGCCGTGGCGACCGTCAGGCCGGTCGCCAGTACGGTCACCGCCACCGTCATTCCGCGCAGCCAGGTCCGACCCAGTCCATTTCTTGTGTTCATTCGGGAACTCCCTTTCCCTCATGTACCCGGGCTCGAATTGAGCACGGCAGTATTCGGCTCCGGACCCCTCGGTCCGAGCTGGATATTCGATCTGATCGCGGCGAGGTTCCGTGGTCTTCGCCATCGGTGGCGCCAAGAGCCGGTCATCAACCGGTCGCCGATTCAGGCTCCCCGGACGTTTCTCGACTCGACACCCCCTGCGACGCTCCACCACTTCCACCTGCCGATATCGCTCACTGTAGAGAGACAATTACAGAGAGGGAAGGACGCCGCAACGCCATTAAGCGGGTATACCGTGTCAGATCCGCGACAAGGCGTTAAATCCCATCGGGACAGTAGAAGTCGCCCCTTCCGGAAAGAGATTCGCCGGACGTGATCATTCATGTTCAACACGTTGCACCCACGGGCGAATCAGGTCACGCCCACGGCAAATAGGGAGACGAGTTCGAGCCGTACAAACGCCGCGGCAACAACCGTAAATCGCCCCTCGGAGCTATCCGATACACGACGGTGGCCGGGTCCACGGAAATGGACCCGGCCACCGATGACCGAACCGGGGATACCCCGGCCGGTGTCACGAGAACCCGTTCACGAAGTTGGGGTGCGGCGCGCCGCACCCCGGCGGCGCCCTAGCTCGCGGCGCAGCGGAGCACGGGTACGCCGTTGTTGCCGTTCCAACTGCCCAGGAAACCGAAGTTCGTGCTCGCACCCGCGCCCAGGCTGCCGTTCCAGCTCACGTTCCGAGCGGTCACGTTGGAGCCGCTGCTGGTGATCGTGGCGTTCCAGGACTGGCTGACGGTCTGGCCGTTGCCGAAGGTCCAGGTGACAGTCCAGCCGCCGATCGCCGCGCCCCCAGCGGTCACGCGTACGTCGCCCTGGAAGCCGCCCTGCCACTGGCCGGTGATCGCGTACGTCGCGGTGCAACTGCGCGTACCCGGAGGTGGGGTGCTGGGCGGGGTGGTCGGCGGCGTGGTCGGCGGCCGGGTGGTCGGCGGCGTGGTCGGCGGGCGCGTCGTCGGCGGAGTCGTCGGATTGCCGCTGTAGACGCTCGCCTCACGGGCGGTCTGCTGGATGCCGTTGGCCCCGTTGAAGATCCGCTGGCCCCACGAGGTGAGGCTGCCGGCGTCGAAGTTCGTCACCATGTCGAGATACTCGACACCGCCCCCGTTACCGCTCCACGACCAGCCGATGTACCCGATCCCGTTGGCCTGGGTGTAGGACATGATCGTGTCCTCGTCCGGGTTGCCGTCGGAGTGGTTGTGCCCGAACTCGCCGACCACGATCGGCAGGTTGGCGCTGCGGAACCGACCGAGGTAGTCAATGATCTCGGCGGCGGTGTCGAAGACGCCGTACATGTGGACACTGAAGACCGTGTTGCGGTCCGGGTCGCTGTTGAACACCGACTGCGCGTTGTCACGCATGATGAACTGCCAGTCCTGACCCCAGTGCGGCGCGTCCACCATGATCGTGTGGTCAAAACCCGCGTCGCGCAGTCGGGTGATGGCGTTGCGGGTCGCCGTCGGCCAGGTGGCACTGACGCTGGCGTTGTTGCCGAACGGCTCGTTGCCGATGTTGAGAATGACGTAGCGCTCCTGGCCGGCCAGGGCGCTCTGGACACTGATCCAGTAACTCACCGCCTGATCGAGCGTGATCGCCGCGCTCTCCTCCCCGTACCCGGTGGTGTCGTGCGCCTCCAGCACGCAGATCAACCGGTTCTGCTTGCAGATGGAGATCACGTTGGCGACATCGCTCGCGCTGTTCTGCGTCCAACGGGCCCCGGTGCTCAGCACCACGCGTACGGTGTTCGCGCCGAGCGACTTGATGCTGGCGAAGGAACCAGTCTGGCTGGGGTACCACGTGTGCGCGTGGCTCACCCCGCGCATCACGAACGGGTTGCCGTTGGCGTCGAGCAGTTGTCCGCCGCTGACAGTGAAGCCCGCGGCGGCATGCGCCGGCTGGATGAAGGCGAGTATGGAAAGGACGAGGGCGAGCAGCGCCGTGACGGCGACAGAGATCCTTGTTTTCATGACCTACCTCAGGAAGAGCCCCTGGACGGGGAGGGACGTGAGGGTTCGGCAACTGCTGCCCGGCAGCTGCCACCCGGCTTCCTGCGGCGCAGGGATCAGCGTAGGGGCATGTATCGATGAACGCAACCGGTTAAGTTACCCGCCTCCCGGTGTAAGGAAGGGCCCCTTGTTAACGCATAGCGTTAACAAGGGGCCCTTCCTTACACGCAGCGCGGGGTTACCAGGTGGTGGGTTTGCCCGGGGTGTAGATCCAGGTCTGGAAGAAGGACTGCAACCGCTGACCGGAGACCTTCTCGGCGAGACGGACCAGGTCCTGGGTGCCGACCGTACCGTCGCGGTTCGCCGCGTACCAGGTGCGCAGCAGGGTGAAGAAGGCCCGGTCGCCGATCTTCTCCCGCAGCGCCTGGAGGGTCATCGCGCCCTTGGTGTAGACCGAACCGGCGAAGAGGTTGTCCGCACCGGGGTCACCCGGCGGCGGGTTCCAGATGCTGGAGGTGTCCGGGCGGGCGTAGTACGAGTCGAACCGGGCCGCCGCCGTGGTGCCGCCGACGTGCTCGGTCCAGAGCCACTCCGCGTACGTGGCGAAGCCCTCGTTGAGCCAGATCTCCTGCCAGCGCTCCGGGCTCACACTGTTGCCGAACCACTGGTGGGCCAGCTCGTGCGCGACCGTACCCTCCGACGGCGGGCCCGAGTAGATGGGTCGGGTCTGGGTTTCCAGGGCGTACCCGGCATCGGTGTCGTCGTCGACGATCGCCCCGAAGGAGGTGAACGGGTAGCGGCCGAAGAGACCGGCGAAGTAGCTGATCATTTCAGGGGTACGGGCCAACCCGGCGGCGGCGTCGGCCGGCAGGTCCCGGTCGATCGCGTCGATGATGGGCAGCCCGTTCGGGCCCTTGCTACGGCGCAGTTCGTAGTCGCCCACCGAGGCGGTGGAGAGGTAACTGGCCATCTGGTCGGTCGCCCGCCAGGTGAACGTGGTCCAGCCCGCCTTGGTCTTCTGGCTGACCAGTTCGCCGTTGGCCACCGCCGTCTTGCCCTCCGGAACGGTGATCCGGAAGTCGTAGCTGGCCTTGTCGGTGGGGTGGTCGTTGACCGGGTACCAGGTGGACGCGCCTTCCGGCTCGTTCGCCACGAAGGCGCCGTCCGGGGTGGACACCCAGCCGTAGAGCGCACCCTCGTTGTCGGTCGGCTGGCCGGTGGTGCCGTCGTACCTCACCACGACGGTGAACCGCTCACCGGTCGAGAACCCGTGCTTCGGTGAGATCCGCAGTTCCTGGCCGTCCCGGTCGTAGCGGGCGGAGTGCCCGTCGACGGTGACCGAACGTACGTCGAACCCGCGCAGGTCGAGGTTGAACCGGCTGAGCCGCTCGGTCGCCCGTGCGCTGATCGTGGCCACCCCGGAGAACGCCCGGGTCGCCGGCTGGTAGCGGATTTCCAGTCCATAGTGTCGTACGTCGTATCCGCCGTTGCCGGCGAGCGGGAAGTAGCCGTCGCCGACGCCCGGTGCACCGGTCCGGCTCCAGGTGGCACTGGCGGGCGCTCCGGTGACGGTGAGAATGAGGGTCGCCGCCGCCGCGACCGCCGTGATCCGTCGATTCATGTGCATAGCGCGTCACGCTAGTGCCGGCGTCGAGGACGGGGAAGAGACCGGGCCGGTACGGTACGTCCGGCCGATCCGGCGGTCGCCCGTCGGACCGGCCGGACGCCGTCATCCCCACCACAGGATGCTTACGCCAGCCGGACTCTTAACCGGTTAAGTCAGGTACGGTACCCGCGCCATCGCCAGGCAGTCAAGCTCATCACTGTCCCGTCGATCGCACAGCCGCCCCCGACTCCGGCACCGTCCCACCCTGGCCTGCCCGGTAGAGGTCCCGAAGCAACGCGATCTCGGCGCCGTGGTGGATCGCCTCCCGGTTGATGTGCAACACGAGCGAGGCGAGCGGGTACTCCGCGAACGGCCCCTCGGCCGGACCGCACGGGCGAGCCAGCCCCTCCGCCCCGAGCGCCCGTACGCCCTCGGTCCACCGGGCGTACGCCTCGTCGAGCTGCGCGAGCGCCGCCCCGGCCGTGCCCGCGTACGGGAACGAGTCGTAACTCATCGCCGGACCGTCGAAGTGGGCGGCGTTGCGCGCGCCGAAGACGCCGGCGATGATGTGGCCCAGCCGCCAGGCGATCGTCGTCACCGGCGCGGGAGTGGGCTCCGGATAGACGAAGTCGATCGTCCACTCCCCCGAACCGACCCCCTCCACCCCGCCCCTGTCCTGCCGGGGACGGACGCTCCAGCAGCCGGCGACCGGCTCCCAGAGGTACTCGTCGTCGGTGAGGCCGTCCAGACGCGGCCGCAGTTGGTTGCTCCAGTGCCAGTCGAGCTGTTCCAGCAGTTCCTGGTTCCAGTCGATGTCCATGGGACCGAGGTTACGGATCGGTCCGGACAATCGCGCCTGGAACGGTCAGGCGCGCCGTCGGAGTCCGAGTGCGACAAGGACCTGCCGGACGGTCACCCGCACCGGTCCGACCACGTCGTCGCGTAACCACCGGCCGGCTGGTACGACACCGTGTGACCAGCCCCAGCGGACGGCAGCCGCGAACGGCACCGCGCTGTGGCGCCAGAGCCAGCGCAGCGCGATCCCGACCGGCCGCAGCAGGAACCGGTGGACGAACCGCCCCAGCAGCACAGCCAGCCACCAGCCGAAACGCGCCCCGGAGATCAGCACCCGCAGCACGTACCGCAGCCCGAGCCAGATCAGCCGCGCCAGGGCGACGATCCGGCCGACCAGCCAGGCGACCGCGTACCCGATCGGGACCAGGGTGTGGCGCCCGAGCCAGGCCAGCGCGAGTCCCACCGGACGCAACAGGAACCGGTAGCCGAACCGGCCGACCAGGGCGGCGACCCACCAGCCGAACCTCACCCCATCGACCAGGGCCCGTCCCAGGTGGGCCAGTGCCGCCCAGAGCAGGCCCGACAGCCGCAGGAGCTGGCCGCCGGACCAGTGGGCGGCGACCACGAGCAGCCTGACGAGGGCCCGTACCGGTGGGGCCAGCTGACGGTGCAGCCAGCCCAGCGGCACGAGGACAAGATGGTGCGTGAGCCACACCAGCGGCAACCAGATGAGTTGGCGGGCCACCCAGAGCAGGGGCCGCCAGAGCAGGTGGACGCTCACCCAGGCCAGTTGCCGCGCCAGCCAGACCATCGGCAGCCAGAGCAGACAGCGCGCCACCCACACGAGCGGCAGCCAGAGCAGATAACGCGCCACCCACACCAGGGGGCGCCAGAGCAGATTGCGCGCCACCCAGACGAGTGGACGCCAGAGCAGACGGTCGACGGCCCAGCCCAGCGGAAGGATCAGGTAGCGGAGAAGCAGACGGCCGGCGTACCGGAGCGCCGCCCAGAGCAGTCCGAGCGGCACCAGGATGAGCGTGGCGACGACGCGTACCGGTAGTTGGATCCACCGTGGCACGTCCGGCTCCAACGGCGGGGGCGGCGCCGACGAACGGTCGGCACCGCCCACCTCTGCTTTGATCACCCGCTCGACGGTAGTGCCGGCACACCAGCGCACCATCCACCGGCCGGCAGACGGTCCGGGTCGCCGACAGGACCCGCTACTCGGCCGGTTCCGGAATCTGGCCGGCGCGGGCGATCACATGGTCGATCATGCCGTACGCCTTCGCCTGCTCGGCGGTGTACCAACGGTCCCGGTCGGAGTCCCGGGTGATCTCCTCGACCGTGCGCCCGGTGTGCCGGGCCAGCAGTTCGTGCGTGGTCTGCTTGACGTGCAGCATGTTCTGCGCCTGGATGGCGATATCGGCGGCGGTGCCACCGATCCCGCCGGAGAGCTGGTGCATCATCACCCGGGCGTGCGGCAACGCGTACCGCTTGCCGGCGGTGCCGGCACAGAGCAGGAACTGCGCCATGGAACCGGCGAACCCCATGGCGATCGTGGCCACGTCGTTCGGCACGAACTGCATGGTGTCGTAGACCGCCATGCCGGCGCTGATCGATCCGCCCGGCGAGTTGATGTAGAGCTTGATGTCGCGGCCCGGGTCGGCGGCCGAGAGCAGGAGCATCTGGGCGCTGATCCGGTTGGCCGAGCTGTCGTCGACCTCAGTACCGAGGAAAATGATCCGTTCCTGCAGCAACCGGTCGTAGACCTGATCGCCGAAGGACGCCTGCGTCTCGGCCCGCATCCAAACCCCGAACCCGCTCATGGATCCCGCCTCCCACTCGGCCGGTGGGCGATCCACTCGCCCCGATAACCGACCTTCGCAGCGTCCCCCGGCGCGGCGGCCGGGTGGAATCGTTTCTGCTGTGGGGCAATCCGCTGACAGCGCAAGTGGCTCGCGGTGTGCGGTCGGAGGTGGACAAAGCTCCGGCGCGGGGTGGGAGAACCGGGCGGACCGGACGGGTGGGTTCGATCCGGGACAGCTCGTCGCGTACGTGTTCGAGCAGTTCCGCCAGGTGCAACCCGAGCGCGCGACAGATCGCGGCCAGCACCTCCGAGGAGGGCTCCTTGCGGCCCCGCTCAACCTCGGAGAGGTACGGCACCGACACCCCCGCCGACCGGGCGACGTCTCGCAGCGTGCGTCCCTGCCGCAGACGTACCCGGCGAAGCACCGAACCGATCAGCCGGCGCAACAGCGGGGTCGGCGGGACGATCTGCTCCGGGCCCATCCTCATGCCGCCACTCTAGTCAGCTCCGGCTCCGGGGCGGGGGACGGACGACTGCCCTGTTCGAGGTCGGCGTTGGGGCGTACGACCAGGTAGAGCAGGCCGACCCAGAGCACGGTGAGCAGGATCGCACCGGCGAAGTCGCTCGGATGGTGCATCCCCCGGTACATCCGGGAGAGCGCCACGCCGAGTGGCATCACCACCGCGGCCACCACGGTCAGCCAGCGCCACCACCGGTCCGTACGGGGCATCACCAGCACCGCTATCGCCACGTACAGACACATGGTGGCGGCGATGTGGCCGGACGGGAACGAGGCGGTCGGCAACTGCCCGTCCAGGTGCGCCACCTCCGGTCGGGGCCGGTCGACCGCGCGGGCGGTGGCGAGAAAGAGCGCCAGCTCGCCGAACATGGTCAGCGCGACGAAGAGCACCGGTCGCCAGCGGCGCCAGACCGCGAGCACCAGCGGGCAGAAGATCAGGGCGACGAGCAGGATGGCGTGGGTGTCGCCGACCTTGCTCCAGCCGTAGCTGAACTGGTCGAGGGTGGCGGTCCGGTGCGCTTCGAACCAGCGCGGGACCTCGGTGTCCAGGGTCGCCACGAAGGTGTCCCCGGCGTAGTAGCTGACCAGCATGCCGAAGCCGTACAGCGCGCCGAAGACCAGCACCCAGCCGGTGACGAGTTCCGCGCTGCCGGCGAGCGGGTGCGGCAGCATCCGTTCCTCGGCCGGTGCCGGTCGCAGGTCCTGCCGGGCCTCCGGCTCCAGCCCCTCGGTCAGCGCCGGCACCGGCCGGCCCCGCTCACGTCGCCAGAACCGGAACGCGTACCCGGTGACGACCAGCCAGGCCAGCCCGAGCAGCCAGCCGCCGATCACGTCGGAGACGAAGTGCACGCCGAGCGCGATCCGGGTCAGTCCGATCGCGAAGACCAGTACGGCGACGAACACGATCGCGGGGCGGCGCCAGCGGGGCCGGACAGCCGGCAGGAAGACCAGCAGCAGGGCGCCGTACGCGACGATCGAGCCGAGCGCGTGCCCACTCGGGAAGCTGTTGCCCACGCCCGCCGCGACCGGTACGTCGACCACCGGGCGTAACCGACCGACAAGTGCCTTGAGCGACGGATCGAGCGCCAGCGCGCCGATTCCGGTGACGACGAGGTATCCGGCGAGCCGGCCCTGCCGACGGATCAGCAGCCCGACCACCGCGACCGTGACCAGCCACATCATGATCGGTCGACCACCCAGGTCGGTGATCGCCCGGAGTACGGTGACCAGCGGGTGATGCGGTGCGACCAGCTCGTTGAACCACGCCGCCACCCCGGCGTCGACCCGGTGCAGCGGACCCCATCCGACCCGGACCAGCATCAGCAGCAGGGCGAATCCCGCCCCGGTGCCGACGATGAAGACGAGCCCGGCCAGGCTCCGTTCGGTGAACTGGCCGCCCGGCCGCCGCAGAATGTCCTTCACCGCGCCCACACCCGCACCTCCTCGATGCCTGGCGTGCTCGATACCCGATCGGTGGGCGCGGTACACCGGTGCCGGGTCTCAGGAGGAGCGCGGTTCCGCCGTGTCCGAGGCGTCGGCGTCGTCCGGGGCGGTGCGGGCGGCCGGCACGACCGGATCCGGGCGAGGCCGCCACAGGTCCGGCTCGGCCGGCTCCGGCACCCCGATCCGCAACGCCTCCAGTTGGGCGCTGAAGGCGAGACCGCCGAGAAGCGCGATCCCGGTCAGGTTCGCCCAGATCAGCAGCGCCATCATCCCGGTCAGCGCGCCGTACGTCTCCGCGAAACCATCGCTGAAGCGGACGTACGCGGCCAGCAGCACACTCGCCAGCCACCAGAGCGCGGTGGCCAGCGCCGCCCCGAAGAGCAGCCAGGACACTCCCGGCTGGCGGCGGCGCGGGGCATGACGGAAGAGCACCGCCACCGCCGAGACGGTCAACGCCAGACTCAGCGGCCAGCGGAGCACGTCCCAGGTGGTGTGTGCGATCCCGCCCCAGCCGTAGTACCGCTGGACGGAGTCGCCGAGCGGGCCGCCGCCGACCAGGATGAGGAAGCCGAGCAGTGCCGGTACGCCGGCGCCGAGGGCCAGCACGATCGCCCGCAGGTATTTCCGGAGCGCGGGCCGGTCCCGCTCCACCCCGTAGATCCGGTTGGCGCCGCGCTCGATCTGCGCCATCGTGGTGGTCAGCGCGGCCAGCCCGGTGATCAGTCCGAGGGCCAGGGCCAGCTCTCCCATGTCCTCGGTGCGTTCGGTGTCGACCAGCAACTCCTGCACCATCGCGTCGCTCTGGCCGGGGGTCAGCGCGACGACCGTGTCGGCGACCACCCGACCACCGTCCTCGACGCCGAGGTCGCTGATCAACCCGGTGAGCGCGATCAGGAACGGCACCACCGCCAGGCAGAGTTGCAGGGCGGTGGCCCGGGAGTGGCTGAAGCCGTCGCCGTACCGGAAGCGGATGAAGGCGTCGCGCAGCAGGTGCCAGCCGCCGTACCGGGTCAGGGTGTGCCACGCGTCGTCGGCGGAAAGCTGGTCGTCGGCCATCAACCGGGTTTCCGGCACCCTCCGGGTGCTACTCACCGCCCACCCGTTCCGCCCGGCGGGCGCCGCGTTCCGTCACCGCCGTGGCGTCCATCGTCAGGTCCGGCGCCTCGACCGGTCGCGGTACGCAGAGCCAGAGCGCCTGTGGACGGACGTGCACCCGCAGCGAACGGTCCGGTGCGATCAGGTCGCCGTCGAGTTGCCTCGGCTGTTTCCGGGCGCTGGTGATCTGCACCCGGCGGCACCGGAAGACCTCCATCCGGGGCACCCGCTCGCGCCGGGCGAGCACCGCCCAGATCAGTACGGCCCAGTGCCCGACGGTCCGGGGGGTGAGGATGGCGACGTCCAGGTAGCCGTCGTCGGGTTCGGCGTCGGCGAGCAGCCGTACGCCGCCCTGGAGCCGGCCGACGTTGGCGACCAGCACGGTCCGGGCCCGGCGGCGCAGTGGCGGTCGGTCGTCGATCCGGATCTGGACCCGCATGGGCCGGTCCCGCAGGTGCCGTACGGCGCCCATCAGGTACGCCGGCCAGCCGATCCGGGCCTTGGAGGTCTCCGAGGTGGCGGCGAGCATCTGGGCGTCGAAGCCCATTCCGGCCATCACGGTGAAGACCTGGTCGTGCACCACGCCCACGTCGAGCAGCCGGCGGCCCCGTTCGATCGCCACCTCCAGGCCGGCGGCGAGTTCGGTGGAGAGTCCCAGGTTGGCGGCGAGCAGATTGCCGGTGCCGCCGGGCAGGACCGCCATCGCCACGTCCGTGCCGACGAGCGCGTTCACGCAGGAGAGGATGGTGCCGTCGCCACCGCAGACGAAGACCACCTCGACGCCGGCCTCGATCGCCTGTCGGGTCTGCCCCTGACCCGGGTCCTGCACCGTGGTCTCGTACCAGAGCGGCTCCGGCCAGCCGGCCTCGGCGAGCGTGCTGGTGACCGTACGGCGCAGTTGCTGGACGTCGACCTTGGTCGGGTTCACCACGACCGCGGAACGTACGCCGCCGTCACCCGTCGTATCGCTTCGCTGCCTCACGGGCGTCAGTGTGCAGCACATCATCGGCGCCAGCGACCCGGCACGGCGTGACGTTTTACGCAACCCGGCACGGATTGGGGGCGGGCCGGCGTGGGTACGCCGGCCCGCCCCGTCACCCGTTGCGTCGATCAGCCGAGGACGAGACTCAACCCGTACGCGGAGAGGATCTCGCGGACCGGCTGGAAGTAGGTCGTGCCGCCGCTGGAACAGTTGCCCGACCCGCCGGAGGTGACGCCCTGCGCCTGGTTGCCGCTGAGCCACGAGCCGCCCGAGTCGCCCGGCTCGGCGCAGGCGTTGGTCCGGGTCAGGCCGCCGACCGAGCCCTGGGAGTAGCGGACGGTCTGGTTCTTCGCCTGCACGGTGCCGCAGCGCCAGCCGGTGGTCGAGCCGGACCGGCAGATGGAGGCGCCGACCGCCGACTCGGTGGAGCCGCGTACGGCCACGGTGGTGCTGCCGCTGTAGCGGTTCACGACGCCGCGCGGGACCCAGTTCGAGTTGGTCCGGACCCAGGCGTAGTCGTTGCCGGGGAAGGAGGAGCCGGCGAAGCTGCCCATGGCGACCCGGTTGGAGCCGGAGACGGCCTGACCGGTGCTGCCGCAGTGACCTGCGGTGACGAACCCGCCGTTGACCGAGAAGCCGATCGAGCAGCGCCCGCTGCCGATGTAGAAGGCGTCGCCACCCCGTACGTCGTAGTAGGTCTGCGGGACCTCGGCCGAGACGGCCACCCGGACCGCGCCGGCCGGTGCGCCGCTGGCGGCGGCAAAGCCGGCCGCCGACGCGACCCCGTCCGGGGTGGCCTGGACGACCACGGTGTTGCTGGTGACGTCGACGTACCAGCCGGTGACCGACTTCGGCGCCGCGTTGCCCTTTGCGTCGAGCGTGTCCTTGATCGCGGTCAGCGCCGCCTCGCTGCGGGCCACCAGCTTCGGCTGCGCACCGGCGGCGCGTACCCGCTCGGCCGCGGCGGTGTCGGTGACTCCGACGACGACCTGACTGCCGTCGACGAGCCAGGCGCCACCGAACCGGCTGCCGAGCGATCCCCGCAGGCTCTCCTCGGCCTTGGCGGCCCGACTGTCGGCGGCCAGCCGCGTCTGGACCTGGTCGGCGGTGAGGCCGAGGTCGCGCTGCATCGCGTCGAGGATCTCGACGGAGACGTCCGGCGCAGCCGCCTCGGTGCTGGGCTTGGCCGAGGCCGCCTGGGGAAGCGTGGCCAACATGCCGGCGGCGAGCAGGATTGCCGCTGCGACGGATGTGGGTCGATGTTGCATCGACGGGTCCCTTCGATCGGGGGTGAGGGGACGCCGCGCACGCCCGGCCGGATCCCGGCCCGGTGCGGCAACGCCGTCAGTGCGCTCACGCTAACCTCAATAAATCGAAGCGGATACATATCCTCTATGTCATATCTTGCCGCGACCGGCGACTGTTCGAGCAGATGCGATCACGCGCTCGTTGGCACGCGTTCAACGTGCTGACCGTCTGGCCATGGGTCGTGGACATCCTGCGCCACTTGCCAGCACCTACGGTCGCGGCTGACCTAACGGTCGCAACCAGGGCGGTGCGGTTCATGGGCTCCAGATCTGCGCTGGGGATTTTATGGACACTAAAGGCGGTTTTATCCGATTCCTCGACATATCGATCCCGCAAGGAGGACCCATGGAGCCTCTCCGCCCGACGATCACTCGCCGCAGGCTCCGCGCGATGGACCGGTTGGCTGTGACGCTGGTCCTGGTCCTGGTCGGTGCGACCACTCTGCTGGTCGATGTGGTCGCACCAAGAAGCGCGAGGGCGGAGACCGTGCCGGTGCCACTGGGCTCCGCCGCCGACTTCGCGATCCTCGCCGGCACGACGGTCACGAGCACCGGCCTGTCAATGGTCACCGGCGATATCGGAGTGAGCCCGGGTACCGCCGTGACCGGGTTCCCTCCCGGTCAGGTCAACGGTTCGATCCACTCGAACGACGGCCCCGCCGTGCAGGCCCAGGCCGACCTGGCCATCGCCTACAACAACGCCGTAGCGCGGACGACCACGGACACCATCTCGGACAACCTCGGCGGCACCACCATGACCACCGGCGTGTACAACTCCGTCAGCGGCACCTTCGGGATCACCGGCACGCTGACCCTCGACGCCGAGGGCGACCCGAGCGCGGTCTTCATCTTCAAGACGGCCTCCACGCTCATCACCGCCGCCGACAGCACGGTGAACCTGATCAACGGCGCCCAGTCGTGCAATGTCTTCTGGCAGGTCGGCAGCTCGGCCACGTTCGGGGCCAACTCCACCCTGCGGGGGGACGTCCTCGCCTTCACCTCGATCACCGTCGGCGCCGGACTGGTGGTCGACGGCCGGACGTTGGCGATCAACGGCGCGGTCACCCTGGACACCGACACGATCACCCGGTCGACCTGCGCCGAACCGAGGGAATTGTCGATCACCGCACCGGAGGCGGCCGACCTCGGCAGCGCCGCTCCCGGCGGTACCGTCTCCGCCAACCTGGGGCCGGTGACAGTGGGCGACCTGCGCGGACTCGAGGACGCGACCTGGATCGCGACGGTGGTCGCGTCAGACTTCGTCACCACCGGCAGCCCGGTCCAGACCATCACC
The DNA here is from genome assembly GCF_003633685.1 of Micromonospora pisi. Classification (NCBI taxonomy): domain Bacteria; kingdom Bacillati; phylum Actinomycetota; class Actinomycetes; order Micromonosporales; family Micromonosporaceae; genus Micromonospora; species Micromonospora pisi. The sequence continues at coordinate 6,401,339 of NZ_RBKT01000001.1, read as the reverse complement.
AGCGTCAACGTGTCGTACTGGTCGGGGCCGGCCACCTCGACCACCGGCACTTTCGCCTCCGGCCAACCCACCCCGCAGGACGCTCAGACCATCGACGTGGAACGCACCGCGTACACCCTCACCGGCGGTCGCGGCACCAACTCCGCCACCTGGGACCCCGTCGTCTCCGTCCAACTACCCCTCGCGGCCGTGTCCGGTGAGTACACCGGCACCGTGACCTTCTCCGTCGCCTGACCCGCCTTCCGTCGACGCGCGAGAGCGGGCCGGCGGGACCTCATCGACCGACAACCGCTGACCGCCGTCGCCGCCCTGGTCGTGCCTGGCGTCCGTCAGGCTGCCGCGCCGAGGGCGTGGACGGTGCGACGGCGCAGGTCGTCGAGGTCCAGACCGGCCCGGGTGAGGATCGACGCGGCGAGCCCCTCCCCCTCGCGCAGCAGGCCGAGCAGGATGTGCTCCGGACCGATCTGGTCGTGCCGCAACCGGAGTGACTCGCGCAGCGAGAGTTCCAGCACCTTCTGGGCCCGGGGCGAGAGGCGGGTCCGGGGCAACCGCCCACCGAAGAGGCGGCGCCGCCCCGGTGGCAGCGGCGCCTCGAGCGCACCCTCGCCGAACGTCTGCTCGACGCTGGCCCGGACCGCGTCGAGGTCGATGCCGATCGAGCGCAACGCCTCGGCGTCCGTCTCGCCCAGCTCGCGCCGTTCCATGGCGGCGATCTCCGTCCGGACCCGGTCGGCGTCGATCCCGGCGTCGCGCAGCAGCGCCGCGACCGGGCCGGCCTCGTCGTCGAGCAGTCCGAGCAGCAGGTGCTCGGTGCCGATGAAGTCGTGCCGCAGCGCGCGGCGCTGGGTCTGGGCCGTGACGATGACCTGTCGGGCCGACACGGTGAAGCGATTCCACATCACGACTCTCCCCGGGTAGGTGCCGGCGACCGGCCGGCATGTTTCTTGTGGACGCCCTGACGGCTGACCTCCAGCGCGTCGGCGATCTCCTGCCAGGACCAGCCCTGGCGTCGAGCGTTGTCGACCTGGACGATCTCCAGCCGCTCCAGCAGTCGGCGGAGGGCGAGCACCGCCCGGAGTCCGACCCTGGGGTCGGTGCTCCCCGCCGCCGCCGCGAGATCCGTAGCCTGACTCATACTGTCAACCTAGGTTGACAGTATGGCGCTTGTCAACCCTGGTTGACAAACCGGTTCCGGCCCACCAGGTCCCGAACCGCCACTACTGTCGGTACCGGGCCTGTTTCCGCACGTCCCGGCCCGCCGACCGTCGCCGAGACCCCGGCCCGGAGGTGAGAACGATGAGCCTGACCGCGGACGCACCGGTCGTGGTCGGCGTGGACGACTCACCACAGAGCCTGACCGCCGTTCGGCTGGCCGCACACGAGGCAGCGGCACACCAGCGACCGCTCCGGATCGTGCACGCCTTCAACTGGATCGCCGACCCGTCGGCACCAATCGAGGGGGAGCTACGGGAACCGGCCGAACGAATCCTGAACCAGGCCGCCCAGGTCGCCACCGAGTCCGAACCCGTACTACGACTCACCTGCGCGCTGATCGAAGGGCCGGCCCTGACCACCCTGCTGCGGGAGTCGGGCAGCGCCGCGCTGCTCGTACTCGGCGACGGCGGGCTCTCCGGTCAGACCGCAGTACCGATCGAGGCGATCTCCGTGCAGATCGCCGCCCGGGCCGGGTGCAGCGTGCTGGTCGCCCGGGAGAACCTGCCACCGCCAGCGCCGGTGCTGGTCGGCATCGACTGCGGGGCCGGTACGTCGACCGCCCTCGACTTCGCCTTCGACGCCGCCGCCACACGCGACTCCGAACTGGTCGTGCTCCGGGTATGGGAGGCGGACGACCCCTCGGAGGAACCGGACCCCTCCATCGCCCGGCAACTCGCCGAGACGGTCGCCCCGTGGCAGGAGAGGTACCCGGCGGTCCGGGTCACCCAGCAGGTCCGCTCCGGCGAGTCCAAGCACCTCCTGATCGAGGCGTCCCGTACGGCCGAACTCGTCGTGGTGAGCATGCGCGGCGAACAACCCTCACGCAGCATGCTCGGGGCACTCAGCCAGACGTTGCTCTACCACTCACCCGCCCCGGTGGTGATCGTCCGTACCGCGCACGAGCTCTACATACAGGCGTAGAGGCCCGGGACCGGCCGGTCCTCCGCCCGGAACTGACGACCCGGTCGGAGTCAACATCCCGGATCCGGCTGCGCGAGCGCCCGACTCGCGAGAGTCTGAGGCCGATGGAGACCGCCGTGGAACCACACGCCCCGCTCGCCGACGACGAACTGCGTCGGCTGAACGCGTACTGGCGGGCGGCGAACTACCTGACCGTCGGGCAGATCTACCTGATGGCCAACCCGCTGCTGCGCGAGCCACTGGCCCCGGCGCAGATCAAGCCCCGGCTGCTCGGACACTGGGGTACCAGCCCCGGGCTGAACCTGGTCTACGCGCACCTGAACCGGACCATCGTCCGCCGCGACCTCCAGATGATGTTCATAACCGGGCCGGGACACGGCGGACCCGCGATCGTGGCCAACACGTGGCTCGAAGGGACCTACACCGAGCGCTACCCGTCGGTCTCCCGCGACGAGGAGGGCATGGAGCGGCTGTTCCGGCAGTTCTCCTTTCCCGGCGGCATCCCCAGCCACGTCGCCTCGGAGGTACCCGGGTCGATCCACGAGGGCGGCGAGCTCGGCTACTCGCTGATGCACGCGTACGGCGCCGCCTTCGACAACCCGGAACTGATCGTCGCCTGTGTGATCGGCGACGGCGAAGCGGAGACCGGGCCACTGGCCGGCAGCTGGCTCTCCAACGTCTTCCTCAACCCGGCCCGCGACGGGGCGGTCCTGCCCGTCCTGCACCTCAACGGCTACAAGATCGGCAACCCGACGGTGCTCGACCGGATCCCCCAGGAGGACCTGCTGTCGATCCTGCGCGGCTACGGCTACCAGCCGTACGTGGTCGCCGGTGACGAACCGGACCGGGTGCACCAGGAGCTCGCCGGCACCCTGGACCGGGCGCTGGACGAGATCGCCGCGATCCAACGTCGGGCCCGGGGCACCGGCGTGGTCGAACGCCCCCGCTGGCCGATGATCGTGCTCCGTACGCCGAAGGGCTGGACCGGGCCGCGCGAGGTCGACGGCCGTCCGGTCGAGGGGACCTTCCGCGCCCACCAGGTCCCGCTCTCCGGGGTACGGGACAACCCGGAACACCTGGCACAGCTCGAACGGTGGCTGCGCGGTTACCGCCCCGAGGAACTCTTCGACGCCACCGGTTCGCCCGTAGCCGAGATCGCCGGCCTGGTGCCGAGGGGTGACCGGCGGATGAGCGCCAATCCGAACACCAACGGCGGCCAGGTGCTGCGCGACCTGACGCTGCCCGACTTCCGCGACTACGCGGTAGCGGTGCCGGAACCGGGCGGTACGACGGCCGGGGCGACCACCGCCACCGGCCGGTGGCTGCGCGACGTGATCGTGGCCAACCCGGACCGGTTCCGGCTCTTCGGCCCGGACGAGGTCGCGTCCAACAAGCTCGACGCGGTCTTCGAGGCAACCGACCGGGTGTGGCTCGGCGCCCAACGGGCCGGCGACGACCACCTCGGCCCGGACGGGCGGGTGATGGAGGTGCTCTCCGAGCACCTCTGCCAGGGCTGGTTGGAGGGGTACCTGCTGACCGGCCGGCACGGGGTCTTCACCAGCTACGAGGCGTTCATCCACATCGTCGACTCGATGGTCAACCAGCACGCCAAGTGGCTCAAGACGACCCGGGGCATCCCCTGGCGCCGCCCGCTGGCGTCCCTCAACTACCTGCTCTCCAGCCACGTGTGGCGGCAGGACCACAACGGCTTCTCCCACCAGGACCCGGGCTTCATCGACCACGTGGTGAACAAGAAGGTCGAGGTGGTCCGGGTCTACCTGCCACCGGACGCGAACACCCTGCTCACCACCATGGACCACTGCCTGCGCAGCCGGCATTACATCAACGTGGTGGTCGCCGGCAAGCAGCCCAGCCCGAACTGGCTCTCCATGGACGAGGCGATCCTGCACGCCCGGCGCGGGCTCGGCATCTGGCCCTGGGCCAGCACCGACCAGGGCGCCGAACCGGACGTGGTGCTCGCCTGCGCCGGCGACGTACCCACCCTGGAGACGCTGGCCGCCGCCGACCTGCTCCGCCGGCACCTGCCCGAACTCCGGGTACGGGTGGTCAACGTGATCGACCTGATGCGGTTGCAGTCGGAGGCGGCGCATCCGCACGGTCTGCCGGACACCCAGTTCGACACCATCTTCACCCGCGACAAGCCGGTGATCTTCGCCTACCACGGTTATCCGGCACTGATCCACCGGCTGACCTACCGCCGCGCCAACCACGACAACCTGCACGTACGGGGCTACCAGGAGGAGGGGACCACCACCACCCCGTTCGACATGGTGATGCTCAATCAGCTCGACCGGTTCCACCTGGTGGTCGACGTGATCGACCGGGTGCCGGGGCTCGGTGCCCGCGCCGCCCACCTGCGTCAGGCCATGGTCGACGCCCGGCAGGAGTGTCGCGAGTACACCCGCCGCTACGGCGAGGACGCTCCCCGGGTCGCCGAGTGGCGCTGGGTCGGAACCCGGAGCTGACGGATGGACAGACCGATCCTGGTCGGTTACGACGGTTCCGAGGGCGCCACCCGCGCGCTCGACTGGGCGCTCGACGAGGCCGGCCGGACCGGGGAGCCGGTCCAGTTGGCGTACGCCTTCGAGTGGATGGCCGCCGGGACCTGGATCGGTCCCGGACCCGGCCCCGGGACCTGGCCGGACGAGACCACGCGGCGTGCGGTGGAGGGCATGGTGGCGGCGGCGGTGGACCAGTCCGTGGCCAGTCATCCGGGACTGGACGTACGGGGTGAGGTGCTGGAGTCACCGGCCTCGATGGGGCTACGGGAGCGCTCCGCCGACGCCACGATGGTGGTGCTCGGCAGTCGCGGCCACGGTGGCTTCACCGGCCTGCTCGCCGGGTCGACGACGATCGCGATGAGCACCCACGCGCACTGCCCGGTCGTGGTGGTGCCGTCCGGCGCCGCCGGTGCCGACCCGGCCCGGAGTCGGATCGTGGTGGGGACCGACGGTTCCCCGTACGCGCAGCTCGCCCTCGGTTGGGCGATCGAACGCGCGGCGCGACGCGGTGCCCCGGTGCACGCGGTACGGGTCTGGACCGGGTCGACGACCCGGTGGCGGCCGGCGGAGTCGGACCCGAACGAGATGTCCCGGGCCGAGCAGGACGCGGTGGACCAGCAACTGGTCGACTGTCGGCGACGGTTTCCGGACCTGTCGATCACCGGCGAGGTGGTCGCCGGCCACCCGGTCGAGGTGCTGGTCGAGGCGAGCCGGCGGGCCCAGTTGCTGGTGGTCGGCAGCCGGGGTCGCGGTGGCTTCCGGGGTCTGCTGCTCGGCTCGGTCAGCCAGCAGGTGCTGCACCACACCGAGTGCCCGACCGTAGTGGTCCGCGAACTGGCGACCGGTCGGGGTTAGCCTCCGGCGAGCAGTGGGCTGCCGTGATCGGAGTCGGCCCGCCGTTCGCCCTGCCGGACGCCGGTGACCTGTGCGCGTGGGCCGATCGCCCGACCGCCGGGCGGCACGTCGTCGAGCACGGTGGCGCCGGCACCGATCTTGGCGCCGCAGCCGACCACGACCGGCCCGAGTACGGTGGCGCCGGCGCCGAGCGTGACCTCGTCACCGATCTGCGGCTCACCGCTGTGGTCCCGCCGCCCGATCGTCACGTGGTGGTAGACGCTGACGTCCCGCCCGAGGCGGGCGTCCCGGTGGAACACCAGCCCGTACGGGTGGAAGAGCCGCAGTCCGGGGCCGCAGGACAGTTCACGGGGCAGGTCGCTGTTGGTGCCGAGGCGGATGACCACCAGGTTGAGCACCTTGTACGGAAGGGTGCAGAGGCGACGGATCAGCGTACGGCGGCCGACCGTCCACTGTCCGAAGCGGAAAACGGTCAGCACGAGCCGGACCAACGGATCACGGTTGCGCCGATAGTCCTGACGAAGGGTGTCGAACATGACGCAGAGCGTAAGACCAGCAGGTCACCGCACCTGACCGAACGGCCGAGCCACATCGGTCGGAAATATGACAATGCCCAGCTCAGGCGAGTTACAGGGCACGGCGCAGCCAGTCCTCGACACCGGCCACGTGCACGGTGGCCCAGGAACGGGCGAGTTCGGGTTGCCGGGCGGCGATGGCGTCCAGGATCGCGGCGTGTTGCTCACGGGTGCGCGCCACCGCGCTCTCCTGGGTGAGGCCCCGCCAGATCCGGGCCCTGGTGGTGGGACCGGAGAGACTGTCGATCAGCGAGCAGAGCACGTCGTTGCCGGCGCCGGCCGCGATCTGACGGTGGAACTCCAGGTCGTTGGCGACCAACGCGTCGATGGTCGGCTCACCGCCCAGCCCGTCGAGCAGGGTACGCAGGGTGGCGATCTCCTGCTCGGTCATCCGCTGGGCGGCCATCGCCGCGGCGGCCGGTTCCAGGATTCGGCGTACCTCCAGGAACTGGAGAACGGTGTCGTCGCGGTGGAAGTCGACCACGAAGCTCATCGCGTCCAGCAGCAGACCGGGGTCGAGGCTGGTCACGTACGTGCCGTCACCCTGGCGTACGTCCAGCACCCGGATCACCGAAAGTGCCTTCACGGCCTCACGCAGGGAGTTGCGGGACAGCCCCAACCGGTCGGCCAGGTCGGCCTCCTTCGGGAGCCGATCGCCGGGGCGCAACTCGCCGGAGACGATCATCTCTTTGATCTTGTGGATCGCTTCGTCGGTGAGCGCCATGCTCGTTCCCTCCGGCCCGCTCGGACAGTCAGCTCACAGGCTGGCAGCGCGGTGCCACCGAGACGTGATCCGTTCCGTCGAGGCACTGAACCGGCCGTGATACATCCGATGTCTACCAGTCTCTCGAACGCTTTCACAACCACTGTCGGTAAGTAGTGCGGCCCAGCGGGCGTACCTCTCCCCGGCTCCCATGACCACGACCGCAACGACATCCGATGGTTTCTCGACCGGGGTGGCCACCCGGGAAGTGCCGTCCGGCCGGCCGGCCCCGGAGGTAGAGTTCGATCATGCCCGGCTCCGCCACCGACGCCCTCGACTCCGCCGCCGTCGCCTACCAGGTGCTCCGGCACGGACCGGTGGGAAGCGTGGCCGAGGGAGCCGCGGCGCTCGGCGTCGCGGTCGCGGACGTGGTGAAGACGATCGTGATCCGTCGCGGCGAGAACGACCACGTCTTCGTCCTCGTCCCCGGCGACCGGGTCATCTCCTGGCCGAAACTCCGCGCCCTGCTCGGCGTGAACCGGCTCTCCCTGCCGGACGCGGGCACGGCGAAGGACGCGACCGGCTACGAACGCGGCACCATCACACCGTTCGGTTCGACCACGGCGTGGCCGGTGGTCGCGGACGAACGGATCCGTGGCCGGAAGATCACCCTCGGTGCGGGTGAACGGGGTGTCGCCATCGCCCTCGCGGCCGACGACGCGCTGACCGCGCTCGACGCGACCGTCGCCGACGTGACCGAACCGGAGCCGTCGCGCTAGCTGTCGTCCCCCGTGGCGGTCAGTTCTCCACCCAGCCGTGTCGCTGGGCGAGCACGGTGAGGCTCTGCCGCAGCGTGACGATCTGCGCCCCGGTCAGGGTCGGTACGGCTTCGAGCAGCAGCTCGGTCACCTCGTGCCGGAACCCGGCCGGGGTGAGCACGTCGCACATGCCGTCGTCGTCCGAGCGTTCGGACGCGGCCGGTACGGATTCGGGCAGGGTCACGCTGACCGTGGAGGCCAGGGCCCGTTCCGTCTTCAGGATGCGGACCGCGAGGGCCTTCATACCCCGGTCGCTCTCCACCGCCTCGAACTCCACCGGGACGCCCGGTGCGAAGGCGTACTTCTCGTCGCCCAGCACGTTCGCGTGCACGAATACATCCTCGCCACCGTTGTCCGGCGTGATGAACCCGTACCCGCGCACCTCGTCGAACCGTATGAACCTACCCCTGATCACCGCACCCGATCCCGTCTCGCCCGATCTCCGCCACACAGCGCGGCACCTTTTACCGCGTCAACAGCATAGTGTCAATCTCCGGTTGCCGTGGCGGGCTCCGGACCGGGCGCCGCGACAGGGGGCGCCTGGGCGGCGAGTCGGCGGGTCTCCCAGTGGACGAAGAGCAGCGGGATGATGCCGAAGATCCCGAACGAGATGTCGATCAACTGCCACCACCAGGGGATCCCCCGGACAGGGCCGGCGATCAGCGCGAGTGGGACAATCGCGGCACAGGAGATCATCCCGAAATGGACCACCCAGATGTTGCGCACCGGGTCCCGGTACGGACCCCAGAACGCGACCGCGATGACCAGGTGCGCGAAGGCCAACCAGTCGGTGCCGTACGCGAGGAAGGGGAACTGGTCGTTGGTCACCACGATGCCCCGATGCACCCGGTCGATCCAGTCGACCAGCACCGGCAGGTGCTCCGGCGCCGGTGACCAGTCGGCGTGCAGCAGCCGCACCAGCAGACGGCTCTCGGCTTCGAGAGGGAAGGCGGTCACCCCACTCAGGACCAGACCAATGACGAAGACGATCAACCAGGCGCGGATCCGACTGAGGTTGGACACGAGCCGGAGCGTATCGAGGGCCGGGGCACGCCGGGACGGTCGGCCGACTACCCACACAGAAGATTCACAACTCGCGTGACGTGCGCCATGTCGACCGGTCGTCGGGATGGCGGACAGGGCGGCGGCGGGCGTCCGGGGACTTTCGTTGCGTAACACAGTGACTTTCATCAGTATTGACGGAAGTTAGTTGGTCATGGGTCTATCTTTCGTGTTGCCCACGGATTAAGGTTCTGTTTCAACCAGAACAGCTCCAAATCCCCTGCATGGGACCCTAACGAAACGTTTCAGCGGCGCATCGGCGGCGCCACTGTCCAACAGCCACTCCCGCATCGTCGCCGCGGCCCCGGCCGCGAGGAAGGTAGCGAGACATGGACACGACAGCGCCCGGCCGCTTGCGCACACCCCCCTCGTCCCTCGCGACGAGATGAGCCGGCACGACGCGGTCGTAGGCGACCCGTCCGTACCCGGAACTTGGCCGCCGTCACGCGGCTGAGCCCAGAACCCCGCCCCTCAGCGGCGGTGGAACCGGCCCGCACTGGTCGGCTCGGCAAGCAGAGAACGTGGTTCGTCGTGGCGGCGCGCGCGACCACCAACCATCCATGACGGATGCGTCACCGCGCCCGACAACGGCAACCGAACCGCGGCACCGGGCCCCAGTGGGTCCGGCCCGACGGCGCGGCCGTATGCCCGCTCCACACCCCCGGAGGAAAGCATGACAAGACCATTGCGCCGGTGGCTCGCCGCCACGGTCGGCGCCGCCATCACCATCCCCGGCCTGGTCGCCGCCCCGGCAAGCGCCGCACCCGACCAGGCCACCGCAGAGGAACGCCTGGTCGGCGAGGAGAACGGACCGGCGGCGCTGCGCTCGACCGCCCGCGCCCCGGAAACGTACGGGGTGCTCGTCTTCACCAAAACCGACGGCACCCGACGGTCCTCCATTCCGGATGGTGTCCGTACGATCAAGGCGCTCGCCGACGCCAACGGCTTCACCGCCACGGTCACCCAGGACGCCGCCGCGTTCACCCCGGCCAACCTCGACAACTACCGGGCGGTGGTCTTCCTCAACACCACCGGCAACGTGCTCAACCCGACCCAGGAAGCGGCCTTCGAGGCGTACGTCAAGGCCGGCGGCGGGTACGTCGGCGTACACGCCGCCGCCGAGACCGAGCCGGACTGGGCCTTCTACCAGAACCTCGTCGGAGCGAAGGCGTCCGGCGCGGCCAGCCTGGAGGAGGGTGTGGTCGAGGTCGCCGACCGGGTACACCCCGCCACCGAGGCGGTGCCGCAGACGCTGACCCTCACCGAGGAGTGGTACAACTTCACCACCAACGTCCGGGGCTCGTCGCACGTGCTCGCCACCGCCCAGGAGAAGAGCTTCGCGGGCGGCACCATGGGCTTCGACCACCCGGTCAGCTGGTGCAAGGACTACCAGGGCGGTCGCTCCTTCTACACCGGACTCGGCCACTCGATCGACACGTACCGGGTGGGCGGCTTCAAGAAGCACCTGCTCGGCGGCATCCAGTGGGCTGCCGGCGTGGTCGAGGGCGACTGCGGCGCGACCGTACTCGGCAACTACGAGAAGGTCACCCTCAACGACGAGCCGGGCGAGCCGATGTCGCTCTCGGTCCTGCCCGACGGGCGGGTGCTGCACAACACCCGTGGCGGTGAGATCCGGCTCTACGACCCGACCACCGGCGCCAGCCCGGTCATCACCACCATCCCCGTCTACCAGCACGACGAGGACGGGCTCCAGACGATGACCATCGCGCCCGACTTCGCCACCAGCAAGTGGGTCTACATCTACTACTCGCCGGTGCTGAACACCCCCGTGGACAACCCGGCCACGCCCGGCGTCAACGAGGGCGACGCGCCCGCGACCAGCACCGACCCGACGGTCTGGGACAAGTTCAAGGGCTACAACCAGCTCTCCCGGGTCAAGTTCGTCGACGGCCCGAACCCGCGCCTGGACATGTCGACCGAGCAGCAGATCCTGCGGGTCGACACCGACCGGGGCATCTGCTGCCACGTCGCCGGCAAGGTCAAGTTCGACGGCAAGGGGCTGCTCTACCTGATCACCGGTGACGACACCAACGCCAGCGGCTCGGACGGCTACGTCCCGATCAACGAGTCCCCCACCCAGGGCCCCGGGTACGACGCCCAGCGCTCCTCCGCCAACACCAACGACCTGCGCGGCAAGTTGCTGCGGATCAAGATGAAGGACAACGGGACGTACAGCATCCCGGCCGGCAACCTCTTCCCGGAGAACGGCGACTACGACAACAAGACCCGTCCGGAGATCTTCCTGATGGGCCTGCGCAACCCGTTCCGGTTCGACGTCGACCACAACGGCTTCGTGTACGTCGGCGACTACTCGCCGGACTCGCGTACCTCCAGCCCGACCCGGGGGCCGGAGGGCACCGGCCGGTGGTTCGCCACCAACAAGGCCGCGAACTACGGCTGGCCGTACTGCTACTCGCCGAGCCTGCCGTACATCGACTACGACTTCGCCACCCGTACCTCCGGGCAGCCGTTCAACTGCGGTGCGCCGGTGAACGACTCACCGCGTAACACCGGCCGGACGACGCTGCCGGCGGTGGCCCAGCCGCAGTTCTGGTACACCTACGAGGCCCGGACCACCTGCGCCGGGGCGTACCTGCAGAACCCGCCGACCACCTGCGACTTCAAGTGGCCGGTGATCGGCACCGGTGGCGTCGGCCCGCACGGCGGCCCGATCTACTCCTACGACGAGGCGAACACCTCGGAGACGAAGTTCCCGGAGTACTACGACAACAGCGTGGTCTTCGGGGAGTTCACCCGCGACAAGCTCTTCATGATGCGCACCAACGGCAGCGGACAACTGGTCGGGGTGGAGCAGTTCCTGCCCGGCGTCATCTTCGACAACCCGATGGAGATGGAGTTCGGTCCGGACGGCAACCTCTACGTGCTGGAGTACGGCGACGGCTTCTTCCGGGCCAACCCGGACGCCCAGCTCTCGATGATCCGGTACGTGAAGGGCACCCGCTCGCCGATCGCGCAGCTGGCCGCCAACCCGACCTCGGGCCAGGCCCCGCTGCCGGTGCAGTTCTCCAGCGCCGGATCGTCCGACCCTGACCCGGGCGAGTCGATCTCGTTCGCCTGGGACTTCGACAGCAACGGCACGGTCGACTCGGCCGACCCGAACCCGACGTACACCTACACCACCAACGGGGTGTACCACGCCAAGCTGACGGTGACCGACTCCAGCGGCAAGACCGCGGTGCTGACCAGGGAGATCGTGGTCGGCAACACGGCGCCGACGGTGACCGTGACGGTGCCGGCAGGCGGGACGTTCTTCAACTGGGGTGACACCGTGCCGTACACGGTCGCGGTCACCGACCCGGAGGACGGGACAATCGACTGCAGCCGGGTCACGGTCGCCTTCGTCCTCGGTCACGACAGCCACGGCCACGGTGAGACCGAGACCACCGGCTGCACCGGAACCCTGCCCACCCCGGCCGACGGTGCCGACCACGCCGGTGGCTACCTCTACGGCGGGATCAGCGCCACCTACACCGACCTGGGCGCGGGCGGCCAGCCGGCGCTGACCACGGTCGGACAGGCGATCATCCAGGTACGGCGGCAGCAGGCCGAGCACGCCCAGGTCCAGCAGGGCGTGACGATCGCGGCCAGCACCGACACCGGTGGCGGATCGCAGGTCGGCGGCATCGACGCCGGTGACCACATCGCGTTCGAGCCGATCAACTTCGCCGGCGTCAGCACGGTGACGTTCCGCTACTCGGGCGGATCCACGACCACCGTCGGGCAGCCGCGCGCCAACGTGGAACTGCGGGTCGGCTCGCCGACCGGTGCCCTGGTCGCCACCGCCACGCTGAACGCCACCAGCGGCAACGGCGCGTACGCGAGCCAGTCGGTGCCGGTGAACCACCCCGCCGGCGCCCAACGGCTCTACCTGGTGTTCACCCCGGTCACCGGTGGCCCGACCACCGGCCTGGTGAACCTGAACTGGGTCGAGTTCGGCGGCACCACCCCGTAACAACCCGTCCCGCACCCGAGACCGAACGGGTGGTTGTCCGTACCCGGGCAGCCACCCGTTCGGCGTTCCGGGCCGGGTCAGGCGTACTCGGGGGTCTCGATCCGGGTGGCGGCGACGGCGTTGCAGGCGAAGTCGTTGTCCTGGATGTCGGCCGAACCGTGCGGGCCCTCACCGGTGACCAACAGCCCGTGCGTCTGGGTCTTCCGTTCCTGGCTGTCCCAGACCCGGTTGTGGCGCAGGGTGAGATCGGAGGTGGTCGAGGCGAGGGTGATGCCGGCCCGCCGGGTGGGTGCCTCCGGCAGTTCGTAACGCTCCCCTGCCGAGGGCGTACCGCCGGTCCAGGCGGTGGTGGCGCCGGGCCGGACCGGTGCGAGCAACAGTTCGTTGCTGGTGTTGGTCGCCACCACGGCGCTCCGGGGGCCGATTCGCACGACCTTGCCCCGGTGCCCGTCGACCGGCCAGTCGGCGCCACTGTCCCGCACCGAGGTACGGGTGTAGCTGACCGCCTCCCCCGCGCCACTGTCACCGCCGGCCGAGCGCCGACCGTTGTCCCGGATCCGGTTGTTCACGATCGCGCCGTCGCTCAGTCCGGCGTCGATCCGGATCCCGTCGAGCCCGTTCTCCCAGATCTCGTTCCCGTCCAGCACGACCTCGCGGCCCGGAATCGGGTTCCGGGCGAGATTGTGCTCGCAGTAGCCGTACCGGCCGTTGCGGCTGATCCGATTTCCCCTGACGACGTACCGTCCCGGGGTGTTGCCGATGCTCAGCCCGTCGATGATGTTCGCGTCGATGACACAGTCGGCCACGATGCCGCCCCGGCCGGCGACCCCGGAGGTGCCCTGGGCGGAGACGTCGAACCCGGCCTCGTGGTTGCCGATCATCGTGCAGGCGCTGACGATCAGGCCCTCCGCGCCCCAGTCGGAGATGCCGAAGCGGTTGTCCTCGACGTGGCACCCGACGATCCGGATCCCGCGCGGCGGCACCCAGTCCGGCTTCTGCAACTCCAGGAAGATGCCGTTGGTGCCATTGCCGACGGCGGTGCAGTTGGCGACGGTGAGCCGCTCGCTGTCTCCCCAGCCGCCGACGCCGATGCCGATGCCGGCGCCGCCCATCTGCTGCCCGGTGTCCAGCCGACCGCAGCGCAGCACGTGCACCGCCTCCACGGTCGTGTCCTGGAGGAAGTCGCAGCCGAGCCCGGTCGCGGCGGTGTCGTGGATGTAGAGGTCGCGGAACCGCCCGCGCTGTACGTACTGCAGGCCGAGGCCCTTGGCCAGGTAGTCGTAGCGGGCCAGTTTCACGCCGGACCCGTCGATCTCGAAGCTGGCGAAGGTGCAGTCGGTGATGCAGTTGTCCCGGCTCGCGCCGTGCTGCACGGTGGTGAAGTAGGCCAGCGGCGTCGGATCCACCCGGTTCCCCTCGTTGCTGAGGACGAACCTGGTGACCCCGATCCCGGCACCGGTCAGCGAGATCCCGCTACGCCACACCGTGCCGGCGTCCCGGATCGAGTAGGTGCCGGGTGGGCAGTGGATGACCCGTGGTCGCCCGTCCGCCGCGTACGCCTCGCCGAGTGCGTCGACCAACGCCTGGAGCGCCGGCTGGTCGTTGGTGACACCGTCACCCTTGAGACCGTGCTCGCGGGCGTTGCAGACCGTACCCTCAGCCAGCGACACGTACGTCCCCCTCCGACGCCTCCGCATTTCCCGCTTCCGGCCCCGGGTAACGCCCAATCGCCCCAGCCGCGTCGACGAAGACGAACTACGCGGCGCGGACGGGGACGTTGCTCGCCACCGAAGCCACCGGTACGGGCAGCCGGGTCGGCTCGACCGGTTTTGTCGGCAGGGCGAGCAGGTCGGCGATGGCCGCGACGGCGCGTACGCTGGCCTGCCCGTCGCCGAAGGCGGACGTACGTTCGGCCAGCGAGCGTACGGCGAGTTCCGCCGCCGCGGCGGCGATGATCCGCTCCGGATCGGTGCCGACCAGGGTGCCGTAGCCGGAGCTGACGATCTCGGGGCGCTCGGTGGTTTCCCGGGTGACCAGCACCGGTACGCCGAGCGTGCCGGCCTCCTCCTGTAGGCCGCCGGAATCGGTGATCACCAGATCCGCGACGCTCAACAGGCCGACCATCTCCGGGTACGGCAGCGGTGGGGTGAGCCGGATGCCGGGAGTCCGCCCCAGTTGGGCGGTCACCTCCGCGCCGAGCGTCGGGTTCGGGTGGGTGACCATGACGATCTGGACGTCGGGGTGACGGCGGGCCAGGTGCCGCAGGCCGGCGCAGACACCGAAGACCCCGCCGCCCCAGTTCTCCCTGCGGTGCAGGGTGGCCACGATCAGCCGCCGGGTCGGGTCGATCCACCGGGGCGGCTGGGCCAGGCCGTGGTCGATCAGGTGATGCAGCGCGTCGACCACGGTGTTTCCGGTGACCACGATCCGCTCCTCCGGCACCCCCTCGTCGAGCAGGTGCCGGTGCGCGGTCGGGGTGGGAGCCAGGTGGAGGGCGGCGAACCGGGCCAGCATGGCCCGGTTCGCCTCCTCGGGGAAGGGCCGGTCCAGGTCGTGCGTACGCAGACCGGCCTCCAGGTGCACCACCGGTAGGTGGTGCCAGAAGGCGACCACTCCGCCGACCAGCGCGGTCAGGGTGCCGCCCTGGACCACGACAGCGGCGGGACGGTGCTCGGCGAGCACCGCGTCGGTCGCCGTAATGAGCGCGGCGGCGAGTTCGGCCAGAGAACCCGTGTGCCGTACGGGTTCGAGCGTCACCCCGGCGGTGAGCCCGAAGGGTGCCAGTGCCTCTCCGACCCGGCCCGGGTGCTGACCGGTGTCCACCACGGTGGCGGTGAAACGGGTGTCCAGCCGCAACTGACGTACCAGTGGGGCTGTCTTCACCCCCTCCGGCCGGGTGCCGATCAGAACCATGACCTCCGCCGAGGTCGAACCGCTGCCGCGCATCCTGGTCCTCAGCCTTCCAGCGCCCACGGGTGACACCCGAAGACACCTGGCGGTTGGGCGATCTGCCCAGTGTGCGGTCCGTACATGTGAAGCCCCTCGTGCAGCTGTGGTGACGCTCGATGTCACGCTAACCAGCTAAAGGGACGTTTGCCTCACAAATTACGAAACTCCACTTATCGCATCCGTATCGGGTCAGTTGGGGGTGGGGGCGGGACCGAAGCCGGTGACGGCCGGGGGTACGAGGTAGTCGTAGACCGCGCGGGCCAGTTGGCGTACCGTCTCTGCGCCGGTGGCCTCCGGCCCGGAGGTGACAAACGCGACCGCGACCTCCGAGTGCGGGATCAGCAGGTAACCGACGTCATGCGAGGCGTCCGGCAGTTCACCGGTCTTGTGCGCGACCGGTACGCCGGGCGGCAACGCGGCCGGGATCTTCGTGTTGATGGTCTGTTCGAGCATGAACGAGATCATCAGTGTCCGGGACACCGGTGAGAGGAGGTTCCCGTCCCAGACCGCACCGAGCAGGCTGACCACGTCGTCGGCGGTGAGGTAGTTCTCCTCGCCCCGCGCGGCGGCGGCGGTGTCGAGCATTCGGCGGTTCAACGCGGTCTGCTTCAACAGCATCGTGTCGATCAGCGCGTTCACCCGAACGAACCCGTTGAGATGATTGATCAGTACGTTCGCGGCCGTGTTGTCGCTGTAAATGATCATGTAGCGGGCCAGCCGGTACAGCGTCACCACCTGGGGAAACGTCTCGTACTGGAGCTGGCCGCTGCCGCCGACCACATCCTTCGGCTCGACCAGCACACCGTCGTCGAGCCGCTGCCACCCGCAGTCGACCTCCCGCAGCAACTCGGTCAGGATCCAGAGCTTGATGACACTCGCCGCCTTCGGACGGAAAGTGCCGTTGACCCCGATCTGCTGGTCGCCGTACCGGCCGGAGAGATCACGTACGGCGACGCCGGTCGGATTCGGTGAGGCGGCCACGATCGCCCGCAGGCGTTCGGTCAGTGGCAGCAGCTTCCCGCCCCGCTCGCGGTCGACCGGCGGTTGCGGGTTCGTCACCACCTCACCGGTGAGCACCTCGGGCTCCCGACCCGGACGGCTGATCTCGACCGTGCCCCCGGTCCGGCCGCGCAGCGGCACCCGGTAGGCGTAACCGACATCGCCGACCGTCACCCGTCCGCTGGCGACACCATCGGAGACCAGCATGCCCTGGTCGAGCACGCGGCCGGTGTCACCGTCGCAGCCCCGGTACCGCACGATCCGTTCGGCCGCGTCGACGGCGAAGATGGCGTTCGCCGTGGCGAGCCAGGCAAGCCGGGTCCGGGCCGATGCGCTGGCAGAACCATCCGATACACCCACACCGTCGTCGGGGCGCCCGGTCGCGCCGGAACGCGCCGGAGCCGGCATCACGGCGACGGCCACCAGGGTCGTCACGACGAGGATGGCAAGGCGGCCGAAGAGCAGACCCGCCAACGCCATGGTGGTCCGTGCGGGTGGTCGGTTCTGGTTCACCCGGGCAACGTAGCCAGCGGTGTGGGCCGGTCGGAGCGGCTCGACGACCGGGTCACCCAACCGTGCGTACGTCCCCGGCGGGTCGCGGTCGCAACCCGCCCGACGTGTCGACCGACACGGCCGCTGACGGTCCGGCGCTCCCCGCCAGCGTCGACTAACGGTGGCGGTCGGAGACCCGACGGGCGACGGGTGAGACGTAGTACAGGCCGACGCTGGTCAAGCCGTAGAACACGGGCACCACGATGAAAACCACCAGGCCGACCATCGGCACGATCAGGTATCCGAGGACCCCGCCCGCGACATAGAGGACGATCCCGATCATCGCCCGGACCTGTTCGATCGGAATGAGCCGTTCGTGCACCCCCTCCTCGACCAGGTCCCGGTGTCTGGTCAGGTAATGGAAGAAGGCCAACCAACTGAAGCAGAGCAGCGCCCCGACCGCGGCGTAGAAGGCGATGGCGACACGCTGGTCCGTTGAGTTGTCCTCCTGTAGCGCGTGTGAGACGACGGCCGTCGGGAACGGCAGCAGCGCCGCGGTGAACAGGACGAAGAGGTTCCTCCAGTGCAGGCCACGATCGGCCTGCCGAATGCGGCTGAACGCGGCCTTGTGGTTCAACCAGACGACGGCCACGTACAGGTACGACGAAACGTACGCCGCATAGGCGGGCCACTGGTGCAGCAGCCCGGAGAGCAGCCGGCCGGGTTCGACGTCCGGTACCCGGAGGTCGAGCACGAGCAGGGTGATGACGATCGCGAGGACCGCGTCGCTGAAACTCTCGGCGCGGCTGGTGTCCGACCTGATGCCGATGGCGCCGATTTGCCCGCTCACCGGAGTTGGGTACCCGTAGGAAAGGGCCGCAACCGGGCGGCCTGCCGGGCGTCCGTTTGTGCACTCCGGCAGCGGGAACGCGAATGGGAACGAGCCCACGCGCCGCCGTCCGGGCGGCGCCGGGCGGCGCCGTTAAGGAGGCCCCTCTCATGGCCAAGAAGCAGCAGCCCTTGCAGGGCAGACGAATCGCGTTCCTCGCCACGGACGGTGTCGAGGAGGTGGAGTACCTCCAGCCACGAATCGCCGCGGAGCAGGCGGGCGCCGAGGTCTACCTGATCTCACTCGCGCCCGGTGAGATCCAGGCCATGAAGCACGACCTGCATGTCGCCGGTCGACATGCGGTGGATCGCACCGTGGACGAGGCTGACGCGGCCGACTACGACGGCCTGGTGCTGCCGGGCGGGACAGTCAACCCGGACCGCCTCCGGATGAGCCCGACCGCGATGGCGTTCGTCCGGGCGTTCTTCGACCAGGACAAGCCGGTGGCGGCGATCTGTCACGGACCGTGGTCGCTCGTCGAGACCGGCATGGTGGACGGCCGGACCGTCACCTCGTACCCCAGTCTGCGTACGGACATCGGCAACGCGGGCGGTCTGTGGGTCGACCGGCAGGTCCAGGTTGACGACGGCCTGGTGACCAGCCGCAGCCCCGACGACCTGCCGGCGTTCTGCGACAAGATGGTGGAGGAGTTCACCGAGAGCCACGTCGGCCAACTGACCGTCGCCTGACCCCTGTGGCGCCGGCGGCCGGCCTCCACCGCCGGGTCATGCCGCCACGTCAGGGTGCCGGGGCTGCTACCGCCACCTCATCGCGCCGGGTCCCCACCGAGAGCCACGCCGATCAGGATCTCGGCCGCCCGTCGCGCCTGCCCGGCCGCTTCGTTCGTCCCCGCGATGGCGGCCGTCGTCTGCGCGCCCTCGGCGAGGATCGCCAACTGCGGCGCGAGCCAGTCGGGTCCCCCGGCCTCGGCGACGATCCTGGCCAGCCGCTCCTGGAACTCCGCCTTGTGCTCTCGGGCGATCGCCGCGATCCGGGGCGTGGTGGCGCCGAGCTCGCCGAAGGAGTTGATGAAGACGCACCCACGGAAGTCGTCCTGGTCGAACCAGCGGGCCAGCATGTCGTAGATGGCGAGCAGGCGTTGCCGGGGGTCGTCCAGCTCGACTGCCTGCTCGACCAGCGCGTTCCACACCTCGTGCCGCCCGGCCAGGACCTGTTCCACGATCGACTCCTTGGACGGGAAGAGCCGGTAGATCCGCTTCAGCGAAACGCCGGCCTCGGCGCGCAGCGCGTCCATGCCGACGGCCTGGATGCCGAGGGAGTAGTAGAGCCGGTCCGCCGCGGCCAGCACCTTGGCGCGTACGGCGTCGTCGTCGAGTGCGGCACTCGCTGCGACCACTATTCCCACCTCCGTCGGATCGACCCGTGACATCTCTCACCTCACCGATCGCGGTCCGGGTAGTGCGCGGAGAACGATCGTTATCTAGGCTACTACACGAGGCGAGAACGACCGTTCTCCGCGATTCACCGGAGGCAGAGATGCCCTTCATCACCGTCGGTACCGAGAACAGCGCCAACATCGACCTCTACTACGAGGACCACGGCGAGGGTCAGCCGGTCGTGCTCATCCACGGCTACCCGCTCGACGGGCACTCCTGGGAGAAGCAGAGCGCCGCGCTGCTCAAGGCCGGCTACCGGGTCGTCACCTACGACCGCCGCGGCTTCGGACGCTCCAGCCAGCCCACCATCGGCTACGACTACGACACCTTCGCCGCGGATCTGAAGGTCGTACTCGACACGCTGGACCTCACCGACGTGGTCCTGGTCGGTTTCTCCATGGGCACCGGCGAGGTCGGCCGCTACCTGGGAACGTACGGCTCCGCCCGGATCGCCAAGGCGGCGTTCCTCGCCTCGCTGGAGCCGTTCCTGCTCAAGACCGACGACAACCCGACCGGCGTGCCGCAGGAGGTCTTCGACGGCATCCTCGCCGCCGTCACCACCGACCGGTACGCCTACTTCACGGACTTCTACCGGAGCTTCTACAACACGGACGAGAACCTCGGCACCCGGCTCTCCGAGGAAGCGCTGCGTAACAGTTGGAACGTCGCCGCCGGGGCCTCCTGGTTCGCGTCCAGCGCCGCCGTGCCGACCTGGGTCACCGACTTCCGGGCCGACATCCCCCGGATCGACGTACCCACGCTCATCCTGCACGGCACCGCCGACAACATCCTGCCGATCGACGCGACCGCCCGCCCATTCCGCGAACTGCTGCCGCAGGCCGAGTACGTCGAGGTGGACGGGGCACCGCACGGCCTGCTCTGGACCCACGCCGAGGAGGTCAACGACGCGCTGCTCGGCTTCCTGGCCAAGAAGTAGCGGCCAGTGAGATCGGTGGGGGCGGCGCGCGAGCGGAACGCCGCCCCCACCGGACATACCCGTGCCAGGTGACAGACTTGCGCGATGTTGCGCGTCGGGATCCTGGTAACGGCACTGCTCGGAAGTACGGCCACCGCGTCGTACGCCGCACCGCCGAATCAGCGGCCCGCCGTGTCGACAGCGGTGGTGACAACCGTGGCGCGGGCCGAGCCGACCGAGGTCTGCACGATCGGCGACGATCGACTGGTCGAGATATCCGGCCTGGCCACGACCGACGACGGTTACGTCGCGGTCAACGACAGCGCCGACCTGGAAAGCCGCCGGAAGATCTTCTTCCTCGACCAGCGGTGCCGGGTCACCCGGACGGTCTCCTACCCCAGCCTGCCCCGGGACACCGAGGACATGGCGGTCGCCCGTGACGGCACGATCTGGATCGCCGACATCGGCGACAACGACCGTGACCGGACAACCGTCGGATTCTGGCGACTCGCCAAGGGGGCGAAGTCTCCGGTGCCGTACCGCTTCTCGTACCCGGACGGTCCGCACGACGCCGAGGCGCTGCTGCTCGACGGCGACGGCACCCCGATCATCGTGACCAAGGACCCCGGACTCCCCCGGCTGTACACGCCCGAGCAGCCGCCGCGCGCGGGCGCGACCGTACCGCTACGCAAGGTCGGACAGTTCAACCTGCCGGTGACCCGTACCAGCAATCCGTGGTCCGCGCTGGGCCGGCTGGTGGTCACCGGCGGCGCCACCGCACCGGACGGCAGCCGCGTGGTGCTACGCACGTACGCCGACGCGATCGAGTTCGACGTGACCGACGGCAAGGTCGCCGAGGCGGTCACCACCGGCACACCGAGGATCACTCCGTTGCCGGACGAACCCCAGGGTGAGTCGATCACGTACAGCCGGGACGGCGACTCCTTCCTGACCGTCTCCGAAACCGTCGACCAGCCCTCCTCCACGAAGGCGACCATCCTCCGCTACACCCCGACCCCCAGATCCGCCCCGAGCACAGAGGCCAGCGAACCACCGGCCACGAGTACGACCCCGCCCGGCGAGGCGACTCCGAGCGCGACCGCCCGAGCCGATGACGCGGCGGCGGAACAGGAGGACATGGTCGGCATCGCCCGGCTGATCGTCGGCATCGGTATCGCCCTGCTGGTCCTCGGCACCATCGCCGTGGTCGCGATCCTGGTCACCGGTCGGCGGTCGCCCCGCCATCCGCGCTGACCCGCGTCGGGCTCGTCCACCCCGGGCCGCGTGCCCCGGCTTGTCCACCCCGGGCCGCGGTACGCCCCGGGCCAGGAGAGCGTTAGGAAGGGCCCCTTCCTCTACCGAAAGCGATAACAAGGGGCCCTTCCTTCGGGGTCAGCCGGCGAGGTGGCCCCAGTGGTCCTCCAGGTCCCGCCAGGTGCCCTGGGCCACCGCCTCGCCCTCGATCAGCACCACCACCAGGTCGGCCTGGGCCAACGCGGCACGCTTCGACGTCGACCCGACGACGGTCACGCCGTGTCCGCGCAGTGCCCGCCAGAGTTCCAACTCGGTGGTGACGTCGAGAGCGGACGAGACGTCGTCGGCGATCAACAACTCGGTACGCGGTGCCAGCGCCCGGGCCAGGGCGAGCCGCTGGAGCTGACCACCGGAGAGCCGGGTGCCCTTGTGGCCGATCAGCAGCCCGAGCCCACCCCCGACCGCGGCCAGGTCATGCTCCAGTTGGGCGGTGGAGACCGCACCGGCCGCGTCGACCTCGTGGCCGAGCCGGATGTTGTCGGCGACCGTACCGGAGAGCACCCGGGGCAGTTGTGCGACGTATCCGACCTGGTTCGGGCGGAGGAAGTGCTCGGGCTCGGTGACCGGTTGCCCGTTCCAGCGCAGCGCCCCGGCGTGGTGGACGATTCCGGCCAGCGCGCGCAGCAGCGACGACTTGCCCGCACCCACCGGACCGACCACCAGCACCAGTTGTCCGGTCTCGACGGTCAGGTCCACGTCGCGGACACCGACCGTGCCGTCCTCGTGCACGGCGGTGAAGCCGACCAGGTCCAACCGGCGCAGCGGATGGCGCGGCGGCGCGACCGGGGCCGGCGCGGTCCCGGTCGAGATGTCCACCCCCGGCACGGGGGCCGAGTACACGCCGATCCCGGTCATCGCCACCGTACGACGGGTCCAGACCCGGGCCGAGGGAACCTGGGAGACCAGGGAGGCCGTGGTCCAGGCGAACCACCGGGCGGCGCCCAGGGTCGAGACCGCCACCAGGGTCGCGCCCGACGACAGTGAGCCGGAGAGATAGAGCGCCCAGGCCGCGATCGGCAGCAGGCCGCCGATCATCGACGGGGTCGACCTGGCCCAGACCATCGTGGAGATCTCCCGCCGCTGCCGGTCGCTGCGGACCACGTCGAGCCGGGCCAGGTGAGCCAGCACCGGCTCGCTCGCGCCCGCGAGTTTCACCGTTCGCGCCGCGGACAGCGACGACACCAACGCGGTGGCGAAGGCGGCGCGAGCCGCGACGGTCTTGCGCGCGGACCGCTCCAACAACGGCCCGAAGAGGGCGGCGGCCAGCCCGGAGACGAGCATCGTGCCGCCGAAGAAGAGCGCCGGCACCAGCGTCCCCGAGACCACCGTCATCGAGATCAGCAGTACGAAGCAGGCAGCCTGGTCGAGCAGGTTGTCCGCCAGCATCACCACCCGCTCGGTGTCGCCGCCCTGGGCGACGACCTCGGCCGGGGTGTGCGCGCTGACCCGGCGTGGCCCGGTCTGGCCGTGCACCAGCCGCAGGCTGATCCGCAGCATCTGCCGGACCCACCACTCCGGGAACCATCGCGCCGTGTAGTACGACATCGGCACGGTGAGCAGCAGCCCGGCCACGATCCCGACGGCCGGCCAGAATGGGTCACCGAGTCCGTCCACCAGGTCGGCCCAGAGCCACGGCATGATCGCGCCGTCCAGGCCGAGCAGCACCATGAACACGAACAGGAGGAGCGCCCCGAGCCCGAAGCGGGGGTCGTTGGCGGCGAGTCGGAAGATCTCCCGCAGCGTCCGTGCCGGCGCCGGCTCCGGCAACGGCGGCGGGTCGGCCTTCGGCGCGGCGGCGAGTCGCTCCCGTACCACCGGGATCGGTGGAAGGTCTGCGACCTCCCGGTCCGTCGGCGCCGGTACGGTCTCCGACCCGAGATCCTCCCCGAGCTGCCACGAGTCGACATCCGGATCGGTACGGGCCAGAACACCGCTCGCGCCGATCCCCGCGCCAACGCCGACCGGGTGCTCGACCCGGCGGACCGGTTCCGCGTGTACCGCGGCCTGACCGCTAGCCAGCAACCGGGCGAACCGTTGCGACGTACGGAGCGGCCCGGCCTCGAGCACCTCGCCGTCGGCCAGCACGACCACGTCGTCGCAGCGTCGCACCGACGAGAGGCGGTGTGCGATGACGATGCCGATCCGGTCCCGCAGCAGTCGCTCGGTGGCGGCCTGTACGCGGGCCTCGGTGACCGGGTCCATCCGGGCGGTGGCCTCGTCGAGGATCACCACGTGCGGGTCACGGACCAGGATCCGGGCGAACGCGACGAGCTGCTCCTGGCCGGCGGAGAGGACGTACCCTCCCTCACCTAGCTTGGTCTCGATCCCGTCGGGCAGGTCGGCCACCCAGTCGGTCAGGCCGAGTTCGTGCAACGCCCGCGTGGCCTGTTCGCGCAGTTCCGGGTCGAACAGGGCGACGTTCTCGGCGAGCGTCCCGGCCAGGATCTCGGTCCGCTGCGGAACCACCCCGATCCACCGACGCAGGCCCTCGATGTCGAGGTCGAGCAGGTCGGTCCCGCCCAGGAAGACGGTGCCACGGGGTACGTCCACCGCCCGGGTGAGCACCTTGGCCAGGGTCGACTTGCCCGAGCCGGTCCGCCCGATCAGGGCGTACGAACGTCCCCTGACGAAACTGAGCCGTACGTCCCGCAGTGCGGCGCGGTGCCCGCCGTCGGAGCCGGTGCTGCCGTAGCCGAACGTGAGCCCGCGTATCTCCAGGTCACCGTCGGTCGGGGCGGCGCCGCCGGTGGGCTCCTGCGGCGAGTCGCGCAGCAACTGCACCCGGCCCCAGGCGCCGAGGGCGTACTGCAACTCGGGCACCATCCGGCTGACATGCTCGATGGTCGCGCCGAAGGCGAGGGCGAGCAGCCAGACGGCGGTGAGTCGGGCACCGTCGACCCGGTCGGTCGTGAGCGCCCAGACCCCGCCGAGCACCACCGCGGCGATGCCGGCCCGGGTCACCCCGACGGCGATGGTGGCGACCCGGGCCGACATGCCCCAGACCACCCTCGCCCTGGCCAGCACCTCGCTGGCGCGTTGGGCGAAGGCCCGCAGCACGTACGGTCGGGCCAGACTGGTGCGGATGTCGTCCTGGCCGTGGATCGACTCCTCCATCACGGCGGCCAGGTCGGACCAGGCTTCCTCCTCGTGCATCCGGGCCGGCCCGATCCGCTGTGTCGGTGCGCTCAACCCGAGTGCCAGCAGCAGGGCGAGCAGCAGCATCACCAGTCCGGCCGGCCACCAGACGCCGATCGCGACCACGATCGAGAGCAGCCCGACGGAGAGCATCTGGGCGATCCTGACTCCGCTGCCGCGCAGTTCGGAGGCGACCTGGTAGACGTCGCCGTCGATCCGGTCGAGCAGTTCGCCGACGGGTGTGGTCTCCAGCCTCGGCAGGTCCTGTCCGAGCGCGACCCGGCAGAGCCGGCGCCGTACGTCGGCCGCCCAGTCGGCGGTCAGCCCGGCGGCGATGAGTCCCACCACCAGGTCGCTGAGGACCGCGACGACCAGCGCGACGGCGAGCACGGCGAAGAGGGCCGCCGAGCGGTCTACCAGGACCGGCCCGGCGAGCGCGGACGCGCTGGCCTGCCCGACGGCACCGAGCACGATGAGGCAGGCCACGGCCGCGACCCGGCGCGGTGAGGTGGCCCACAGATCGCGGAGCAGGCGCATCGGAAGCTCCCGGCGTAGTGGGTGGAGGGCTTCCAGCCTGGCGGGAAATCCGGGATCACTCAACGCAATTACGGCTGATACACCGGCCGGGACTGCTACTGCCGCTCGGGCGCGAGCCGGACCGCGCGCAGCAACTGGGCGTTGAGGGCGACCACGATGGTGGAGGCGGACATCAGCACGGCGCCGATCGCCGGGCTGAGGGTCAGCCCGGCGAAGGCCAGCACCCCGGCGGCGAGCGGGATCGCGACGATGTTGTAGCCGGCGGCCCAGCCCAGGTTCTGCAACATCTTGCGGTAGGACGCCTTGGAGAGCCGGATCACCCCGGTCACCCCGCGCGGATCCGACGAGGCGAGCACCACACCGGCCGACTCGATCGCCACGTCCGTACCGGCACCGATGGCGATGCCGACGTCGGCTCGGGCCAGTGCCGGCGCGTCGTTGACCCCGTCGCCGACCATCGCCACCCGCAGTCCCCGGGCCTGGAGATCGGCCACCGCCTGGTCCTTGTCCGCCGGGAGGACCTCGGCGAAGACCTCGTCCACCCCGGGGCGGAAACCGAGGTCCGCGGCGACCGCGTCAGCCACCGGCCGGGCGTCCCCAGTGATCATGACAATCTTCCGTACGCCCTGCTGGCGCAGTTGCGCGATCGCCTGCCGCGCCTCGGGCCGGACCTCGTCGGCCAGTCCCAGCGCGCCGAGCACCTCGGCCCGCCCGCCGCGCGCCTGCTCACCACCGGTCCGGACCAGGTGCAGTACGGCCGCACCCCGCCCCGACCAGGCGGCGGTTTCGGCGGCCAACTCCGACGGCACCGGTACGTCCAGCTCGCGCAGGAGGGCGGGGCCGCCGACGGCGTACTCGAAGCCGTCGACGGTGGCCCGGACGCCGCGCCCGGTCAGCGACCGGAACCCGGTCGCGGCGCCGGTCAGGCCGCGCTCGGCGGCGGCGGTGGTGATCGCCCGGGCGAGCGGGTGTTCACTGTCTGCCTCGACCGCCCCGGCGAGGCGGAGCACCTCGTCGCCGGTGTGACCCGGTGCGGCGGCAAGTGCGGTGAGCGTGTGCACGCCCCGGGTCAGAGTCCCGGTCTTGTCGAAGAGCACCGCCTGCACGGTGCGCATCCGTTCCAGCGCCAGCCGGTCCTTGACCAGGATGCCGGACTTGGCGGCGACCGCCGTGGAGAGGGCGATCACCAGCGGAATCGCCAGCCCGAGCGCGTGCGGGCAGGCGATCACCAGCACCGTGACGGTACGCACCACGGCCTCGTCGACGTCACCGAAGGCGGCCCAGGCGGCGAAGGTCAACACGGCGGCGGAGATGGCGACGTAGAACAGCAGCGCCGCGAACCGGTCCGCGAGGACCTGCGCCCGTCCGCTGGACGCCTGGGCCTGCGCGACCAGCCGTTGGATCCCGGCGAGGGCGGTGTCGTCGCCGATCGCGGTGACCCGGACCCGGATCGACGAGTCGGTGGCGACGGTGCCGGCCACCACCCGGTCGCCGACGTCCCGCCGCACCGGCCGCGACTCCCCCGTGATCATCGATTCGTCCAGTTCGGCACCGCCGTCGGTGATCTGCCCGTCGGCCGGCACCCGGGCGCCAGGTCGCACCAGCACCCGGTCGCCCACGCGCAGCCCCGGCACCGGTACGCGTTCCACCCGCCCGTCGTCGCCGACCCGTTCGGCGTCGTCGGGCAGGAGCGCGGCCAGGGCGTGCAGGGCCCCCCGCGCCTGGCCGATCGCCTTCATCTCCTGCCAGTGGCCGAGCAGCATGATGGTCACCAGCGCGGCCAGCTCCCACCAGAAGTCGAGGTCGAACGTGCCGGCCGTGGTGGCGAGCGAGGCGACGTACGCGACGGTGATCGCCATCGAGATCAGCAGCATCATGCCCGGTGCCCGGTCCCGGATCTCGCTGATTCCGCCGACCAGGAACGGCCAGCCACCGTAGAAGAAGACCACCGATCCGAGGACCGGGCCGATCCATGCCATGCCGGGAAAGTCGAGCTGGTAGCCGAACCAGTCCATGACCATGTGGCTGGTCACCACGATCGGGACGGTGAGAGCCAGGCTCAGCCAGAACTTCCGCCGGAACGTCTCCGGGTCGTGCCCAGCGTGCTTGTCGTGCCCGCTGTGCCCGGTGTGCCCGGTGTGCTCAGTGTGCTCGGTGTGCTCGGTGTGCTCGTACGCCATGTCGGGTCGCATTCCCATCGCCTCCTCGGCATCACCTCGCCACATACCCCCCAGGGGTACCTTCCGGCGAACCGTAGCATACCCCCGGGGGGTTAGCTATAGTCGATGGATGACCACACCCGCCCCGACCCCTACCCGCGGTTACACCGCCACCAAGGACCAGCTCCTGTCCCGACTCCGACGCGTCGAGGGGCAGGTACGCGGCGTCGAGAAGATGGTGGACGAGGACCGCTACTGCATCGACGTCCTCACCCAGATCTCCGCCGTCCAAGCCGCCCTCGACAAGGTCGCCCTCGGCCTGCTCGACGGGCACATCCGGCACTGCATGCACGAGGGCGCCGCCGAGGGACGCGCCGACGAGATGGCGACCGAGATGATGGCCGCCGTCGGCCGGCTGATGAACCGGGGCTGACCGCTCCGCCCGGACCGGGGCGTCGACCGCCGGTGCTACCGTCCGCCTCGTGCGCGAAGGATTACGTCATCTCGCCGGACGGGTGTGGTGGTATCCACACGACGAGGACGCGGAAACCGTGCAGGGCGGGGTCGCGGTCATCGCCGACGACACCGGCAGCATCCTGGTCGACGCCGGCAACGCTCCGACGACCGCACGGCGGATCCAGGCCGCGATCGAGGCCGCCGGGTTGCCGGCCGTACGACGGTTGGTCTACACCCACCACCACTGGGACCACGTGTGGGGGGCATGTGCCTGGCCGGACGTCGAGATCATCGGTCACCGGGCCGGCGCACGGCTGCTGGCCGACGAGGCCCGACGGCCGTGGAGCCACCACTACCTGCGCGAA
Source organism: Micromonospora pisi (assembly GCF_003633685.1). Taxonomy (NCBI): domain Bacteria; kingdom Bacillati; phylum Actinomycetota; class Actinomycetes; order Micromonosporales; family Micromonosporaceae; genus Micromonospora; species Micromonospora pisi. The sequence continues at coordinate 6,373,066 of NZ_RBKT01000001.1, read as the reverse complement.
CAGGTGGAGCGCGACCCCCGGCTCGGCCCCAGCTTCTCCGCCCGTGGCCGGGCGATGCCGGACTGGCAGGGCTTCGTCGTCCTGCCCCCGCACACCGAATTCGACGACACCCTCACCCTCGCCGACGGCGTCGAGATACGGCACGTCGGCGGCCGGCACGCCGAGGACTCGACCGTCGTCGCGGTGCCGGACTCCGGGGTGCTCCTGCTCGGCGACAGCTACTACCCGCCCCCGTACCACCTGCGGGAACCGGGGGACGGACCCGACATCGCGTTGGTCCGCTGGCTGCTCGACGAAGGGCGGTACGGCCACTACGAGTGGTTTGTGGACAGTCACGACCACCCGAACCGCGCGCGGGACGTACGGGAGCTGCTGCTCGCCGCCGAAGGCTGAGCAGGTCGACAGGCTGAGCCGGATGGCAGGCTGAGTAGGTCGACAGGCTGAGCCGGATGGCAGGATGGGCCGATGTCGAGGAGCACCGACCCGGTCGACTGGTCGACGTTGGAGCACGCGTACGGCACCGCCGAGGACACACCGGAGCAGCTACGCGCTCTCGCCGACGCGGACCAGGACGTACGTCATGAGGCGTTCGGCGAACTGCTGCACAGCCTGGTCCACCAGGGCACCCGCTACCAGGCCAGCGCGCACGCCGTACCGGCCCTGCTCGACCTGGTCACCGACCCGGAGGCGCGGGACCGTGACTTCATCGCGCTGCTCGTGGCCTGGATCGCGATCGGCTCCGACGAGGGTCAGCTCCCGGACGGCATCCGGATCGACCGGATCCGGTCCCAGGCCGAGGGCGGCGCCGAGGTGCTGGCACGCGGGCGGTACAACCGCACCCACGCGGAACTGCACGCGGTGGACGCGTACGCCGCCCTGACCGCCTGGGAGGCGGTACGGGACGGGCTGCGGTCACTGCGTCCACTGCTGCGCGACGAGGATCCCGGGCTGCGGACGGTCGTCGCGTACACGTTGGGTTGGTTTCCGGCGGACGCCGCGCCGGACGAGGCGGCGGCGAGTCTCGCGGCCCTGGCCGAGCTGGTCACCGGGGCGGAGTCGGACGAAGGCACGGTCGCCGTCGCGGTGGTCGCCGCCGGGCTGATCGGCGCCGACGGCAGCGCCCGGCTCGCCACCGCCGCGCTCGACGACGAGCGGGCGTTGGTCCGGTGGGGCGCCGCCATCGCGCTGGCCCGCCTACACGGACCGGCCGCCGACCCACGGGTGGCGGCGGAGCTGACGCACTGGGCCGGCGGCGGCACCCGAGCGAACCACGAGATCCCGTACCTGGAGGGCGACGTCGCCGGGTACGCCACCCTGGCCCTGCGCCAACTCGGCCCGGAGTGGGCGCAGGCGGCCTTCGCCGCCAACCTGTCCCGGTTGCCGCAGGTCGACGCGATGGAGGCGCTGACCGTGGCGGGCGAGGCGTTCCGGTACGCGTTCCCGCACGGCCCGTTGCCGGCCGGCGTCCCGTTCGACCACCTCGACGAACCCGCCCGCCGGCTGGTACGGGTGCTCGCCGACGCGCCGGCAAGCTGGCAGTACGAGGGGGTGGAGTTCGGCAACTTCAGCTCCCTGGTGGGCGAGTACGGCCTGCCGGACACGCAGTCACTGCTGCACCGGTACGTCTACGGCGACCGGACCCACGGCGACGCGCCGACCCGGGCCTGACCCGGAGGTCGGACCGTTCGGCGCAGTGACGCCGTCGTTGGTCCACCCCATCCCACCGGTGGGCTGCCGGGAGACGCATTACATCGTCAACTCTCGATATAGCCGCCCGCATGCGAGCGTCGCACCCCGTCCCAGCGGCGCACCGCGACCGTCCCCGGGTGGCCCGGACGAGAGGACCACTCCATGCGATGGAACCCACGCCGGCTCGGCGCCGCCGGCCTCGGACTCGCCCTCGCCGTCGGGCTCACGCTGGCCCAGGCCACGCCCGCACAGGCCGAATCGAACGGCGGGGTACGCGTGATGCCACTCGGTGACTCGATCACCGACGGCTTCAACGTTCCCGGTGGATACCGGATCAACCTGTGGCAGCGCTTCGTCAACGGCGGGTACACCGTCGACTTCGTCGGTTCCGGATTCAACGGCCCGGCGAGTCTCGGCGACCACGACCACGAGGGTCACTCCGGCTGGCGGATCGACCAGCTCGACGCCAACATCGTCGGCTGGCTCCAGGCGACCACCCCGCGTACCGTCCTGCTGCACATCGGCACCAACGACATGAACCAGAACTACGACGTGGCGAACGCGCCGGCCCGCCTCTCCGCCCTGATCGACAAGATCCGGGCGAACGCGCCGACGGTGGAACTCTTCGTCGCCACCATCACCCCGGAGACCAACGCGACGCTGGACGCGCGGGTCCGGGCGTACAACGCGACCATTCCCGGGATCGTGGCGCAGAAGGGTGCCCGTACACACCTGGTCGACATGTACTCGGCACTCACCACCGCCGACCTCGCCGACGGCGTGCACCCCAACGCCGCCGGCTACGACAAGATGGCCGCCCGCTGGTTCGCCGCGCTCCAGTCCGTACCGGCGAGCCTGACACCACCGGGTACGCCGCCGGTCGGCACCGCCGTCTCACTGGTGAACGCGGTCTCCGCTCGGTGCCTGGACGTCTCCGGTTCCGCCGCCGGCACCCAGGCGGTGATCTGGGACTGCCACGGCGGCATCAACCAGCGCTGGACCAGAACCGCGAGCGGGGAGATGCGGGTGTACGGCAACCGCTGCCTCGACATCTCCGGCAACGGCACCGCCAACGGCACAAGGGTGCAGATCTGGACCTGCAACGGCACCGGCGCCCAGCGTTTCAGCTTCGGTGCGAACGGCTCGATGATGGTGCCGGCCTCCGGTAAGTGCGTCGAGGTGGCCGGCGGCGGTGGTGCGAACGGCACCCGCGCCCAGCTCTACGACTGCAACGGCAGCGCCGCGCAGCGCTGGTCGGCCGGGTAGGCGACTCGTCGGGGCGTGGCCCGCCGCCGGGCCATGCCCCGACTCCACCGACTTCACCGCCGGTCAGCGACTCGGGCGGGTCCGGCCCTTCAGGTGGCGGCTCATCGCGCGGGCGATCTCGCGGTCCGCGTCCCGCTCGGCCAACGCCTGCCGCTTGTCGTAGGAGCGCTTGCCCCGGGCGAGGCCGAGTTCGACCTTCGCCCACCCGTTGGAGAAGTACATCGAGAGCGGGACCAGGGTCAGGCCGGGGTCACGTACCTGGTCCAGGATCTTGTTGATCTCACCCCGGCGCAGGAGCAGCTTCCTGGTCCGGCGGGGCTGGTGATTGGTCCAGGTCCCGTACGCGTACTCCGGGATGTGCAGCCCGTAGAGCATGATCTCGCCGTCACGTTCCTGGGCGAAGGCGTCGACCAGCGACGCCCGTCCGGCCCGCAGCGACTTGACCTCGGTGCCGAGCAACGCGACACCCGCCTCGTACGTCTTGAGGATCGCGTAGTCGTGGCGCGCCCTCTTGTTGGAGGCGATGAGCTTGCGCTCCGGTTCCCTCGACGCGGCGATCTCCCGAACTCCTCTGCGCGGCCGGCGTGCCCTGGGCAGCGGCGGTCCCTCCCGCCGACGGCACGAGACGAAGATACCTCGGCGGGCTGCCGGTGATACCCCGGCGGGCTGCCGGTCACGCCTCGGCGGCGGGGACCTGGTGATCTGGCCGTCGTGGCAGGTAGGCCGATCTGTCTAGTAGTGTCGGCGCCATGCCCGCGAAAGTCACCGGCTCGGCGTCGCCCAGGGAGCGGCTGCTGCTGGCCGCCGACCAACTGTTCTACGCGGAGGGCGTGCACTCCGTCGGCATCGACCGGGTGATCGAGCACGCCGGAGTGGCGAAGGCCACCCTCTACAACGCGTACGGCAGCAAGGACGAACTCGTCCGGGCGTACCTGTCGCGGCGGCAGGAGGCCCGGCAGGCGCGGGTGGCACGCAAGCTGGACGGCCTGGAGTCGCCACGGGAGCGCCTGCTCGCGATCTTCGACGCGCTCGGTGACGCGATCGCGCAGCCGGACTTCCGGGGCTGCGCGTTCGTCAACGCCAGCGCCGAACTCGCCCCCGGAAGCAGGGCCAGTGAGGTCTGCGACAGCTCCCGTGCCTGGCTCCGGACACTGTTCCGGGACCTCGCCCGGGAGGCAGGCGCCACCGAACCTGACGGCCTGGCCCGGCAGATGGTGCTCCTCTACGACGGCGCCTCGGTCGCCGCCCTGACCGACCACGACCTAGCCGCGGCGGGCGCGGCACGGGACGTCGCCGCCACGCTGGTGGATGCCGCGACCGGGCGTTGACCGGGCAAACAATCGACAGCCCTTAACCGGCTGGACAACCAGGGCTATCGATTTGTTGCCGACCGTCGGATGCACTGTCCGGCATGACTCACCACCACCATGCTGGCGGTACAGACTCCGGACCCCACGAACCGCACTCCGGACCCGACCCGGCGGACGCCGGGCACGGTCATGACGGGACGCCTCGACGTACCGTCCTGGCCGGTGCCGGCGGGCTGCTGATGCTGGCCGCCGCACCCGGGACCGCGCACGCGGCAGCCGCCCCACTCGCCGCCGGGCCGACCCGCACCGCGGCCACCGGCGCCTCGCGTACCTCACTGCTGACCCAGGGCACCACGCTGGTCCACGCCGACCTGCACAACCACACCGCGATGTCCGACGGGGACGGCGACCCCGAGCTGGCATTCGCCTCGATGCGCGACGCCGGCCTGGATGTCGCCGCGCTGACCGACCACAGCACCCTCTTCTCGATCGAGGGACTGTCCCGGTCGGAGTGGGACCACACCGGTCGGCTGGCCGACGCCGCCGACGACCCCGGCCAGTACACCGCGATCCGCGGCTTCGAGTGGTCCCACCCGCTGCTCGGCCACGTCAACGTCTGGTTCAGCGGCAACTACACCGACCTGCTCCAGTCGTCGAGCATGAGCCGGCTCTACAGCTGGATCGCCAGCTCCGGCGGAGTGGCCGGGTTCAACCACCCCGGCCGCGAGGTCGGACGGTTCGACAACTTCCGGTTCACCGCCGGCGTACGCGAGCCGATGATCGGCCTGGAGATGTTCAACCGGGGTGACGACTACCTCTTCGACGGCTGGGGAAGCGGGCAGACCTCTCCGCTGGCCGCCTGCCTGAACGCCGGCTGGCGCCCCGGCCTCACCGGCGTCTCCGACGAGCACGGCACGAACTGGGGCTTCCCGGAGGGGAAGGGCCGGACCGGCCTCTGGGTCACCCAGAACACCCGGCAGGAGGTGCTGGCCGCGATGCGCGCCCGTCGCTTCTTCGCCACCCGGGTCTCCGGGTTGCGGGTCGACGCCACCGCCAACGGCGTACGCATGGGCGGTCTGGTCCCGCTGGTCCGTGGTGACGTCACATTCGAGGTGGACCTCGACCGGGGTCCGGAGTGGGTCGGCAAGCCGCTCCGGATCCAGGTGCTGCGCCCCGGCACCGACGCGCCGACGGTGCCCGAGGTGGTCGACACGGTCGCCGGCCAGGTCACCCGCTTCACCGTCCCGCTGGACCTGGCCGACGGCGACTGGGTGGTGCTGCGGGTCTCCGACCCCAGCCAGGCCAACCCGAGCCCGGGGCCGGCCGGGCACCCCTGCAACGACTGGGGTGTGGCGTACACGAGCCCGTGGTGGCTCCAGCCGTGACAGTGCGGTAGCTGAGACGCCAACCGGGGCGGTGACCTTGATGGTCACCGCCCCGGTGTGGTCAACCGGATGCCCTGGGGGCCCGGGTGAGGTCAGTCGGCCAGCGTCGCGATGGACTGGGCCCACCGGAAGTATTTGTTGGTGCCGAAGTCACGCACGGTCTTGATGCCGAACGCCTGGAGCAGGTGCTCGGCGTCGCCCTTGGACACACCCTCGATCGCGGTGACCGGCGCGTCGGCGATTTCCTGGGCGCTCTTGCCCTCCCACGCCTTGGAAAGCTTCTTTTCGAGTCCCAGCATCCCTGTTGCCTCCTTAAAGCAGCCCGGCACCGCGCCGAGCCGCCGGCAGACTACGACGATCCGGAAGTTACGCGCCAGTCGAAGGGACCGGCCGGGGACCGTCGTGATGGGAACAACAGTCGTCGGCGTCTCTCACTCCGACGGGGTCACCGTCTCCTGCGAAGTACGTCGTTCCCGGCGGGCGTCGGACGGTCCATCCACATCGGACGTACGTCGGTCCGACTCGGCCAGGATCGCCCGCGCCTGGGCGAGCGGGTCCTCGCTGCCGGCCGCCCGCTCCTCCGGCAGCAGGTACTCGGCCCGCCGCTCCACCTGGCCCCGGTCACTGGCTCCCGCGCTGTGCCGGTCACTGGTTTCTGCGCTCATGCCGTGGGTCCGTACCCGCAACCGAGTCATGCCACACCCGGGCGGTACGACGGCCGGGCGGACTCAGTTCGCCTCGGCCAGCAACCCGTCGACGAGTTCGCGTGGCAGCCCGTGGGTGTCGTGCAGGTAGTGGTAGTCCTGGTCGGTCAGCGGCCCGCGCGAACGCCACCGGGACACCACCGGACGGCCACGTCGTAGCAGGTCACGGAAGCGGCGCTGCTCGTCGAGGAAGACCTCGCGCGGCTGCCCGGGGTCGATCCGCTGGCCGAACCGGTCGAGGGTCCGCTCGAACGGTTCCGACGGCAGGTCGACCAGACCGCGCGAGGGATCGTCGCGCCACAGCGTGGTGAGCAGCCGGCGGATCAGCCGGCGCAGCACGTAACCGCGACCGGTGTTCGACGGGCGCACACCGTCGCCGACGACCACGACCCCCGCCCGAAGGTGGTCGCAGACCTGGCGCAGGGGCTCTCCCTCCAGTCCCCACAACCCCGAGACCGTACGCACCCACGGGTCCAGGCCGTCCCCCTCGAACACGGAGCGGTTGCCGCGCAGCACCATCTCCAACCGCTCCACCCCCAGCCCGGTGTCGACGCTGGGCCGGGGCAACGGTTCCAGGCTCCCGTCGTCGTGCCGCTGGTAGCGCATCTGGACGTGGTTCCACACCTCCATCCACCGGCCGTCGGTGCCCGGGGTGCCCTGCGGCGGGACCTCACCGGTCCAGACGAAGATCTCCGAGTCGGGCCCGCACGGTCCGGTCGGGCCGTTGGACCACCAGTTCTCGTCCCGGGTCAGCTCGACCGGTACGCCGAGTTCGTCCCAGGTGTCGATCGACGCGCGGTCCGGGCCGACCTGGTCGTCGCCGCCGAAGACGGTCGCGTGCAGCCGGCCCGGGTCGACGCCGAAGCCCTCACGGAGCAGTTGGTAACCCCAGCGCAGGCTCTGCGGGCTGTCGTAGTCGTCGAGCGACCACGACCCGAGCATCTCGAAGACGGTCAGATGGGTGTTGTCGCCGACCTCGTCCAGGTCGGTCGTACGCAGACAGCGTTGGACGTTGACCAGCCGGGTCCCCAGCGGATGCGGTCGACCGAGCAGGTACGGGGTCAGCGGATGCATGCCCGACGTGGTGAAGAGCACCGGGTCGTCCGGTGGTGGGATCAGCGAGCTTCCGGGCACCAGCGCGTGCCCCCGCTCGCGGAACCAGTCGACGAAGGTCCGGACGATCTGTTCGGGTGTCATGGGGATTCGGCCTCTCGGGTCACTGTGACCGGAAAGGCCCGCAGGCGCGGGAAAGGTGCTACGAATACGCGAATCGCCGGCGAGCCGTTTCCGGTCGCCGGCGAAGAATCAGGAGATCAGGCGGCGGCAACCGACGAGCTGGTAGCTCGTGCGGTCGCGGCGGCACTGCGACGGGTGATCTCCATGCCCAAGACAATACCCGCGTACGTCCTCACCGCCCAGCCTGTTTGCCGGCGCCGCCGCCCGACCTCAGCGCGAACGGCGAGCGACCCGGACCCAGTTGTCTTCCCTGGGCTGCCCCTCCCGCATCCACTCCATGAACCGTCTGTGCAGCACCCCGGCGGGCGTGCCCGGGAGATCCTGCATCGCCATCACCAGGTACGAGCTGAGGTAGAGCGACAGCGACACCGGGGCGTCGACGTACACCGCCCGCAGTTCCTGCTGCCGAGTACGGCAGGGCCAAGGCAGGCCACACCCCGCGCAGTTCCAGATCGGCATGACTGGTCCGTGACTGGTCAATCGTCCTCCCCTGGCCAGTGACCCCGGTTGATCGGAATCCTGTGTTTGGTCCGGCACGGCAGGTCAGACCCGCACCGGCAGACGTAGCGCCACTTGGTCCATGACCACACCGGCCGATGCCTCCGGGCCAGGGTCAGCGCGACAGCGCTCAGGTACTCGTCGTACGACACGCGCCGGTTCATCACGCCTCCCTGGATGGGGAGCGCGGCGGCCGGGCCATGGCGGAGCACCGACCGCCGCGCTCCGGATCGTGTGGTGCGGCTCGCCTGGCCAATATTGCGCGCGCAAATCCGGTAGGTCAAGTATGGACATGCATTCATGTTCTACGGCGTGTGGTTGCGCCTACCCGCCATGACAGGTGCAAAATGTCGAACATGGAGAGCCCGACGTTCCTTCGCTTCCAGCTCGGCGCGCAGCTCAGGCGAGTCCGCGAGGAAGCCGACGTGACCACCGAACAGGCAGCCGAAGTCATCGAGGTGTCGCCGAGCACCATGCGGCGCATCGAGCAGGGACGCGTCGGCATCAAGGGACCAGCGCTGACCGCGTTGCTCAACCAGTACGGCGTGGACGATGCCGAGCTACGCGAGACGCTGTTGACGATGGCCCGGTCCGGCAAGCAACGCGGCTGGTGGGCCAAGTACGGCGACCTGCCGCCGACCTACCGCCAGTACATCGGCCTGGAATCCGCCGCCGACGAGCTACAGAACTTCGAGACGATCGTGGTGCCCGGTCTGCTCCAGACGACCGAATACTCGCGGGCCATGATGTCCGAGGACGCGTTCCAACCGTCACCCGAGGCCATCGAACAACGCGTGGCGGCTCGGCTGGAGCGTCAGAAACTCATTCACACGGGCAACCTGCGTATGGTCGCGGTCCTGGACGAGGCAGTCCTACACCGTCAGATCGGCGGTCCAACGGTCATGCGCCCACAGCTCACGGCCTTACTCGACGCATCGAAGCTGTGGAACGTCACCATCCAGGTGATCCCGTTCCGCGAGGGTGCGTACGCGTCCATGCTGTCGAGCTTCGCGATCCTCAACTTCGCGGAGAGTGCCGGGGTGGTCTACATCGAGGGGTTGACCGGCGACCTGTACGCCGAAGGCGAGGACGTCCGGCGCTGTACCGTCGTCTTCAACAGCCTGCGCGCCTCGGCATTGTCCGCGACCGCCTCGGCTGCGATGATCAAGAAGATCCGGGACAGCGAGTACCAAGATTGAGGAGCCGCCATGAACTCCCAGTGGCGCAAGAGCACTCGCAGTGGCACCAATGGCCAGTGCGTCGAAGCTCGGTACGTCGACCACACCGCCCAGGTGCGCGATAGCAAGGACAAGACCGGTCCGGTGCTGGCGTTCAGCGCCGACGCCTGGATGGCGTTCACCCGGGGCATCAAGACCGACGCGTGACGTGTGCCAGGCGGGACGCTCGCCCTGCCTGGCCACCTACCGCCACCACCGGAACAACTCCGCCACAGCCTGGTGTTCGCCCGATCCTTGGGCTCTCGAAGCCACCCGAGGCGATGCGCGCGACGACAATCTTCCCGAGAACTGGAACGGCGACGACCAGCCCAGCCAGCCAGCCACGATCCGTTCGCAAAAAACGGCCCGACATTGGCCTGACCTTGGCACTCCGAGCGAACTATGGCACCGATCTCGACACGAGCGGACGCCGCGCGCCGCCGCATACTGTTACGCACCGCGACGCCCGGATCGCGGCTACCGTGCATCTGATCTTGTTCGACTCGCAACCAATAGCACGACCGGTGCACTGTCGGAGCCGCTCGCCGCACTCCATGGCCCGGCGGATACCAATTCCATATCGTGTAGGTGACTGGCGTCGTGGTGTGCGGATGGAGATGCACGAAGTCGAAATATCCGGTGACATCGAAAATCTTGTCTGCTGTGCGCGAACCCCAGGGACACCCGCAACTTACCGCAACTACGCTCGGCCAGGACATTAGGTTCAGTCATGCGGAGGGAAGCATGTTGAGCGCATCAGAGATGGAATCCGTCAAGCAAGCGACACTGGCGCGAGTGGCCGCTCAGCGCGAGCGTCATAGGCGCCGCCCACCCTTCATACGGGTAATCGTCGGCGCTGGTGGCATGCTCCTTTCCATCGCGGGTTTGCTGCTCGTGTGGGCGCCAGAGTTTGGTCTGCCGCTGTTGTTAGCGGGTTTCGGGCTGCTTGCCTTGGAATTCGACTGGGCACTTCGCGCGCGGGCCTGGACGGAGTGGCGTGCCCTGCTACTTCGGCAGCGAATCAAAAGGCAACCGCCCGCAGTCAAGATCGCCTTGCCTCTCGTCATGCTGGTCGTAGTCGGCGTTGTAGTCTGGCAGGTATTCTTCTAGTACTAGGCTTTGCGGATCGCCGGCCATGTCGTCCACGGCCACGGCCGAGAGCGCCACAGCTATGGTTCAATGCCACGCTTTGGCTCTCCACTCCACAGCGGGCAGCGGGTGCTTGACTTCGCCGTCCAGCAGATACCCGTCTCCGGCATCCGCTTCTCGACAGTTCAGGATGCCCGCAGGTCGCGGGACGCCGAGCGTCACGGCTCGTCGTCCGCGTCCGCACGGACGGCGGAAGAAACGCGTACTCGCCTCGGCAGGTTCGGGGAGGGTCGCGGTACCGGTTTGACATCTTCCTGTTCGTCAGTCTGGCCGACATTCGCTGGACCTCGCATAGCGAATGCTCCGAGTTAGGCGTTTGGTTACTGTGGTCTGATGCGGCGTGATGTGACAAAGGCCCTTGCCGAGCTGACCGTTGCCCAACTGACGTATCAAGAGGTCGGCGCCACCTGTACCGAACCGTTGCCCAGGGGGTACGGTCACGTACACCGCGACGTCAGCCTCGGAACGGGACCCGAGGTCTTCGAGCGTGCGGCTGCCGCACTGTTCGACTGGCGCATGCATCGAGAGGCCGGGCTCGCCGTCATCACCGCCGCCGGAGGCCCGGCGCCGGGGATCGTCGTAGTCCTTCGAGTCGGCTGGGGTCCCTTACATCTCACCGCCCCGTGCCGAGTGGTCTACACCGTTGATGAAGACAATCGTCGCGGATTCGCCTACGGCACCCTGCCCGGTCATCCCGAGCGGGGCGAGGAAGCCTTCGAGATCGTAAAGACCAACACGGGCGACGTACGTATCCGGATTCGGGCCTTCAGCCGTCCGGCATCGCTGATCGCGCGAGCCGGTGGACCGCTCAGTCGCATCCTGCAGCAGTACGCAACAGACCGCTACGTCAGCGCTATCCGACATCTTGCTCGGCGGAATACCGATCTGAAAAAATCGATATCGTAACGCACTGTTCTCGACAGAAGCGGAAGGCAGCGACCCATGTCTGATGGCACACGGTCCTGCTGCGGATCATCGGGTGACTCGATGGCCACCGGAGTTTGCCGCTGACGGGAGTGGGCTCGCTGGTTGTCCGGCGAGTGCGTCGGTGAGGAAGTCGCGCCAGAGGGTCAGTGGTAGGCCGTCGCCGGTGATCGGCTTGCCGGCCATGTCGCGTACCGGTCCGGGGTTGGTGTGGCCGACCCAGACGACGGTGGCGAGCTGGGCGGTGTAGCCGGCCATCCAGGCATCCTGGGTGTCCGGGCCGTCGCCGAGGATCTGGCTACCCGAGATGCCGGCGGCGGGCCGGTCCGGCTCCGGGCGGTTGGCCCCGGGCTCGGTGAGCGTGGGCCGCTGGGGCGCTTTGCCCACCGGCGGGAGCGGGATCGGCAGCTCGCCAGCCGGGAGCCGGGAGTCCAACGCCGTGGCCATGGCCTGACCGACCTCGGCGGCGACCTGTTGGCTCACCGCCCGGCTGCGGCGGGGTGCGGCCGAGTAGTAGCGGCGCCCTTCGCCGTCCTCCACGGAGTCGACGAAGTGCCGCTCGCTGTAGGTGCCGCCGGAGGCGAGGGTGGCGTAGACGCCGGCCAGGTCGACCGGCGCGACCGGGTAACGACCGAGGGCGATGTCGGCCCGGGTACGTCCGGCGGCCGGCTCGTTCTTCGCGTCGACCAGGGTGCGCTGGTTGCCGTACTTGTCCGGGACGCCGAGGCTGGTCGCCAGCTTGCGGACCTTGTCCGGCCCGACCTTCTGCGCGGCGGCGTAGAACGGTGTGTTCAGCGACTGCGTCAGCGCGAACTCCAGGGTGCAGTCCGGGCACTGGAAGTTGTTCGGGTTGTAGAGGGGCACGCCGAACCGGTCCTTGAAGATTCGCGGGCTGCTGCCGTTCCAGCGGGTGTCGTACGGGATGCCGGCGTGCAGCGCGGCAGCGACGGTGACCGGCTTGAACGTGGCGCCCACCGGGCGTGGCGCCTGCGCGTAGTCGAAGTAGCCGCTGCCCCGGTCCCCGCCGTAGTACGCCCGCACGCCGCCGGTGCCCGGGTCCTGGGCCACCAGCGCGGCCTGGAGCCCGAACGGCTGCTCGATCAGCGCCTTCTCGACCCGGTCCAGCGCGGCCCGCTGAGCGGTCACGTCGAGGGTGGTCACCACCCGCAACCCGCCCGCGTAGAGCACCTGCCGGGAGATGCCCTTCGCCACGAGTTCGTTCTCGACCGCGTCGACGACGAGGCCCAGCGGACCGCTCAACGCCTCCCGGTTCGGCGACCGGTCGGTGACCGTCGGGTACGCGCCGTCGGCGGTGCCGGGGTCGGCCCAGCCGAGTGTCTCCATCGACCCGACGAGCCAGCGCCACCGGTCCTGCGCGCCGACCGGGTCCACCACCGGGTCGAACGCCCATGGATCCTTGATCAGGCTGGCCAGCACCGCGCCCTGGGTGAGCGTGAGCTGCTCTACCGAGATGCCGAAGTAGGCGGCGGCCGCCGCCTGGATGCCGTACGCGCCACGTCCGAAGTAGATGGTGTTCAGATAGCGCTGGAGGATCTCATCCTTTGTGTACCTTCGCTCCAGTTTGAGCGCGAGGGCGAACTCCTTGGCCTTGCGTTCGGCGGTGACGTCCTGGGTCAGGTACGCGTTGCGCGCGTACTGCTGGGTGATGGTCGAGGCGCCCTCGGAGGCACCGCTGAACAGGTTCGCCCAGACCGCCCGCAGCACTCCCCGGGGCGAGACGCCGACGTGGTCGTAGTAGCTGCGGTCCTCGGCGGCGAGCACCGCCCGGCGTACCGCGAGCGGGATCTGCTCCAGGGTCACGTCGGTACGGTCGGAGATCCCGATCCGGGCCAGGATGGTCTTCCCGTCGCGGTAGTAGAGGACCGAGGCCTGCACCACGGTCGGCTCCTTCGGCACCGGTACGGAGGCGACGTACGCCACCACCACCCCACCGGCCGCGAGCATGAGCAGCCCCACGCTCGCGGCGGTCCACCACAGCCAGCGCCGCGTGACCAGCCGGCGCAGCCCGAGCAGACCGGACCGGCCGACGCGTCGCGCCACGGCGAGGGTGGCGCTGATCCTGCCGGTCAACTCGCCCCGCCCAGGATTCGCGGCAGCACCTGCCGGGCGATGTCGGCGCAGGTCTTCGCCCCGTAGCCGAGGTCGCCGATTCGTTGCGGGTATCGCGTCTGCACGGCAAGGATCCAGTTGTCGGCGATGGCCAGGCAGTTGACCACCCACAGCCCCTCGTTCACGTGCAGCGTCCAGCCGTTGGTCATCGCGACCGCGCCCTGCTGGTCGGCGGGGAGGGTCGCGACGATGCCGAACCGCTCCTCCCTGGGGACCTGCCGCATCTCGTCCAGCACCCATTTCGTCCACCGGGGGCCGGCGGCCCGCCCGTCGGCGATGCAGGTGCCCATGCGTACGGCGTCGTTCGACGACATCTCGGTCAGTGACCACCACCCGGGGCGGATCACCGTCTCGACCAGGCCGCAGAGGTCAATCAGTCGTTGGATGATCTGGTCCTCGCCGTTACGCCGGTAGAACGTCTGTGTGGCCTGATCGTCGCCGTACCTGAGCACCGACGAGAGCGCGGCGAGTTCGGCGGCATTGGGTTGGAAACCGCGCTCGGCCAGCCGGCGCAGGTCGTCGGCGGCTATCCAGACCGCGACCATCAACTCGACCCGGTTGGGGCTCGCCGCGTTGCTGGAACCGGTCACCGCCAGGGTCTTCCGGTCGAGCAGGGCCCAGGCGGACCATCCCGGGTCGACCTGGGTGAGCTGGTCGGCCGCCCGCCACCGGGGCAGGCCCACGACCACGCCCGTGACCAGAAGCACCGATGCGAGTGCGGCCGCCGTCACGAGGCGGCTCTTACGCCGTCGGCGGGGTGGGCCGCTCCGCTCGCCGTCGGGCGTCGGTCCTTGATCCTGCACACCTCGTAAACTCCGGCAACCGGGTCAGTCGTTGCCTAAGATCCTGTGAAGATTCGCTTCTCCCCTGTTTGGCGCCGACACCGCAGTGCTCGTGTTGCGCCGCGTCACCCGTGACCGGCCGGTGCCGACGACCCGACGCACACTGGGCCAGAATGATCCTGTGCCGAAACGCCCCGCCCGTCGAGCGACCGCCGACCAACCGACCCGGCCCTGTCCCTGCGGTTCGACCGAACCGTACGGTGGCTGCTGTGGCCGTCTGCACCGGCGGGAGACCACCGCGGCAACGGCCGAGCAGCTGATGCGGTCCCGGTTCAGCGCCTTCTCCGTCGGTGATGCCGACTACCTGTCGCGGACCTGGCACTCCACCACCCGGCCGGCTCGGCTGACGCTCGACCCCCGGCAGCAGTGGACCCGTCTCGACGTCCTCGGCACTGAACAGGGTGGACTCTTCGACACCACCGGGACGGTCGAGTTCCGCGCGCACTACCGGGAATCAGGGCAGGTCAACACGGTGTACGAGCGGAGCCGCTTCGTCCGCGAGGACGGGCAGTGGGTCTACCTCGACGCGGACGAGTCGCATTGAGCGACGGGTTCTCCGACGGCGTGGTGGGGTGGCGGCCGGCTGCGGTTGTCAGGTCGGGGCGGCGCCGATCCGGGCCCGGGCGCGGGCGATCTTGATCGCCCGGGTCAGGGTGTCGATGTCGTACGCGCCGTAGTGGCGCTGGTCGTTGATGAAGAACGTCGGCGTGCCCGAGACACCACTCAGGTCGGCCGACTGGAGATCACGAGCGACCCGTCCGGCGTGCGTCTCCGAGCGCAGGTCCTCGCGGAACCGCTCCGGGTCCAGGCCGAGCTGGTCGGCGTAGCCGAGCAGGTCCGGCAGCGTCAGCTTGTCCTGGTGGTCGAGGAGGAGGTCGTGCATCTTCCAGAACGCGCCCTGGGCGGCCGCCGCCTCGGCCCCCTCCGCCGCCAGCAGCGCCTGCGGGTGCACGTCGCTCAGCGGCAGGTGGCGCCAGACGTAGCGCAGGTCGGCGTCGGTGAGCAGTTCACGTACCACCGGCTCGGCCTGACCGCAGTACGGGCACTGGAAGTCGCCGTATTCGACCACCGTCACCGAGGCGTTCTCCGGTCCCCGTACGTGGTCGCGGTCCGGGTCGACCGGTGGGATGAGGTCGGCCAACTGGTCGGCCACCCCCAGCAGGGCACGGGCCTTGCGGGCCTTCGGCAGGGCCGCCGTGATCCGGTAGACGGTCCAGGTGAGCAGGGAGGCGACCAGGGCCGCGGCGAGCACCCCGACCTTCGCCTCGACGAGCTGCCGGCCGTCGAAGGCGAGGGTGGCGATCAGCAGCGACACGGTGAAGCCGATGCCGGCGATGGTGCCGCTGCCGAGGACCGCCGCCCAGCCGACCGTGGGGCGGATCCGGCCCCGGCTGATCCACGCCAGCAGCCACGCGACGCCGACCACCGCGACCGGCTTGCCGATGACGTATCCGAGCAGGATGCCGAGGGTGATCGGTGAGGTGAATGCGTCGGCGAGAAACGCGCCGTCGATGGTGATGCCGGCGTTGGCGAGGCCGAAGAGCGGGACGATGACGTAGCTCGTCCACGGGTGGTACCACCGCTGGAGCCGGTCGTTCGGTGAGAGCGTCCGGGCCAGTCCGAGGGTGGCGGAGCGGGCGAGTTCGGCGGTGGGCTGCTCACGGTAGAGCTTGAACAGTTTGCTGGCCCGTTCGAGTGCACCCCGGGCCGGTGAGTATGCGGTGGCGGTCAGCCCGATGAGGAGTCCGGCCACCACCGGTTCGACCCCGCTGGCCAGCAACGCGCCCCAGAGGGCGACGCAGACCGGGGCGTAGACGACGCCACGCCGTACGCCCAACACCCGCAGGCCGAGCACGACGGCGAAGAACACCACCGCGAGGACCAGCGGCAGCACCTTGATGTCCTCGCTGTAGACCACGGCGATGACCACGAGCGCGAGCAGGTCGTCGACCACGAAGACGGTCAGCAGGAAGACCCGCGCCTGCTCGGGTACGTCCCGCCCGAGCAGTGCGAGCAGCCCGAGGGCGAGGGCGGTGTCGGTGGACATGGCCGCGCCCCAGCCGTGCGCACCGGGCCCGCCCTGGTTGATCAGCAGGAAGATCAGGACCGGGAGCAGCATGCCGGTGATACCGGCGAGCGCCGGCAGAAGGAAGCGCCGCCGGTCGCGCAGGTCACCAAGGTCGAACTCCCGCCGCGCCTCCAAGCCGACGACCAGGAAGAAGAGCGTCATCAGCCCGCTGTTGACCCAGGTGCGCAGGTCGTAGCCGACGCTCCAGTCGCCGAGCCGGATGGAGAACCGGGTCTGCCAGAACGCCTCGTACGAGTGCGGGCCGAGATTCGACCAGAGCAGCGCCCCGGCGATGGCGGCGACCAGCACGCCCGCGCTGCCCGCCTCCGTACGGATGAACATGCGCAGCGGCGCGGTCAGGTCGCGGGTCCGGGTCGTCCGGCCGAGCATTCGGGACGGAGGAGAGTCAGCCACGCGGACTCCGCGCCGTCACGGCACAAGACATCATCTCTCCCTCACCAACAGAAAAGATTATATGTCCGTTGAGTCCTGTTAGACGCCCTTTCGTCGACCCAACCGAGGGGCCACCGACAGATCGACAGAGTTACATTTAGCAAAGTTAACTGATAAGCTCCCGGCCATCGATGGGGGTGGGTGTCATGAGATTTCGACGTGAGGTAATCGCCCTGGTCGCCGGTGCCGCGACGGCGATCGCGACCGGGCTCGTCTCGGCGCCGAACGGTCTCGCCGCGCCGGCCGACAAGGCCCCGCCGGCGGTCCTCGTCGTCTGTTCGTCGCCTCCCTGGGCCGAGGGCACCACCTATCCGGCCGGGAGCCGGGTGACCTACAACGGCCGGCTCTACGAGGCACTGGTGACGCACACACCACCACCGGGCGCCGGCTGGAACCCGGTCGCGGCGGCCTCCCTCTGGCGCGACCTCGGCGCCTGCGACGGCGGTGGCAGCCCGACCCCCACCCGCACCCCGACGCCCTCCCCCACGGCCACCCGGACTCCCACCCCGTCGCCCACGCCGACCCGTACCCCGACGCCCACCTCCCCGCCGGGGTCGGAGACGTGCGCGGTGAAGTCGCGGCCGGCCGGCAAGGTGCTGCACGGGTACTGGGAGAACTGGGACGGCGCGGCCAACGGGGTGCACCCCCCGCTCGGCTGGATCCCGATCACCGACCAGCGCATCCGTACCCACGGCTACAACGTGATCAACGCGGCCTTCCCGGTCATCCGCTCCGACGGCACCGTGCTCTGGGAGGACGGCATGGACGCGGGTGTGAAGGTCGCGACCCCGGCCGAGATGTGCCAGGCCAAGGCGGCGGGGCTCACCATCCTGCTCTCCATCGGCGGCGCGACCGCCGGCATCGACCTCAGCTCCAGCACCGTGGCCGACCGCTTCGTCGCGACAGTGGTGCCGATCCTCAAGAGGTACAACTTCGACGGCATCGACATCGACATCGAGACCGGTCTGACCGGGAGCGGCAACATCAACCAGTTGTCCACGTCGCAGGCGAACCTGATCCGGATCATCGACGGCGTACTCGCCCAGATGCCGGCCAACTTCGGGCTCACCATGGCACCCGAGACCGCGTACGTCACCGGCGGCAGCGTCACGTACGGGTCGATCTGGGGCGCCTACCTGCCGATCGTGAAGAAGTACGCCGACAACGGCCGGCTCTGGTGGCTGAACATGCAGTACTACAACGGCAGCATGTACGGCTGCTCCGGCGACTCGTACGCCGCCGGCACCGTGCAGGGGTTCACCGCGCAGACCAACTGCCTGAACACGGGCCTGGTCGTCCAGGGCACCACCATCCGGGTGCCGTACGACAAGCAGGTGCCGGGCCTGCCCGCACAGCCGGGTGCCGGGGGCGGGTACATGTCGCCCGCGCTGGTGGCGCAGGCATGGAACACCTACCAGAACGGGCTCAAGGGGCTGATGACCTGGTCGCTGAACTGGGACGGCTCGAAGGGCTGGACCTTCGGCGACAACGTCAAGTCGCTCCAGTCACGCTGAGCCTCCACCCACCCGCTGCCGGCCGCGCCCGGTTGACCGACCCGGCCGTGCGGTGGAGGGCTCAGCCGCGTAGCAGGTCGGCGTGGGCCGCGCGTAGCCGCAGCAGGGCCGGATCGCCTCCGGGGACGACCCGGCGGTCGAGTTCGGCCCACGCCTCGGCGAGGGCGTCGGTCACCGCCCGCAGTTCGGCCGCGTGCCGACGCGCGCTCTGCTGGTGCAGTTCGTCGAGGCGGCGGGCCCAGCCGGCGGTGACCTCGGCGACCCGGTCGGCGTCGGCGCGGGCCCGCGCCGCGGTGCGCGCCGCCGGTGCCGGCACGATCGCGGCGATCGGTCGGGGGTCGCCGTCGCGGGTGATGACCGTGACCGTGTCGGTCAGTTCGGCGAGGGCGACAAGCTGGGTCAGCCGGGTGCGGGCCTCGCGCAGCGACAGCACGCGGGACCGGTCGAGATCCTGGGCCAGGGCGGGGGCAGCCATGAACACATGTAACCGCCGGGGTACGACACAATCCCGACTCCCGGGCCTTCACCGGTTCGGCTTTGTCCCCCTGGGGGCGTCGAAGAGCCACGATATGGCTACCGGGCCACCACGACGGTCGTAGCGTGAACCAGGTGAAGGATGCCCGCCTGACCCGCCGGCTGCTGCTCACGGCCACCGGCTCCGCCGCGGTCGCGGCCGGTCTCGCCGGCTGTGGATCGGGGACGACCGCCAGGCCCCGGCCGAGCCCCCAGCCGCCCGGCTCGCCCCAGTCGCCCACCTCCCGGGCGGCCGGGACCGCGCCGCTCGACGAGGCGGCACTACGTCGCAAGATCGCGAGCCTGCTCGTGGTCGGTTTCCGGGGCGAGCAGCTCGGCGCCGACGACTGGGTCATGAAAGCGGTCCGGGACGGTCTCGGCGGCGTGATCCTCTTCGACCGCGACCTCAAGACCGACGCCCCACGCAACATCACCTCACCGGCGCAGGTCACCGCGCTCGTCAAGAGCCTGCGACAGGCCTCTCCCGGACGGCTGATCGTCTCGATCGACCAGGAGGGCGGCCGGGTCGCCCGGCTCAATCCGAGCAACGGATTTCCCGCCACCCGCTCGGAGGCCGAGATCGGGGCGGAGAACTCCCCGGCGGCCACCCGCACCTGGGCCCAGGGGCTCGTACGGAGCCTCACGTCGGTCGGCATCACGCTCAACTACGCACCGGTCGTCGACCTCGACGTCAACCCGAACAACCCGGCGATCGGCAAGCTGGCCCGCAGTTTCTCCGCCAACCCGGACATCGTCGTCGCCAACGCGACCGAGGAGATCCAGGTTCACCGGGCAGCCGGGGTGAAGACCTCACTCAAGCACTTCCCCGGGCTGGGCAGCGCCACCGGCAACACCGACTTCGCGGTGGTCGACGTGAGCAGGACCTGGCACCGCAACGAGCTGGAGCCGTACCAGAAGCTGATCGCCAGCGGCAACGTCGACTCCATCCTCGTCGGCCACCTACTCAACAGCCAGCTCGACCCGAAGCTCCCGGCCTCGCTCTCACCGGCCGTCGTGACGGACCTGCTCCGGGGCCAGCTCGGTTGGAAGGGACCGGTGGTCAGCGACGACATGCAGGCCGTCGCGATCTCCAGCAAGTTCGGCCGGGACGAGGCGGTCGCACTGGCCCTCGAAGCCGGCCTCGACCTGCTGGTGTTCGGCAACCAGCAGACGTACGACCCGAACATCGTCAACCAGACCCTCGACGACGTCGTCAACCTGGTCCGTACCGGTCGGATCACCGAGGCCCGGATCGACGAGTCGGTGGCCCGGGTCGACGCCCTCCGTCCGAAGAGCTGACCGACGTCGACCCGGGCACCGGGGTCAGAAGCCGGCGAGGACCAGCTTGCCGATGGTCGAGGAGGTTTCCACCAGTTCGTGCGCCCGCCGCAGGTTCGCCGCGTTGATCGGCCCGAGCTGACTGGTCATCGTGGTACGCACCCGTCCGGCGTCCACCAGCCGCGCCACCTCTTCGAGCAGCTCGTGCTGGGCGGGGTCGGTGGGGAGGAAGAGCGGCCGGGTGAACATGAACTCCCAGTGCCAGCTGATGCTCTTGGCCTTGAGCGGCAGCAGGTCCAGTCCTTCGGGCTCGTCGATGGCGACGATGTGCCCCCCGGGCCGGACGATCTCGGCGTAGCGCTCGATGTTGCCCGCCGTGAACGGGCTGATCAGATAGTCCACGCCGTCCGGGGCGACGGCCCGTACCGCCTCCACCAGGTTCCGGTGGTCGACCACCTGGTGAGCGCCCAGCTCGGTGACCCACTGGCGGGACTCGGGCCGGGAGGCGGTGCCGACCACGGTCAGCTCGGTCAGGGTACGGGCGAGCTGGACCGCCACCGATCCGACGCCGCCGGCCGCCCCGAGGACGAGCAGCGTACCGGTGCTCTTCTCGGTCAGGGCGAACCGGTCGAAGAGCGCCTCCCAGGCGGTGATCGTGGTCAGCGGAAGCGCCGCCGCCTCGGCGAAGGACAGGCTTGTCGGCTTGTGTCCGACGACGTGCTCGTCGACCACCTGGTACTGGGCGTTGCTGCCCGGCCGGCCGATCGAGCCCGCGTAGTAGACCTCGTCGCCGACGGTGAACCGGCTCACCCGGTCGCCGACCGCCGTGACCACGCCGGCCGCGTCGAATCCGAGCACCTTCAGCTCACCGCCGGGGTCGACGCCGGCCCGGACCTTGACGTCGACCGGGTTCACCGAGACCGCCTCCACCCGTACGAGAAGATCGTTCGGGCCGGGCGCGGGAATCGGGGCCTCTGCGTCGAGGAGGCTCTCCGGGTCGGTGATCGGCAGGTTCCGGCGGTAACCCACCGCACGCATTACATCGTTCATACGCCGACGCTATCCCCGACGCGATAGTTACCGTCAAGGGATCGTAGTTTCCGTCGGGTAGTACGGTGCCCGCATGAACCAC
Source organism: Micromonospora pisi (assembly GCF_003633685.1). Classification (NCBI taxonomy): domain Bacteria; kingdom Bacillati; phylum Actinomycetota; class Actinomycetes; order Micromonosporales; family Micromonosporaceae; genus Micromonospora; species Micromonospora pisi. Next base: position 6,351,758 of record NZ_RBKT01000001.1, on the reverse strand, counting down.
AGCGCCACCGAGACCTGCGGGACCCGCGACGTCTACGCCGCCGCCTGCCCCTGCCGGGAGATGCTCGACCTGCTCGCGAACAAGTGGAGCGCCCTCGCCCTCGGCGCGCTCGAGCAGGGGCCGCAGCGCTTCGGCGCGATCCGCGCCCGCCTACAGGGCATCAGCCCCAAGGTGCTCACCCACACCCTCCGGCGCCTCGAAGACCACGGCCTGGTCGACCGGACCGTCTACCCCGCCGTGCCACTGCACGTCGAGTACGCGCTCACCGCCCTCGGGCGGGACGCCTGCGAACCCCTGGCGCACCTGCGTACCTGGGTCGAGCAGAACATCGACCGCTTTCCCGGGTGACCGAGGTGACCCGGCGCCGGACAACGGCGGGTCGGCACCCGCCACGGCTCGGCATCGGAACGGCTCGTCACCGGTTGCGGTGACGAGCCGTTCGACCTACCTGTCCAGCGGCGTGGGTGGTCCCGCCACCACGAAGATCCGCGAGCGGACCGTACGCCCGCCTATGCCGCTTCGGTGGGCTTGGCGTCGCTCTCCGGGGTCTTCTCCTCCGGGGTCTTCTCCTCCGCGTCCTTCGCTTCCTCGTCCTTCTCCGTAGCCTCCGCCTCGTCGGACGATTCGGGGGCCTCGGCCGGCGCGGGGGTGGTCCAGGAGAACTCGATCTCGACCGAGATCTCCGTGTCGCTCTCCCGCTCGATCTCCAGCTCGCACCGGACCTGGTCGGCGACGGTCACCGCACCGGCGGCACCGTAGAAGAGCTGTCCACCGGTCTCCAGCTGGCTCGCCAGCTGACGCAACCACGCGGCCAGATCGGCCCGCGATACCTCACGGGCGTCCTCGTAGATTTCCATGGCGGACATGCTCGCATTCCACTGAGGACGAGGTGCGCAGGGGTCCGACCCGGAAGCCGCCGGGCTGACACCCACCGGGCGCGGACTGGATGTGAACTTTTCGGCCTTCGGTGCGACGCCCGCCGGACCATGCCATGATCGTCGAACGGAAAGGCCGTCACCTGCGGATGTGTCCACAGCCGGGCGGGCCGGGATGTCGTGGGAGGCGGGGATGGCCGTTCAGGTCGTGGTGCTCGATGACTACCAGAACGCGGCACGCGAGTTCGGTGGCTGGGAGAGGCTCGGTGAGCGGGTCGAGTTGACCGTTCTCACCGAGCACGTCGACGACCCCGACGTTCTCGTCCAACGGCTCGCGCACGCCGAGGTCGTGGTGGCGATGCGGGAACGGACCCCCTTCCCCGAGGCCGTACTCGACCGACTGCCCCGGCTACGTCTGCTGGTCACCACCGGGATGGCCAACGTCGCCATCGACGTGTCGGCGGCCAAGCGACGGGGCGTCACCGTGACCGGCACCCGTGGGGTGGGCACCGGCACCGCCGAACTCACCTGGGCCCTGATCCTGGCACTCGTACGTCAGGTTCCGGCCGAGTCACAGCGGGTGCGGACCGGCGGCTGGCAGAGCACGATCGGCGGCGACCTGGCCGGGCACACTCTCGGCGTGGTCGGGTTGGGTCGACTCGGCGCCCAGGTGGCGACGGTCGGTCGGGCGTTCGGGATGCAGATCGTGGCCTGGAGTCAGAACCTCCGGCCCGAACACGCCGCCGAACTGGGCGTACGCGCGGTGAGCAAGGAGGAGCTGTTCGCGGATTCGGACATCGTGACCGTCCACCTCCAGCTCAGCGACCGGACCCGGGGCCTGATCGGCGAGGCCGAGCTGCGCTCGATGCGCCCGGACGCGTACCTGGTCAACACCTCACGGGGCCCGATCATCGACGAAGCCGCCCTGCTCACCGCGGTACGGGAGGGCTGGATCGGCGGCGCCGGGCTGGACGTCTTCGACGTGGAACCACTGCCCGCCGACCACCCGCTCCGCACGGCGCCGAACACGGTGCTGACCCCGCACCTCGGCTACGTCACCCGGGAGACCTACCGGGTGTTCTACGGCGACGCGGTGGAGGACATCGACGCCTTCCTCGCCGGAAGTCCGGTGCGGGTGCTCTGAGCGAGCTCCCTCAGGCGGGGACGGTGATGGTCTTCTGCTCGACGTACCCGGTCAGGCCGGCCGCACCGTACTCCCGGCCGACGCCGCTGGTCTTGAAGCCGCCGAACGGACCGTCGAAGCCGATCGGGGCCCCGTTGACCGTGAACGTGCCGGTACGCACCCGTCGGGCGATCTCCAGGCCGTGGGCGTCGTCGGCGGTCCAGACCCCGCCGCTGAGACCGTACTCGGAGTCGTTGGCGATGCGGACCGCTTCCTCCTCGTCCTCGTACGGGATCACCACGAGGACCGGACCGAAGACCTCCTCGCGGGCGATCCGCATGGAGTTGTCGACGTCGGCGAAGAGCGTCGGCTTGACGTAGTTGCCCCGTTCCAGTCCCTCCGGGGACTCCGGGCCACCGGTCACCAGCCGCGCACCCTCCTCGACCGCGAGGCGGATGTAGTCACGTACGCGCTCCTGCTGGTCTGCCCGGACCAGCGGGCCGACGAAGGTGTCCTGGTCCGACGGGTCACCGACCTTGAGGCTCTCCAGCAGGTCCTTGAGCTCGGCGACGATCTCCTCGTACCGGGCGCGTGGGGCGAGGATCCGGGTCTGCGCGATGCACGCCTCGCCGTTGTTGGCCAGGGAGGAGAACTTCAGCGACGGTACGACCTGCTTGAGGTCCGCGTCGGGCAGGATGATCATCGCCGACTTCCCGCCGAGTTCCAGCCCCACCCGCTTGAGCTGCTGACCCGCGACGGCCGCGATCGCCCGGCCCGCCCGGGTGGAGCCGGTGAAGGAGATCTTGTCGACGCCGGGATGAGCGACCAGGTACTCGCTGGTCTCGCGGTCGGCGGGAAGGATGCTGACCACGCCCTCGGGCAGACCCAGCTCGTCGAAGATCTCCGCCAGCACCATCATGCTCAGCGAGTTCTCGGGCGATGTCTTGAGCACGACCGTGCAGCCCGCCAGGAGCGCGGGGATCAGTTTGGCCAGCGCGGCGGAGTAGGGCGAGTTCCATGGGATGACCGCGGCGACCACGCCGGTCGGTTCGCGGCGTACGACGCTGCGGAAGGACGCGCCGGGAACGGAGGGTTCGAGGGTCTCCTCCCAGCCGAACTCGCGGGCGGCCTTGAGGTAGCCGAGCGCCTGCCGGGTGAGTCCGGCCTGCCCCGCCTTGTTGAACCAGTGCGGGTTGCCGCGCTCCTTCGTGATCAGTTCGGCGATCTCGTCGGCGCGTGCCTCCCGCAACCCGTTGAGCCGAATGATCAGTTCCTGCCGCTCCTTCGGGGAGGTACGCGGCCAGGGGCCCTCGTCGAACGCCCGGCGCGCCGCGGACACCGCGCGGTCCACGTCGACCGGGTACGCCTGTACCGAACGGCCGACCAGCGACTGGTCGTGGGGCGAGCGGATGTCGAGCAGGTCGGGGCTGCTCGGGGCGGTCCAGGTGCCACCGATGTAGAGCTTGTCGCGCATGATCATGATGTCCTCCTGCTGGCAGACCTTCGTCTCCACAAATGCTAGCCAGACGCGGCTCTAGCGCCACTCAACCGCCACAAGTGTGTGACACTTCATTCGGCCAGCATCTGATAACGGGCAGACGATGCCAAACACCCCGGCTTCGTAGCGGAGGGCGCCCCGGTCGGCCGTGACCGTCACAAGAGAACAGCTCAGCGGCGGTTTTCCGCCACACCGACGGTACAGTTAGCGCGATGAGAGCCGATGCCGTACGCAATCTGGACGCAGTCCTGCACACCGGTGCACGACTACTCGCGGACGACCCGGCGACGAGCATCGCGACGATCGCGGCGCAGGCGGGCGTCGACCGGCGCACCGTCTACCGACGCTTCCCGACCCGGGACGCGCTCCTGTCCGCCGTCTACGTGGCAAAACTCGACGCCTCGGAGAAGGTGCTCGACGAGGCCCGACTCACCGAGGCTCCGGTCGTCGTGGCGCTGCACCGCTACGTCGAATCGATCATCCCGGTCAGCCGTCAGTGGCCCCTGCACCTGCGCCGCCTGATCCGACAGGACCCGGAGGCGGCCGAGCGGGCCGACGCGCAGACCGGCCGCCTGCGCGACTTCCTCGCCCGCGCGGTCGACGAGGGCCTGATCCGAGCGGACCTCCCGGACGGCTGGGCCCTGGCCACGCTCGGTCGACTCGTGGACAACGCGGCGCACGACTTCGCCGACCTCGCGCCGGGCCGGGCCGCCGACGTGGTCGTCTCCACCTTCCTCGACGGAGTCGGAAAGCGCTGACCCACCCGAGGACAGGTCCAGTCCTTCGGCCGAGTGCTTAAGGAAGGTTTAAGAACCTATCGGGTACGGGCGGAGAGCGCCTAACATACGGCGGCCGTGGCCGTCCGGTCGGCTTGTCGTGCCTTGCTTCTGGAGAAGTGACCCGTGTCGTACACCTCGTTCCGCGAACCCGAAGCAAGCCCACCGCCGTCCCGTCCGGGCCTCCTGCGGCGGCTCGCCCGGGACAGGCGGAGCATGGCCGCCAGCGTGGCCGCCGTCGTGATCGTCGTCGCGGCCGCAGTCGTGTACCTCGCCGACGCCGCCACCAAACCCGAAGTGTCGAACGCGGCCAACGCCCTCGTGGACACCCCACCGTCGGCCGCGCAGGCGGAGGCGCTCGGCGCGTCGCCGTCCGCCTCCGTCTCAGCCTCCGTGACGCCGTCCGCAGCCGCTACGGCTTCGGCCGCTACCGCTCCGAAGATCCCCAGGACCGGCTGGGTCCCGGTTGACAACACGGCGTGGAAGGCGCAGGTCAGCGCGTACAACGCGTTGAAGGTCGACCCCGTTCCGGCCGGCGTGGGCAACCTCCCGGAGTTCCGGGCGGACTGTCAGTACAGTCACTCGCTGCCGGACGACCCGATTGTCGCCCCCGGCCTGCCCGGCGCCTCGCACATGCACTCTTTCGTCGGCAACAAGGCCGTCGACGCGAACACCGTGGCCGAGGACCTGACGAAGTTCACGGCCACCTCCTGCAAGCCGGTCCAGGACCACTCCGCCTACTGGGTGCCGACGCTCTACGACAACGCGACCGGCAAGCCGGTCGAGACCACGGGCTTCCGGGTCTACTACCGCTCGCACATGTCGAACTCGACGGGCCAGATGCCGATGCCCAACGGTCTGCGCATGATCACCGGCGACGCCAAGAAGAAGAAACCGACGCCGCGCGGCGCGACCGGCCAGTTCTACTGCGCCTTCTACGGCCCCGGCGACCTCGACGGCATCGCCCGCAGCACCAACGGCAACTGGCCCATCTGTGGCGGGGACGCCACGCTGCACTTCATGATGCAGTTCCCGGACTGCTGGGACGGCAAGCACCTGGACAGCCCCAACCACAAGGACCATGTGGCGTACGGCGCCGGCAACACCTGCCCACGCAGTCACCCGGTGAAGATCCCGGCAATCACCTTCGACATCCGGTACGGGGCCAAGGGCACCCCGGCGGGCTACTACCTCTCCTCGGACAAGGAGGGTAAGAGCGCCTCGTCGATGCACGGTGACGCGTTTGTGATGTGGGACGTCGACACCATGAACAAGCGCACCAAAAACTGCGTTCTCCAGCGCCGGACCTGCGACAACTACGGATACCAGAAGTAACGCGACGGCGAGACGGAGCCGTTCACGAGACAGACTGCTCCTCGGAGCCCTTGGCGTCCAGGAAGAGTCCGATGGCCTCGACGACAAGGCGGTGGTCGTCGAGCTGGGGCAGGCCCGAGACGGTGACGGTGCCGACCGGGCCGGTGCCCCTGAGGATGATCGGGAAGCAGCCGCCGTGCGCGGCGTACAGGGCGGTTTCGAAGTGGGACTGTTCCTCGAAGGTGGTGCCGCGGTCTCGGTAGGTCTGGCCGACGAGGTAGGAGCTGTGTCCGAACCGACGGACGACGCGGATCTTCCGTTCGATCCAGTCGTCGTTGTCGGCGGAGGTGCCGGGAAACGCGTAGTGGAAGAGCTGTTGGTCGCCCAGGCGGATGTCGACGGTGACAGCATGGCCGCGCTCTCTGGCCAGCCCGACCAGACGATTTCCCAGGTCCCAGGCGTCGTCATGGTCAAAGCGGTCGAACTGGAGGCGTTGCTCCTGCTCCTGAAGCTCTGGCGTCACGGCGTACCGCTCCCTTCCTCGTTCGTCGGAACATCTAAACAGAGGGAGCGCCAGCCAGCGCCTTCACGGTCTGCCGGCGGCCGGACCGTTCACGAGGAGCCGGGTCCCGGGCGTACCGGCGGCACTGGTCGTGGCGCTCCCCCGGCGGCCCGGCTCCCACGGTCGCCGGCACCGCCGGCAACACCGCCCACGTGGCAAGCCGGGCCATCCGCCGCCGCCCAACCCGCCGTGCCGTCCCGTCAGGCGTCGCGGCGCTCGAACAAGGTCCGGGCGGCGATGAGGATGATCGCGACGAACGTGGCGAAGACGCCACCGGCGGCCCACCGGTCGAACAGCTCGAACCCGGACCCGGCCACGGTGGTGCCGCCGGCCTCTCCGCTGAGGTTGACCAACTGTTGACCGGCGAGGAACGGAAGGAACTTGACTGCCGGTTGCAACCAGTCCAGCGCCGGAACGAACGACAGTCTGAAGATCAGTTGTTCGACAACCAGTGGAACCGCCAGGATCAGGATCAACGGTGACGCCACGCCACGGAACAGCTGTCCCAGGACCGTGCCCAACACCCCCCAGAGAAGCACCAGGATGAGATACCCCGGCAGCGCCTCATCGAGCGGGTGACTGGTCAGATCCGGGAACTCGCCCCAGAAGACCGTTCCCACTGCGACGTTGGCGATCATGGACACCACCGCGAAGGCTGTCGCGACCGCCGCCACAACGATGATCTTGGCTACGAGCACGGTCGAGCGCCGCGGGATCGCTGTCAGGGTCGGCTGGATCGTGCCGTACCGGTACTCGTGACCGGTGGCGAGGATGCCGATGACGGCAATGAAGACCGCCGCGAGTGGCACCGGCGGATTCGCGCCGCCGCTGGTGATCGCCGTGCCGACGATGTCGTTGTCCAACGGGTCGTCGCGGGTCACGAACGCGACCAGGAACGCGGCGGTGGCGTTGAGGACCAGCGCCGAGGCGATCAGCCAGTACGTGGAGCGCAGGGTGCGCAGCCGCACCCACTCGAACCGAAGCGCGTCGCTCATGCGACACCCCCGTACGTGCCGTGGCCGGCCGCGGGCGGCCCGGATGGCGGCGACGCGCCGGTGGGCTCGTGCGCCACGTACTCCTCGGACGCGCCGGTCGCGGTGATGAAGGCCGCTTCCAGCGACGCCGTCTGGGGAGTCAGCTCGTGCAGCATGACGCCAGCGTGGTAGGCCACCTCGCCGATGGCGGCCGGGTCGGCACCGCCGACCCGCAGCGCTCCGTCGCCGAGAGCGTCGACGGTGACGCGGTCGACCCCACGCAGCGCGTCCGCGAGTTGCTCGGCCTGCGGCGTCCGGACCAGGACGCTCGTCTGGGTGAACTTCCTGACAAAACCGTCAACGTCACCGTTGTAGATCATTTTGCCGCGCCCGATGACCACCAACTGGTCGGCCATCAGCGACATCTCCGACAGCAGATGGCTGGAGACGAAGATGGTGCGGTCCTCGGCGGCCAACGACCTGAGCACATCGCGCAGCCAGTGGATGCCGTGCGGGTCCAGACCGTTGGCCGGCTCGTCGAGGATCAGCGTGCCGGGGTCGCCGAGCAGCGCCTGCGCGAGGCCGAGCCGCTGGGCCATGCCCAGCGAGAAGCCCTTGGGCTGCTTGCGTTTCACGTCGGACAGGCCGACGAACTCGAGCACCTCGTCGGCTCGGGAGGCCGGGATGCCACTGCCGGCCGCGAGCATGCGCAGGTGGTTGCGCGCGGTGCGGGTGGGGTGGAATGCCTTCGCCTCGAGTACCGCGCCGATCTCGCGCATCGGATGCTTGATGGTGCCGAACCGGCGACCGTCGAACAGCGTCTCTCCGGAGCCACGGTCCAGACCCAGCATCAGTCGCATGGTGGTGGACTTGCCCGCCCCGTTGGGACCGAGGAAGCCGGTGACGGTGCCTGGGCGTACCTCGAAGGAGAGGTCGTCGACGGCGAGCTTTTCGCCGTACCGCTTGTTCAAGCCGCGAGCGGTGATCATGTGTCTCCTGGTCGGTGTTTCGGTGTTTCGGTGTTTCGGTGTTTCGGTCGTTTCGTCCGGCACCGGACGGTGGGTGGTGCTCGTCGAGGCTATTGAGGCCGGCCCGCCGGGGACATCGGTCTTCCGTCAGACCGGCACCCCTTACCTTCGTCAGGGGTGCCGGCCAGCCGTGACTTGTAGGGTGGGCGGAGTGCGATACCGGCGAGCCGACCTGGCCTGGGCCTCGCTGCTGGCGGCGTCGGCCGGGCTGTCCATGTCGGAGGCGCTGGCCGCTGGCGGCGGTTGGCTGCCGCTGGTGATGATCATGCTGGCCTACCCGGCCGGCCGGCGGATGGCCTCGCTCGCGCTCGCGCTGTGGGTGTTCACCGCTGTGGCGTTCATCGGCCTCGCGCTCGCGTTCTGGCGCTCACCCGAGCCCAGCTCGACCTGGCTCACGCTGGTGATGGGCGCGTTCGTCACCTCGGTGCTGCCTTGGTGGGTCGGCCGGTACCGGCGACTGCGCGCGGAGCAGCGCGAGCGGGACCACGGCATCGTTGCCGAGCAGGCCCGGCTGCGCGAGCGGGCCCGGATCGCGCAGGACATGCACGACTCGCTCGGGCATGAACTGGCCCTGATCGCGCTGCACGGTGGTGCGCTGGAGCTGGCGGCGGACCTCACCGACGCGCAGCGCCGGGCCGCCGGCGAGCTGCGGGCCGGCGCGGTCCGGGCGACGGACCGGCTGCACGACATCGTCCAGGTGCTCGGTAGCACGGACGCCGCCGCCCTGCAGCCGGCGGACGAGAGCATCGACGACCTGGTCCGGCGGGCCGCCGGGGCCGGACTGCGGGTGCGGCTCCAGCACGACGAGCCGGTCCCCGGGTGGTCGCCGATGACCAGGCTCGCGGCCCACCGGGTGGTCCAGGAGTCGCTGACCAACGCGGCCCGGTACGCACCCGACGCCACGGTGACCGTCACGCTCGCCCGGCACGGCGCCGGCACCCTCGTCGAGGTCGCGAACGAGGCACCGGCGCAGCCGGCCGGCGGTAGCGGCACCGGGCAGGGACTGATCGGGCTGGACGAGCGGGTCCGGCTGGTCGGTGGCCGACTGGACGCCGGCCCACGACCCGGCGGCGGCTGGTCGGTGAGCGCGGTGCTACCCGATGACGCCGGGCCACGGGCCGACGACGGTGGCCAGTCCGGCTTCGCACTGCGAGTCAGCAACCGGCTGACCCGGCGCCGGCAGCTGCAGACCGCCGCGCTGCCGCTGGGCGTCGGGCTCGCGCTGGTCGCGGGGCTTGCCGTCGTACAGCTGCTCACCGTGATGCGGACCGGACTTCCGGACGATCAGTACGACCAGCTGCGGCTCGGCCGCCCCCGGGCGGAGATCGAGCCGCTGCTGCCGCCGCGCGAGTTCGGCGAGGCACCGCGAGTGATCGCCGAGCCGCCGACCGGCGCGAGCTGCGTCTACTACCAGGCCGGAACCGGTCTGGTAACAAACGTGGACCACCTCTACCGGCTCTGCTTCGCCGACGGCGTGCTGGTATCGAAGGACCGCCTGGAGCGGGCGTAGCCCGATGACCCCGATCCGGGTGCTGCTCGCGAATCGCGACCCGGCCCACCGAGGTTCAGCTACGAAACTCAGAAAGATTCGCGCAGCGATGTCGAGAACCCGTGGCTGGTTCCGTCCCCGCAACGAACGCGACCAGAATGGGTCGTACCAGCGCCGAGGAGAAACACGATGGCCAAGTATTTGCTGCTCAAGCACTACCGCGGCGCCCCGGCTCCGGCCAACGACGTACCCATGGAGCAGTGGACGCCGGAGGAGATCTCGGCCCACGTGCAGTACATGCGCGACTTCGCGGCCCGACTCGAGGGGACCGGCGAGTTCGTCGACAATCAGGCGCTCGCCCCCGAGGGGATGTTCGTCCGGTACGACGGCGAGGGTCGCCCGCCGGCCACCGACGGCCCATTCGTGGAGACCAAGGACCTCATCGCCGGCTGGATGGTGATCGACGTCGACAGCTACGAGCGCGCCATCGAGCTGGCCGGGGAGCTGTCGGCCGCCCCCGGGGCGGGCGGGAAGCCGATCCACGAGTGGCTCGAGCTGCGCCCGTTCCTGGGCGAGGCATGCACAATCACGGAATGACCTCTCACTTGGACGGGGTTCTGCTACGGAGCCTCACGCCGGGTGTGCTCGGGATCCTCGTCCGCCGCGGAGCCGACTTCGCGGCGGCCGAGGACGCCGTGCAGGACGCGCTGGTCGAGGCGGTCCGCGTCTGGCCGGCCGACCCGCCTCGGGACCCGAAGGGCTGGCTGGTCACCGTGGCCTGGCGGCGGTTCCTCGACGCGACCCGGGCGGACGCCGCCCGCCGCCGGCGTGAGGATCTCCTCGACGAGGAGCCGACGCCCGGGCCCGCGCCCATGGTGGACGACACGCTCCAGCTCTATTTCCTGTGCGCCCACCCGTCGCTGACGCCGTCGTCCGCGGTCGCGCTCACGCTGCGCGCTGTCGGTGGGCTGACCACCCGCCAGATCGCACAGGCGTACCTGGTGCCCGAGGCGACCATGGCGCAGCGCATCAGCCGGGCCAAGCGCACCGTCTCCGGTGTGCGGTTCAACCAGCCCGGCGACGTCGCCACCGTGCTACGCGTCCTCTACCTGGTCTACAACGAGGGCTACTCGGGCGACGTCGACCTCGCCGCCGAGGCCATCCGGCTCACCCGGCAGCTCGCGGCCGCGATCGACCACCCCGAGGTGGCGGGACTGCTCGCCCTCATGCTGCTCCACCACGCCCGGCGCGCCGCCCGGACCGCGCCTGACGGCAGCCTGGTGCCGCTCGCCGAGCAGGACCGCGGTCGGTGGGACACCGAGTCGATCGCCGAGGGCGTCGGGATCCTGCAGGCGGCCCTCGCCCGCGACCGGCTGGGCGAGTTCCAGGCCCAGGCCGCCATAGCCGCACTCCACGCCGACGCGCCCACCGCCGAGGAGACTGACTGGGTACAGGTCGTCGAGTGGTACGACGAGCTCGCGCGCCTGACCGACAACCCCGTCGTACGGCTCAACCGCGCGGTGGCCGTCGGCGAGGCCGACGGACCGCGCGCCGGCCTGGCAGCACTCGTGGCGCTGGACGACTCACTGCCCCGCCACACCGCGGTCGCGGCGCACCTCCACGAGCGCGACGGCGACCTGACGACGGCGGCACGGCTGTACGCCGAGGCGGCCCGGAGGGCACCCAACCTCGCCGAGCGCGACCACCTGACACGCCAGGCCGCTCGGCTCAACGCCCGTGGGCATCGCTGACGGGTCGCGCTCGGATTTGTCCGCAGCACTTGGCGACCGCTCCGGCCCCGGGTTCGGAGCGGTCGCCTCAGAGTGAGCCGGCGGGGGTCACCGATATACAGGGAGATCCGACAGACCACTCAAGTAGTCCGCTGACGCCACTCCCGCACTATCACAATCTGATGAAAACAGGTCGTAATCCAACTGGCTGCGAGAACGGCTGCTCACTCGTATCGTGAGCTCAACCACGGTGGTCGCTCCCTGCACGCAGCGTCACCGAGGTGTACGGGTTGGAACTGGAGCCAAACTTGATCCGTTCCAGAACAGTGGGCTATGTTCATCACGTGACGTCGGACTTCGAGACGCAGCTACGGGCGGTCTCGTTGCGCGTGACCCGGCCACGGTTGGCGGTGCTCACCGCACTGCGCGACCACCCGCACGTCGACACCGACACGGTGATCGCGCTGGTACGGACGGAACATCCCACAGTCTCCCACCAGGCGGTATACGACGTGCTACGTGCGCTCACCGACGCCGGTCTGGTGCGGCGCATCCAACCTGCCGGTGCGACCGCGCGCTACGAGTCCCGGGTCGCGGACAACCACCACCATGTCGTCTGCCGCTCCTGTGGTGCGATCGCCGACGTCGACTGCGCCGTCGGCCACTCTCCCTGTCTCACCGCCTCGGACGACCACGGTTTCGTGGTCGACGAGGCGGAGGTCGTCTACTGGGGCACCTGCCCCGACTGCGCGACCGAACGCACGCCCCAGCGATTCGCCAGCTCGGAAGGAAGCAAATGAGCGACACCCAGAACAATGGTCCCTCCAGCGCACAGGGCGTGGACCAGAAGGAAGCGGCCGGCTGCCCGGTCGCGCACGACTCCGTTACCGCACACGGTAGTGAGAGCGAGAACCCGGCGATCGACTCGCCGACCCCGAAGACCGGCGGTCGTCCGCGTACCAACCGGGACTGGTGGCCCAACCAGCTCGACCTTTCCGTGTTGCACGCCAACTCGTCCAAGGGCAACCCGCTCGGGGAGAGCTTCAGCTACGCCAAGGAGTTCGAGAAGCTCGACGTCGACGCCCTCAAGCAGGACATCGTCGAGGTTCTCACCACCTCGCAGGACTGGTGGCCGGCCGACTTCGGCCACTACGGCGGCTTGATGATCCGGATGAGCTGGCACGCCGCCGGCACCTACCGCATCCAGGACGGTCGCGGCGGGGCCGGCGACGGCGGTCAGCGTTTCGCTCCGCTCAACAGCTGGCCCGACAACGCCAACCTCGACAAGGCCCGCCGGCTGCTGTGGCCGGTCAAGCAGAAGTACGGCCAGAAGATCTCGTGGGCCGACCTGCTCGTGCTCGCCGGCAACGTCGCCCTTGAGTCGATGGGGTTCAAGACCTTCGGCTTCGGCTTCGGCCGCGAGGACGTATGGGAGCCCGAGGAGATCTTCTGGGGCCCGGAGGACACCTGGCTCGGCGACGAGCGCTACGTCTCCGACACGGAGATGGCGCAGGGCGTCGGCGCGACCGAGATGGGACTCATCTACGTCAACCCCGAGGGTCCTCGCGGCAGTGCGGACTTCCGGGCGGCGGCACACTTCATCCGCGAGACCTTCGGCCGGATGGCGATGAACGACGAGGAGACCGTCGCCCTCATCGCCGGCGGCCACACCTTCGGCAAGACCCACGGTGCCGGCGTCGCCGACCGCCACGTGGGCGCGGAGCCCGAGGGGGCCCCGCTGGAGGCGCAGGGCCTCGGTTGGCTGAGCACCCACGGCAGCGGCAAGGGCCGTGACACGATCACCAGCGGCCTCGAGGTGACCTGGACCGACCGGCCGACGCAGTGGAGCAACCGTTTCTTCGAGATCCTCTTCGGCTACGAGTGGGAGCTCACCACGAGCCCCGGCGGCGCCAAGCAGTGGGTCGCCAAGGACGCCGAGGCGATCATCCCGGACGCCTACGACCCGTCGAAGAAGTACAAGCCGACGATGCTCACGACCGACCTGTCGCTGCGCTTCGACCCGGCGTACGAGAAGATCTCGCGCCGCTTCCTCGAGAACCCCGACGAGTTCGCGTTGGCCTTTGCCAAGGCCTGGTACAAGCTGCTGCACCGCGACATGGGTCCGGTCAGCCGCTTCCTGGGACCGTGGGTCGCCGAGCCCCAGCTGTGGCAGGACCCGGTGCCGGCCGTCAACGACGCACTCGTGGGTGACGCCGATGTTGCCGCCCTCAAGGCGAAGGTCCTGGAGTCCGGCCTCACCACCGCCCAACTGGTCTCCACCGCCTGGGCCTCCGCCGCGAGCTACCGCTCCACCGACAAGCGCGGCGGCGCCAACGGCGCTCGGCTCCGTCTCGAGCCCCAGCGCAGCTGGGAGGTCAACCAGCCCGAGCAGCTCGCGAAGGTCCTGGACACCCTCGAGGGCATCCAGCGGGAGTTCAACGCGGCCGGCGGCGCGAAGATTTCGCTCGCCGACCTGATCGTGCTGGCCGGCTCGGCCGCGGTCGAGAAGGCGGCACGCGAAGCCGGCTTCGAGGTGACCGTGCCGTTCCACCCGGGCCGCACCGACGCCACGCAGGAGCAGACCGACGTCGAGTCCTTCCGGGTCCTCGAGCCGCGCGCCGACGCGTTCCGCAACTACCTGCGTCCCGGCGAGAAGACCCAGCCGGAAGTACTGCTCATCGACCGTGCCTACATGCTCAACCTGACCGCTCCCGAGATGACCGTCCTCATCGGCGGCCTGCGCTCCCTCGGGGCCAACACGGGTGGCACCCGGCACGGCGTCCTCACGGACCAGCCCGGCGTGCTCACCAACGACTTCTTCGCCAACCTGCTCTCCCCGGGCACCCGGTGGAAGTCGTCGGAGTCCGACGAGCACGTGTACGAGATCCGCGACCTGGCCACCGATGAGGTGAAGTGGACCGCCACCGCGGTCGACCTCATCTTCGGCTCCAACTCCCAGCTGCGCGCCCTGGCGGAGGTCTACGCCAGCCAGGACGCCCGCGACAAGTTCGTGGCTGACTTCGTCGCAGCGTGGACGAAGGTCATGGAACTCGACCGGTTCGACCTCGTCTGACAGTCGCCAACCGACGAGCCCCGGTCAATCCGTCAGCGATTGACCGGGGCTCGTCGGCAATTGGGCGCGTCGCCACGCATGCCGGCGGTGATCGCGGTGGCCAGAGCGTCGGTCACTCCGCGAGGGTGAACCGTGCGGGCCGCCACTGTCAGCGGTCGCGTGGGGCCACCAGGCCGGACTCGTAGGCGAGGACCACGAGTTGAGCCCGGTCACGGGCGTGCAGCTTGGCCATGGCCCGGTTGATGTGGGTTTTGGCGGTCAGCGGGCTGATCACCATACGTTCGGCGATCTGGTCGTTGGACAAGCCCCGCGCGAGGAGGGCAACCGTCTCGCGTTCGCGGTTCGTGAGCCCTTGCAGCCTTCTGTTGGCGGCTGTGTGGAGCGGCTCGGTGACGTACCGGTTGATCAGCTTGCGGGTGATCGAGGGTGCGAGCAGGGCGTCGCCGCGCGCGGCGACGCGGATGGCGTGCAGAAGGTCCTCTGGCACAATGTCCTTGACCAGGAACCCGGCGGCGCCGGCGCGCAGCGCGTGGAAGACGTGTTCGTCGAGTCCGTAGTTGGTCAGGATGACGACGTGCACCTCGGACAGGGTCGGGTCCGCGGCGATACGCCGGGTCGCCTCGATGCCGTCCATGACCGGCATCTGGATGTCGATGAGCACGATGTCCGGCAGGTGTTCCTTGGCGAGCGCCAGGCCGTCCTCTCCGTCGGCGGCTTCGGCTACCACCTCGATGTCGTCTTCGACGTCGAGGAGCGCGCGGAAGCCACTGCGAAGGAGCGGCTGGTCGTCGACCAGCAGGACGCGGATCATGACGTTCGGCCCACCGGAAGTTCGGCGTGGACGCTGAACCCACCCTCGCCACGCGGTTCCGCACGCAGGTGACCGCCGAGGGAGGTGACTCGTTCGCGCATCCCGATCAGCCCGACACCGGGCACCGGGACGCTGTCCGGCGTGGCCCTGCCATCGTCGTCGACCTGGATCGCGAGGGCGTCCGGACGGTAGTCGATCCGGACCGATGCCGTAGCGGCAGCGGCGTGACGGGCGATGTTGGTGAGGGACTCCTGGACGATCCGGTAGGCGGTCCGGTCCACCGCGGCCGGCACCTCGTGTCGTTGCCCCGCGATCGTCAACGTCGCGTCCAGGCCGGTCGCACGGGCCCGTTCCACCAGTTCCGGGAGATGGTCGAGCCCGTGCGGCGGGGTCCTGCCATCGTCGCGCAGCGTCTCCAGCGTTGCTCGCAGTTCCCGGGTCGCCTCACGACCGGCCTCCCGGATCGCCAGCAGAGCCTCCGGCACCTGTTCACCGCGCCTGTGGGCCAGGTGGACGGCTACTTCGGCCTGCACCTTGATGATCGAGATCTGGTGTGTGAGCGAATCGTGCAGCTCCCGCGCGATGCGCAGCCGCTCCTCGTCGGCGCGGCGCAGCGCGGTCTCCTCCCGGGTGCGTTCGGCTTCGTCCGCCCGCCGCTCGGCCTGCCGCAGCGCTTCACCCGCGGCACCGGCGGCGACCAGCCAAGCCAACTCGAGGGCGCCCCGGCCCCGGGCGAACGCCTCGCCCACGGACATGTCCTGTGGCAGGGCGAGGGCCGCGAGCGGAAGAGCGGCCAGCATCATCACAGCCGCCACGACGGTGATGACGCGGTGGCCCGCCCGCACGGCGGCGTACACCGCGAACAGGAACGCGACGGCGGGCACGTCGAAACCGACCGCCTGATAGCCCACCGCGCACAGCCCGGTGACGGCCAGGACGGCAACCGGAGCCCGGCGGCGCGCGGCCAGCGCCAGGCCGCCAGCCAGCAGCAGCGCGTAGCCGAGTAGGTCAATATCCGTGGCGGAGTGATTTTCGGACAGCCCGGCGATCAACAGCACCGCCGCCACGCAAACGGCCATCGCCCAATCTCTGACACCGGCCCGAACACCGAACCGCCCTGTGCTCATGCGCGCACCTTAGCCGGATGCTGCTGCGAGCGAATCCTGCTCGCGGACGAGCGGCCGCCTACCGCGAACGCAGTACCTTCGCGGCGCCTGCGGCGTCTACAGCAGCCGGGTGACGCCGTCGGCGGCAGCCCGAATTGCCTCCGTCTGCTGGACGACCGGGGGCGCGCACTGCGACACGATCAGACGACATCCATGCCGCTGAAACGAGATGCACGAAAGAGGAGAGGGACATGAGTCTTTCGTCAACCCTGAGGTCACTCCGACTGGTGCTTGCCGCCACGCCCGCCCTCCTCGGGGGGCTCGGACTCGCCGCACCGGCGGCCGCGCACGTCTCGGCCCAACCGGCTGCCGCCAGTGTTTACACCATGAGCGCCGGGCGACTCGGGGCGACCGTGGCCGCCGTGCTGGGGCTGACCGGCGTAATCATCGGAGGGCTGGCACTGGCCCGCCCCACCACTCGTGTCGGCACCGGCAACGGGCGAGGCAGGGCCTACGCGGCCCTGGCAGCAGGGCTGATCGGCATGGCCCTCGGCGGGCTGGTTGTGGCCACCTCCGATAGCGGCATCGGCACCGGCAACGGGCGAGGCGGAGCCTACGTGGCCCTGCTGGTGGGCCTGATCGCCATGGTCCTCGGTGCGCTGGCCCTGGCCCGCTCCCGCCCTACCGGCTGACCCGGCTCAGCGACGGTCGGAGGCCACCCGGTCCAGCCATGTCTGGACCCTGGCCGCCAGGCGGGGCAGCTCCTGGTTCCCCATCCCGCTGGTGTACGCCTCGAGCGACGCCAGCGCCACCAGCGCGGCGGCCGGCTCCGCCCGGTGCAGGTCGTCCCGACAGGCGTCCAAGGTGTAGTCGACCGGCCAGTAGGTGGTCAGGGCCGTGTGGTAGCGGCGCAGCAGCTCATCCTCCGAGGCCTGTCGGGCGGCCGGCGTCAGGGACGACATGAGCAGCAGCGCGACGTCGGAGAGAGGGTTGCCCCACATGGCGAACTGCCAGTCCAGCAGAAGCGCCTCGACTGACTGGCTGCCTCCCCCGCCAGGGCGGAACAGGATGTTGCCCGCCCAGGCGTCGCCGTGACACAGCGCCAGGCAGTGCGCCGAATGGGCGTCGGCGAGCACCGACTCGACGTCGATGTCGACGATCCGCCGTAGGCGGCGCAGCATCGGGTTCTCCGGCCACCGCTCCGCCGCCACCCGCGGCAGATCGTCCAGGCCCATCCGGACCGCCGCGATCAGCCCCGGCGATGAGGCAGCGTAGAGCCACCGGTACGGAGGTGGGGGCCGGTCCACCCCCTGTGCCGCGAGGATGGCGTGGGCGCGGGCCAGGCTTCGCATGGCGGCATCGGCTTGGGGGCTGGTCAGGCCAGCGGCCATCACGGGACCGACCGGGGCTGACGGGCCGAGATCCTCCAGCGCGAGGGCTCCCAGGCCGCCGGCACTCAACGTCGACCAGTGACAGGCGGGCGTGATCCCGGGTACCGGCGGTCGTAGCGACTGTAGGAGTCGATAGAGCTGCACCTCCCGCGCGACCAGGCCGGTGTCCAGCGCCAACCTCCCCCACTGGGTGCCGCCGTCCGGTGGCTCCTTGAAGACGAAGGACCGGCCGGCGCAGCTCACCCGGTACACGCCGCCCATGAGGCCACCCGACTGCGACACAGCACAAACGGTGATCGCCTCGCTGGCGCCGAGCGGCCAGCCGAGGCGCCGACGGATCCACTCGTGGTCGATGTCGGCCACGGTCAGGGTCGCGTTCACCAACTGCGCCGTGCCTCGGTGCGCCGTCCGGCCACCTGCCCGGACGGGGGCGGCAGGAACCCGGCCGCGGCGAACCGCTGAAGGTACGCGGGGACCAACTCCAGCAACGGCGGATGCCGCAGGAGGTGGGCCGACACGTTTCGGGTGTCCAGCCTCGACCGCCGGAACACCGGGTCGGACGACTCGGTGAACAGTGGCAGCAGCGGATAGAGGGCGTTGTCGTCCTCGTAACGCAGCTTCGCCAACTCCGCGTCCCACACGTGCAGGGGCAGCACATCGAGGCGGTATCCGGCGTCGCGAATCGCGTCGACGAACTCCCGGTAGGTGATGGGGTTCGGGTGGGTCAGGTGGTACGTCCGGGGGACGTCGTCGCGCGAGAGCGTGACGATCAGCTCCGAGACGACGTCGACCGGAACGAAGTCGACCGTCGCCTCCAGTTCCGGGCAGGCGCCCAACTGGATGACGCCCTTGATGAAGCGCGTGATGAAGTCGCCGAGCTGACCGCATCCTCCGGACAACGCACCCATGATCGGTCCTGGGCGGTAGATGGACGCGTGCAGGCCGGCGGCCCGGGCGTGCTCGACGAGTTTGTCGGCCACCCATTTGGTTTCGGCGTAGCCGCCTCCGTAGAGGCTCGCGGCGTGGGCCAGCGGCTCGTCCTCATAGATCGTGGCGTAACGGTGGTAGCCGTACGCGTCGAAGACGGCGTCGGACGAGACGTGGTGGAACGACTTGGCGTGCACGTGCGTCGCCAGGCGCAGCAGCTCCCGGGTACCGGCGACGTTGGCGGCGCGCAACCTGTCGTAGGGCAGCAGGGAGTTCACCTGTGCCCCGTTGTGGTAGATCGCCCCGATCTCCTCGGCGAGCCGTCGCCAGGTGCGATCGTCGATCCCGAGCCGCGGCCGGGCGAGGTCGGCCGGGACACCGACGACACGCTCGGTCGCTCCGGACTCCAGACACCCGTTCGCCGCCAGGTTGTCGAGGACCCGCTGGCGGGCGTGCTCGGCGTCGCGGGCGCGCACCAGGCAGTGGACCCGCGCCGAGGTGTTGCGCAGCAGGTCCCTGGCCAGGTAGGCGCCGAGGAATCCGGTCGCGCCGGTCAACAGCACGTCGGCGGACTCGGCCTGGTGCCCGGAGTACGGCACGGTGAATGTGGGACCGAGCCGGGCGTCGTCGGCCAGGCGACGCCCCGGTTGTGCGTCCGCCAGCCCGGCAGCGGTCGCCTCAGCGAAGAAGCTGGCGTTCCGGAGCGCGATCAGGCACTCCTTCGCCGTCTCCGAAACAAACCGGACGTCGTCGGGGGTGTGGCTCGTGGACAGGAAGCAGACCCGGGTCTCGAGGACGTAGACCCCCTTGAGCGCGAGCAGACGGAAGAACAGGTCGATGGCGATCGGGAACCGCTGCAGGCTGTACTCGCCCTCGCCGATGAAGCGGAACAGGGACGAGAAGTGCACGATCCGCAGCGGGAAGCCCTGCTGACGGCAGAAGGCGTTGAAGTCGTCCGCCAGCCAGGCAACGCTGTCGGCGAGCCGGTGCTGCAGCTCGGGCCCTTCCGCCTTGACCCTGGTCAGAACGGAGTGGGCGGCGGCCATCGACAGCGGGTTCTTGTTGAAGGTGCCGCCGAAGAAGGTGGTGGGTACCGTCGGCGCGGAGTCGTCGCCGTACTGCCACGATCCGCCGTCGACGGTGTCCATGAACTCGGCCCGGCCGGTGATGGCCCCGATCGGCAGGCCACCCCCGAGGATCTTGCCGTAGGTGACGATGTCGGCGTCCACTCCCGACCACACCTGCGCTCCGCCCGGGTGGACCCGGAACCCGGTGATCACCTCGTCGAAGACCAGGGCCGTGCCCGAAGCCCGGGTCACCTCCCGCAGCTCCCGGAGGAAGTTCACCGGCTGCAGGTCCGGACGCCGGCTCTGCACGGGTTCGACCAGCACCGCGGCGAGTTCAGGACCGAGCTCGCGGATCATCTCCAGGCTCTCCTCGGTCCCGTACTCCAACACCACCACGTCGTCCATCGCGCCGGCGCCGATGCCTCGCGCCATCGGGACCGCGCTGCGCGTGCCCGCGGGCAGGGCCAGCGTGTTGTCGGACCAGCCGTGATAGGAGCCTTCGAACATCACAAAACGGGTACGCCCCGTCGCCGCGCGCGCGAACCGCAGTGCGGCCATCACCGCCTCCGTCCCCGAGTTGCAGAACGCCGCTCGGGACATGCCGGTCAGCTCACAGAGCAGTCCCGCCACCGACCCGGCGGAGACGGCCTGCGGACCGATGTGCAGGCCCTTGTCCAGCTGGTCCCGGAGTGCGTCCAGCACGAAGGAGGGCGAGTGGCCGAACAGGTGAACCCCGTAGCCCATCGAGATGTCGACGTACTCGTTGCCGTCGACGTCCCAGAACCGGGCGCCGGCCGACCTCTCCACGACGATCGGGTAGGAGACCTCCTTGAGTAGCGCCTGAAACGGTGGCATCCGGCAGTTGGCCAGCACCGGTCTGTCCTGCTCGGCGGCGGCCTTCGATCCGCTGGTACGCGTCGCGTACGCCGCAACGAACTCAGCCACGAACCGGGCCTGCCGGTCGGTCAGCTGCTCGGTCGGCTGCTGTCCCCGCTGCGGCGCGCTGGGCCTTGACCCGAACTGCGGCTCCGGCCGCGACGCCGGCACCCCCGATGCGGCGTCGGCCGGCGTAGCGGGCGTCGGTGCGGCGGCCCGTGCCGGGTCGATCTCGCGCGGCCCGGGCTGCGCCGATGCCGGTGCGGCCGGCCGCCGGGTCAGCTGGGAGGAGACCAGGTCGACCAGCTCCTGCAGGCTGTTCGCCTCCTCGGTCAATTGCTGGAAGGAGATCACCACCCCGAAGCGGTCCCGGACGAGATGGCTCACCCGCATGTAGACCAGCGAGTCGACCCCGAGATTGTCGAAGAACGCCGTCGCGGGCAGCGCCGTCGGCGCCATGCCGAGCAGGTCGGCGACGTGCGCCCGCAGCGTGTCGAACAGCCCGTCCGGCGGATCGGCGGCCACCTCCCGCGCCAGGTCGGCGCGGTCGGGCGTCTGGTCGACGGTCCGTTGAGAGGGCACCAGGGGGGTCCTTTCCTCACCTATCCAGATCCGCTCACGCTTGAACGGGTACGTCGGCAGCGCGATCCGGCGCGGGACGTCGCCGACGTAGAGGCGATGCCAGTCGACCCGGTGCCCGTCGCACCACAACCTGGCGAGGCCGTGCAGGTCGCCGTCAGCGATCAGCCGCCGGACGGTGTCGGCCGGCTGGGTGCCGTTGGTCCGACCCGCCTCGCCGGACACGGTGTCCGCGTCTGAGGGGGTGCCGCGGAGGAAGCCCTCCAGCCGGGCCCGCAGCGCCGCGGTGTCCGCCGCGACCACGACCAACCGGCAGCGATGAGCCTTGCGTCCGACCTGCAGGGTGTAGGCGACCTCCGCCGCGTCGTGCGGCGCGGCCAGCACGTCGACGAACGCCCGGACGGTGGCGACCAGGTCGGCCCGGTCGCGGGCAGAGAACGGGAAGACGAGCGGCCCGCTCGGAACGGCCGGTCGCCCGGCCGACGACGGAAACGCCTCCAGCAGTACGTGCGCGTTGGTTCCGCTCATTCCGAACGAGCTGACGCCGGCGATCCGGGGCGCCCCCGTCGGCCAGTCCATCGCGGTTCTCGGGACCGTCACCGGCAGGCTCGCCCAGTCCACCTTGTCGGTCGGCGTCGCACAGTGGATCTGCGGCGGGATCACGCCGTGGCGCAGCGCGAGCACCACCTTGATGACGCCGGCCAGGCCGGCCGCCTCCTCGAGGTGGCCGATGTTCGCCTTGACCGAACCGACCAGCAGAGGCTGCCGGCGCTGAGCGAACACCTCGCCCAACGCGCGCAGCTCGATCGGGTCGCCGAGCGGGGTGCCCGTCCCGTGTGCTTCGAGGTAGGTCACGTCCGCCGGGTCCAGCCCGCCGTCGGCCAACGCCCGATTGACCAGACGTGTCTGGGCCGGACCGCTCGGCACCGTGAGACCGGAACTCGGTCCGTCGTGGTTGACCGCGGTGCCGCGCACCACAGCCAGGACAGGGTCGCCGTCCGCCACCGCCCGGTCCAGGGACTTGAGGATCACCGCGGCACAGCCTTCGCCACGGCCGAAGCCGTCCGCGTCCGCGGCGAACGCCTTCGACCGGCCGTCGGGAGCCAGCGCCTGCAGCCGGCACAGCTGGATCGTCTCCTGGGGTCCGAGCATGAGCTTGGCGCCCGCGACGATGGCCATGCCGCACTCGCCCTGGCGGATCGCCCGCACCGCCGAGTGCATCGCCACCAGTGAGGAGGAACAGGCGGTGGCGATCACCATGCTCGGTCCGTGCAGGCCCAGCTTGTACGACAGGCGCCCCGCCGTGAAGCTCAACGTCGTGCCGGTCGCGACGTACGGGTCGGAGTCGAGGTGGGACGCCGCATGCTGGAGGTAGTCGTTGGTGAACTCGTCACAGCCGAGGTATACGGCGGTGTCGCTGCCACGCAGCGAGCCCGGGTCGATCCCGGCCGCCTCGACCGCGCTCCAGGCCGCCTCGAGGAGCAGCCGGTGGCGCGGGTCCATGCTCGCCGCCTCACGCGGCGAGATACCGAAGAACGCGGGGTCGAAGGCCGCCGGGTCGTCGATGAAGGCCGCCCGTCGGACGTACATCGTCCCCGGTGTCTCGGGGGAGGCGTCGTAGACCTGATCGACGTCCCAGCGCTCGGCGGGGATCTCACGCACCGCGTCCCGCCCCTGGACCAGGAGGTCCCAGAACTCGTCGGGTGAGGCGGCGCCGGGGAAGCGGCAGGACATACCGATGAGCGCGACCGCGCCCGCCGGCCGCGCGACCTCCGCATGCGGTTCCGGCTCGGCTGCGGTCCTACCGGCGACGGCCGGTGTAACCGACTCGGCCCGGATCTCCTCGGCGAAGTACCGCGATTCGAGGTGCGTAACCAGGTCGTCCAGGCACGGGTGCTCGAATGCCAGGGTCGCCGGCAGGGCGACCCCGAGGTCCGTCTTCAGCCTGCTGGTCAGGTCCAGCGCTCCGAGGGAGTCCACACCCAGGTCGGTGAAGCCCCGGGTGGGGTCGATCTCGCCGGTGTCACCACCCAGGATCGCCCGGACGGCGGCGGTCACCGTGTTCCGCAGGGTCTCCCGGGACGCATCGGGCGGCACCTGGCGCAGCCGGGCGGCGAACGTCGCACCGGTCGGGGCCGTCGGGACCGTCGCGCGCACCAGGGCCCTGACCATCGACGGGGTACGCGGAGCGGAGGCGGCGAAGCGGTCCCAGTCCATAGACGCCACAGCGGCGTGCGTCGCGTCGTCGGCCATGAGGGAGGCCAGCGCGGCGATGGCGGCTCCAGGCAGGAGTGGGCTCTCGCCCTTGTCGCGCAGCCGTGCCCGGTGGGCCTCGGCGAGCCGGGCGGTCATGCCGGCGCCGGCCCAGCTCGCCCAACTCACGCTGAGCGCCGGAAGGCCGTGCTGCCGCCGGTACCGGGCCAGGGAGTCGAGAAAGGCGTTCGCGAAGGCGTAGCTGCCCTGGCCCTGGTAGCCGAGCACCGAGGCCAGGGAGGAGAACAGGACGAAGAAGTCGAGTTCCCGGTCCCGGGTGTGCTCGTGGAGCAGCCAGGCACCGTTCACCTTCGGCCGGAGCACGCGGGCCGCCTGCTCTGGGTCCTGGCGCAGCAGGATGGCGTCGTCCAGGACACCCGCGCAGTGGAATACGCCCCGCAGGTCGGGTCCGCACCCGGCAAGCACCTCGCGCATCCGCGGCCCGTCGCCGACGTCGGCGCGTACCATCTCGACCTGGATGCCGGTCGCGCGCAGCGCGGCCCAGGTGGCCTCCTCGCCGGGTGCCGGCTCACCGCGCCGGCTGAGCAGAACCAGCCTTCCGGGACCGTGGCGCGCGACGGCCACCGCGAGCCGCAGCCCGATTCCGCTGGTGCCACCGGTGATCAGGTACGTGCCGTCCGCGCGGATGGGCAGCACCGACCGGACCTGCGCCGGGTTCGCCGACGTGGCGGTGAGGCGTGCGGCGTGCACCTGGCCGCCGTGGACCGCCAACTCCTCCTCGCCGTCGAGGCCGTCCCGCTGTAGCAGGGCCGCGGCCAGTTCCAGGTCGTTGCCGGCGGACAGGGCAGGAACGGTCAACGCGACGCAGACGAGTTCCGGGTGCTCCGCGTTGACGGTCCTCGCCAGGGCCGCCAGACCGGAGTGCCCCAGCTCGGCCTCGGTCGTCGGCCCATCGGGGCGGCTCCGGCCGGTGACGAACCACAGGCTCCTCGTGGCTGTGGAACCCGCCGCCAGTTCCAGCAGGTTCCGGGCCCGGGTCAGCAGCCGTGCCTGGGCCTCGGGCACCGCGATGTCCGGGGAAAGGGCCGGCACGAACACCACGTGCAACTCGGCGGCGCCGGCGGCGAGCTCGGCGAACGCCCGGGACAGGCGTCGGTCGCCGTCGAGCGCGGACACCGTACCGGACATGTCGGCCCCGACCACCTCGACGCAGCGGTGGCCGTGCGCGCGGAGCTGGCCGGCGAGCGCGTTCGCGAGGTCGGATTCGTCGCCGACCACGAAGTAACGGCGCGCCGCCGGGGAGGCGGTGCCGACCGCTACCGGCTCCCAGACAACGTCGAGCCGGGACACCGTGTCGCCGACGTCGACGCCGGCCGGTGGCGCGGCGACGGCGACCGGCGCGAGCGCGACCGGTGCCGACCCGACCGACACGGGTCCGGACCCGTCCGGCGGCTGTGCCGGACGGGGCTTGATCCAGTGACGCCGGCGCTGGAAGGCGTACGTGGGCACTGGCACCCGGCGGCGCCGGAACGGCGCGTCAAAGCCGGACCAGTCCACCGGCACACCGGCGAGATAGAGCTGGCGGATGCTGGCGAGCGCCGCGTCCGGGTCGCGGGGAGTGAGGCTGGGCAGCCAATGGACGTCCGGTCCGGTCACCTGCCGCCGGGCCAGGTTGCTGAGCGTCGGCTTGGCACCGAGCTCAACGAAGACGCCGACACCGCGCTGGTCAGCGACCTGCATCGCGCGGTCGAACCGGACCGGATCGACGACGTGCCGGACCCAGTAGCCGGCGGATTCCAACTCGCCCGGGCCGACCGGTTCCCCGGTCACGTTCGAAACGATGTCGACGGTCGGCGCCGAGTAGCGGACCGACTCGGCCACCGTTCGGAAGGCGTCGAGCATCGGACGCATCAGCGGGGAGTGGAAGGCGTGCGAGACGTTGAGGGAGACCGTCCCGACCCCGGCGGCGGTCAGCTCCCGGCGGATCACCGCGAGGACGTCCAGCCGACCCGAGATCACCGTGGATTCCGGCGAGTTGACGGACGCGACCGTGACCGCCTCCTCGTGGCCCGTCAGATACGGCGCCACCGTCGCCCGGTCCGCGTCGACCTGAACCATGCCGCCCACCCCGGGCAGCTCTTGCATCAGCCGGCCCCGGGCCGCGACCAGCCTCAGTCCGTCCTCCAGGCTGAACACGCCGGCGACGCAGGCGGCGACGTACTCGCCAAGGCTGTGGCCGACCAGCAGGTCGGGTCGGACGCCCCAGGACACCCACAGCTCGTGCAGCGCGTAGCCGAGGGCGAACAGCGCCGGCTGCGCCGTTGCGGTGGAGTCGATGGAACCGTCCGGGTCGGAGCCGTACAGGACCTCGACCAGGGACCAGCCGGTGAGCGGCCGTAGCACCTCGTCGCAGCGGTCGATTGCCGCGCGGAACACCGGTTGGCTCTGATAGAGGGATCTGCCCATCCCGGCGTACTGGGAGCCCTGGCCCGTGAAGAGAAACGCCACCGTGGGCCGCCGGCCCCCGACGTGCGACGCCAGCGTGGCCAGATCCGGGGCGGCCAGCACGGCGGCCAACTGGGCGCGCGCGTCCGTCGCGTCCGAGGCCAGGACGGCGATGCGGGTGTCGAAGTGCCGCCGGCCGGTCGCGGCGGAGAAGCAGATGTCGGGAAATGCCGCGTCGTCCTGCCCGTTCAGGTGCTGGAGGTAGCGTTGCACGTTGCCGCGCAGCGCCTCGGTCGAACGGGCGGACAGCGGCAGGACGTGAGCCGACCGGCCGGGGTGGGACGGGGCGGGGGAAGGCGCGGGCGGTTCCTCGAGCACCACGTGACAGTTCGTGCCGCCCATGCCGAAGGAGCTGACACCGGCCCGGCGCGGCCGGCCCGGTGGGCTGGTCCACTCCCGCAGCCGGGTGTTGACGAAGAACGGGCTCTGCTCCAGTCGGGCGAGCGGATTCGGTGACCGGAAGTGCAGGCTCGGTGGGAGTTCGCGATGGTACAGACTCAGCGCCGTCTTGATGAGTCCGATCACCCCGGCCGCCTCATCGAGGTGACCGATGTTCGTCTTGACCGAGCCGATCGCGCAGTACGTGTCGCCGCGGCTCGCGCTGCGGGCGAACGCCTCCGTCAGACCGGCGATCTCGACCGGGTCGCCGAGCTTCGTGCCGGTACCGTGCGCCTCCACGTAGGAGATCTCGTCGGCGCGGATACCTGCGCTGGCGTGGGCGCGGGCGACGACGTCCGCCTGGGACTCCACGCTCGGTCCCGAGTAGTCCATCTTGAGCGCGCCGTCGTTGTTGACCGCCGAGCCCTTGATGACGGCGTAGACGTGGTCCCCGTCGGCGAGCGCCGCGGAGAGGCGTTTGAGCACCACCACCCCCAGCCCGTTGCCGAACACGGTGCCGCCGGCGTCGGCGTCGAAGGCCCGGCAGTGGCCGTCGGGGGCGAGCATCATGCCGTCCTGCCACAGGTAGCCCGTGTTCTGCGGGATGATGACGGAGACACCGCCGGCGATGGCGACGTCGCACTCCCCGTTCAACAACGCCTGACCGGCCATGTGCACCGCGACCAGCGACGTGGAGCAGGTCGACTGCACGTTGACGCTCGGGCCGCGCAGGTTGAGCTTGAACGACACCCGGGTGGGCAGGTGGTCGCGGGCGTTGCCCTGCTCGATACGCAGCTCGGTCGCCTGGTCGAAGTGGCGGTGGCTGAGGAACGTCCGGGAGCCGAGCGTGGCCGGCAGGACGTTGTTGATCAGGTAGGTGTTCATGCTGGCGCCCGCGAACACGCCGGCCCGGCTGGCCGCTGGGTCGATCCCGGCGTCTTCGACGGCCGCCCAGGCGTATTCCAGGAAGAGCCGCTGTTGCGGGTCGATGACCGCCGCCTCGGCCGGGCTGTAGCCGAAGAAGTCGGCGTCGAACAGGTCGACATCGGGGATCATGGCCGCCGCCGGGACAAAGCGCGGGTCTCGAGTCTGGTCCGGTTGGAGGGCGAAGACCTCCCCGGGCGACAGGGTGGTGACGGACTCCACCCCGTCGCGCAGGTTCGTCCAGAACTGCTCGACGGTGTCGGCGCCGGGTACCCGACAGGCCATGCCGATGATGGCGAGGTCCCGATCAGTGGCATGGGAGGGGGCGACCGGGGGCGACTCGGCGGTGGTCTCACGGCCGGCGGAAGCGGTATCGAGGAAACCGGCCAGCGCGGCCACGGTCGGGTACCTGAAGAGGGCGTCCACCGGCAGCGGTCGGCCGAATTCCTCGGCAAGCCGCTGGTGCGCCCGAACCAGCAGGACGGAGTCTCCGCCGAGTTCGAAGAAGGTCCTTTGTAAGTCGACCGTGGGCAGTTCCAGCAGTTCGGCCCAGATCTGGGAGATCGTCCGCTCGAGCCGGGCGGCCTCGGGAGCCGCGCTGCGGGTCTCGGTACGCGGGTCCGGGAGCCCTCGTACGTCGACCTTGCCACTGGGCGTGAGCGGCAGCGCGTCGAGTACGACGACGGCCGTCGGCACCATGTAGTCGGGGAGTTGGTCGGCCAGGCCCGCGCGCAGCCGATCCGGCAGACCGGACGGGTCGTGCCCCCGCTCCGGGACCACGTAGGCGGTCAGCCGGGCGCTTCCCTGGCTGAAGACCTTGGCGGCGACCACGCACTCGGCAACCGCTGGATGACCGGCCAGGACAGCTTCGACCTCGCTCGGCTCCACCCGGAAGCCCCGGATCTTGACCTGGTTGTCAGCTCTGCCGAGGCACTCGATCGTGCCGTCGGGCAGGTACCGGCCGAGGTCGCCCATCCGGTACAGGCGGTCGCCCTGCACGCCGAAGGGGCTCGGCAGAAACCGTTCTCGCGTCAGGTCCGGTCGACCGTGGTAGTGACGGGCGAGAAGGTCGCCCTCGGCGTAGATTTCGCCCACCACCCCGACGGGCAGCAACTGTCGCGCCCCGTCGAGGATGTACAGGTTCATGTTGTGTACGTTCGCCCGTCCGATCGGAACCACCGACGGCCATCCGTCGGGGTCCCCGGACAGGGTGTGTGTCGCGACGTCGATGCACTCGGTCGAGCCGTAGTGGTTGCGGATTACGCAGCCGGTCCGGCGGGCGAAATCGCGGATCTCGGCGGTGATCCGGAGGACCTCGCCGCCGACGATCAGCTCCTTCAGAACGGTCGGCACGCCGCCCGTCTGCGCAGCCTGCGCGATCTGCTGCAAGGTGACGAAGGGCATGTACCACTTCTCGACGCGCTCCCGCCGGACGAACTCCAGCAGTGCCATCGGGTTGGCTCTGGTGCCCTCGTCGACCTGGACCAGCGTGGCACCCGTGCACAGTCCGGCGAGGATCTCGTGGAACGACACGTCGAAGCTGATCGGCGAGTAGAGCAGTGTGCGCGTGCCGACACCGGTCAACCAGGTGTCGGCGTGCCAGGCGACGAGGTTGGCCAGTGCCCCGTGCTCCACCACGGCACCCTTCGGCCGCCCCGTCGAACCGGAGGTGTAGATGCAGTAGGCGGCGGCGTCGGCCGCCGGGGCATCCTCCAGGTTTGTCGCCGCGTGCTCCGCGATAGCGGCCCGATCCTGGTCCGTGCGAACCTGGGCCCGGTCGCCGAACCGCTCAACCATGGCGGGGATCCGGGCCAGCAGCGCCTCCGTTGTCACCACGGTACGGACGCGCGCGTCCTCGAGCAGGAATCGGAGGCGGTCCTGCGGGTACGCGGCGTCCAGCGGCACCACGACGCAGCCGGCCTTCATGATGGCGACGACCGCGACCACCAGGTCCGCCGACCTGTCCATGCACAGGCCGACCATCTCCCCTTCCTCGGCGCCGAGCGCGGTCAGGTGCCGGGCAAGCTGGTTCGCGCGCCGGTTGAGCTCGGTGTAGCTGAGTCGCTGGCCGGCGAACTCGACGGCGGTGGCCGCCGGGGTACGGGTGACCTGCTCCTCGATGAGCCGGTGCACGGCGCACCTGCGATACGGCGTGCGGGCCACGTTCCAGTTGCTCGTGATCGCAGCCCGGTCGGCGGCCGACAGGAAGGCAAGCTCGGCGACCGGTGCGGCCGGATCCGTCAGCGCGGCCGACAGCAGTTGGACGAAGTGTGCCAGCACCTGGTCGATCAGCTCGGACCCGAAGAGCTCGGTGTCGAAGACCCAGTCCAGTGCCGGGCCGGAAGCCAGACGGCGAACGGTCAGGTGGACGTCGTAACCGACGTACGCTGGCGGCACGTCGAAGTCGTCCACGTCCAGGTCGCCAGGCCGGGAGAACTCGTGCGCCGGTGTGAGGTCCAGCTCGGACTCGAAGAGGAGCTGGAACATCGGCGCGGTGGCGGACCCACCGGACCGGCCACGCCCCAGTCGCTGGAACGGGTGGTCCTGGTTCGCCTCGGCCAGGGCCAGGCGACCCGCGGTGAGGCGCAGCACGTCCTCGAAGGAGGACTGTGTGGTCACCGCCAGCCGTATCGGTGCCAGATTGCCGACCGGCCCCAGCAGGGCCGAGGCGAAATCTCGTCGCCGGCCCCGTAGGACATAGCCGAAGGTCACCTCGGTGGTGGCGCCGTACCGGTACAGCAGCGCCGCGAAACCCGCTGCCAGTACCGTGGGCAGAGAACACCCCGTGCGCTCTGCGAGGCGCTCCGCCCGCGCGACGACGTCGGCCGGCAGCGGACGCCGGTGCAGTGCACCGCGACCGGCCGGAACCGGTGGCCGGGACCGAAAGATCGGCAACTCGGCCGCCTGCGGTTCGCCCCGCAGGACGTCCAGCCAGTACGCCTCCTGCCGGGCCAGCGAAGCGTCGTCGAGCGAGCCCTGCCATGCGACGTACTCCCGGTACTGGCCGGGGAGCTCGGCGGCCGCGCCCTCCCCGGGCGGGCCCTGGCAGAGGTCGAGTAGCTCACCGAGGATGAGGGTGAGCGTCTCGGCGTCGGCCACGGTGGGATGCGCGCACACTACGAGGACGTGCTGGTCTGCGCCGGTCCGGACCAGGAGCGTCCGCCACAGCGGCGCGGTGTCGAGGCGGAACGGCCGGGCGACGAAGGACATGGCAAGCTGCGTCGGCGGCTGGTTGTCCGCGGCGTCCGACAGAGATTGGTCGACGACGGTGAAGTCCGGTTCGGCTGCCGCGTGGACCACCTGAACGAGTCCGCCCGCGGAGTGGGAAACGCTGGTACGCAGGATCTCGTGCCGCGCCGTCAGCCGGTCGAGCGCGGCGCGCAGTCGTTCCACAGTGGGCGCGGCGGACAGTGTCCACGCGCGATGCACGGCCACGGTGGTGCCTCGGGTCAGCCGATCGACGACGTAGGCACGCTCCTGCTCGAAGGACGCCGGGATCTGCTCGTGGTCGCGCATCTGGCGTGCGGCCTTCTTTCACTCCGAAGTCGACTGTCAGCCGTGGAAAGGTATACCGCCGAAAGCCATGGCGTCGGCCCCGTTCGTTACGGCCGCCGCCGCTCGAGACCGGTGAATCTGCGGTCGCACCGGGCAGGCGTGGGCAGCTTCAGCGCGTCACGGTGGGGCTCCGGGCAGGCCCTTCCGCAGGTCCTCCCGCAGGTCCGTCAGCAGCGGCGCGGCGTCGGGGCGGAAGTAGAAGTGGTCGCCGGGGTAGATCCGGGCGACCACCTCGCCGCTCAGGTGGATGCGCCAGTTGTCCAACGTGTCCGGCGGCACGAGCGGATCCCAGCGACCGCCCAGGAGCGAGACCGGAACGTCCAGCGCCACCGTCGGCCGGAAGCACCAGGTCTCCGCGATGCGCAGGTCGGCCCGGACCACCGGAAGCATGAGGTCGATCAGCTCAGGGTGCGCGAGCACCTCGGCCGAGGTGCCGTTGAGCCGGTGCAGGGCCCGCACGAGCTGGTCGTCGGGGAGCGTGTACAGCGATCCCCGACGCAGGCACGTCGGCGGCAGGGCGGCCGAGATGAACAACCGGCGGGGCCGGGGCAGACCACGACGGACGAGCTCGTAGGTCAGCTGGAAGGCGAGCAGTCCGCCCATGCTGTGTCCGAAGACCGCGAACGGTCCAGCCCGCATCTGCTCCAGGTGCTCAGCGAGCAGCCACTCGACCAGGTCGGCCGCCGACGTGTACGGCGCTTCACGCATCCGCCGTCCCCGGCCCGGGAACTCAACGGCCACCGGCTGGAAGCGCGGACCCAACAACCCGCGCCAGCCCCCGTAGGTCGCCCCGGACCCGCCCGCGTGGGGCAGGCAGAACAGGGACAAGACTGCCGCCCGCTCCGGCCCATCGCGCCGCGCGTCGGCGGATTCCCACGGCAGGCTGCGGATGTCCACAGTGCATACAGGTATCAACCGCCGGGATGCCGGCACAAGACCGCGCCGTGCCGCTGTTGCATTCCACACAGTCACATCCGTCGACGCGGGAGTCCCGCGCCAGATCGATGCGGCTGAGGTCCGAACCCGTCCAGTCCGGCGCGCGAAGATCGGTGGGCGGCGGCTCCGGTCCACCTTCCGGCGAGCGGAGCCTGGAGATCCATGCCGGAACCTTCGGACCCGAGGCAGTTGACATCGGCGCGGCTGACGCTGGCGCACACCCGCCGCGGTGCCCCGGAGGGGTCCGACACGGTCGGGCGCCGACCTGCGGGCAGAAAAACAAGGCGTTCACCATGCGGTGGACGGCCTCGGGTACGTCGGGCGGGACCTCCTCGTGACCGCCCTCCGCCGCCGCCAGGCACCAAGATCGCGTCTCTCCTGGTGGGACGGTCGATATCGGACCCGAATTCGCTCCGTGACGCACCGTCCCGGCTACTCGAACGCCGGTGCCGGTGCCGCGCCCGGTGTCGCCGAGACGCTCGCGGCGGTCCGGCGGGGTGCCTGGACGACGCCCGGGCGACCGCGCCGTACGAGGGCCGTCCGCGCCGCCTTCGGCAGGTCGACGGGCACCCCAGGGTATAGTCATGCCGTGGCGTCCTCCCTCCCCGAAGCCGATGAGACCGACTCCATTGGCGAAGCTTGCGGCGTATTCGGTATCTGGGGGCCGGGTCTCCCCACGTCGCACTTGACCTACCTGGCGCTGTACGCACTGCAGCACCGCGGGCAGGAATCGGCGGGCATCGCCGTCACCGACGGTGTTCAGATGTGCGTGGACAAGGGCATGGGTCTCGTCCCGGCCATCTTCAACGAGCACCGCCTGGCGGCCCTGACCGGGCATGTGGCGATTGGACACACGCGCTATTCGACGACCGGATCCAGCACCTGGCGGAACGCCCAGCCGGTCTTCCGAGGCAGCCGGCTGACGCAGTTCGCGCTGGCGCACAACGGCAACCTCATCAACACGAGGGAGCTGCTCGAACTCACCAACATGACGGCGGAGGACGTGGGTAGTGACAGCGACGTGGTCGCCGAGCTTCTCGCGCGGGAGCTCGCGGCGCACGTCGCGACCGACTCCGACCCCCATGCCTTCGAGAAGGCGCTGCTGACGACCTTGCCCCAGTTGCGCGGCGCCTTCTCGTTCGTGATGCTCGCCGGCGACCGACTCATCGGGGTACGGGATCCGAACGGCTTCCGGCCGCTGTTCCTCGGTCGGCTCGACGACGGATGGGTCCTCGCCTCGGAGACCCCGGCCCTCGACGTCATCGGCGCAACAGTCGTCCGTGAGGTGGCGCCGGGCGAGGTGATTTTCATCGATGGCGACGGCGTCTACTCGGAGTGGCCCTTCGCGGACGAGCGAATCGACCCTCGCCTCTGCATTTTTGAGTTTGTCTACTTCGCGCGTCCTGACGGCGAACTGAGGGGCGAGAGCATCCAACTCGCCCGCCAGCGGATGGGCGAGCAGCTCGCCCGGGAGGCTCCGGCGGACGCCGACCTGGTGGTTCCCATTCCGGATTCCAGCATTCCGGGCGCCCAGGGGTACGCCCGGCAGTCGGGCATTCCTTACGGGGACGGATTCGTCAAGAACCGTTACATCGGGCGTACTTTCATCGCCCCCAGCCAGGAGTTGCGCGAGGCCGCCGTCCGGATCAAGCTGAACCCGATCAAGCGCGTGGTGGAAGGCAAACGGCTCGTCGTTATCGACGATTCCATCGTGCGTGCGACCACGCTCCGCGAGACGGTCCGGATGGTACGCAAGGCCGGTGCGGCCGAGGTGCACCTGCGGATCCTGTCCCCGCCGTACCGTTGGCCCTGCTTTTTCGGCATGGACACCGCTGACCGGTCGAAGCTGATTGCCGCAAATCTCTCGGTGGACGACATTCGCGAATACCTGGGCGCTGATTCTCTGTCGTACCTCAGCTTGGACGGGCTCCGCGGTTCCATGGCTCCGCCCCGCAAGGGTTTTTGCGATGCATGCCTTACCGGCAGGTATCCGATTGAGCTGCCCTCGGAACTCCTCGCCGCTACTGATCTGGGGGCCGACCCGTCAGGGCTGCCGACAAGTGGGGCGACCGCTATCCGGCGGTGATCTGGTTGTGGGACAACGCCTGGGCCCGGGTCCATCCCGTTGCTCGACTACGACCTGGAGATACCCGAGGTCATCTGCTCGACCAACGCGATCGGGTCCCTCAACGCCCGCTACCGGCGGGATGTGAAGGCGCGTGCCCACTGCCCCAACCAGGCGGGTCGCGTTGAAGTGTCTGTACCTGGTTCCTGGACCCCCAGCGGCGCAGCCAGGACCCGATGAACGATGCGCTGGAAATCCGCGTTGGATGCCTTCGTCATCACCTTCAGCGACCGCTTTCCGGCCTCTGAAACCTACCAACCATGACCGCCGGAAACACCGTCAGCGAGGCCGCTTCCACGGTACCGGCACCGCCGCTGGAGGCAGCCGCGCAACGGACCTGACATCGTGTACCAGCGCAGCCCAAATATTCGAGAAGACGACGTCGAGCGAGGTACGAGGTGTTGGGCGGTCCCACTGTGGCGTCGTTCCTGCCGCAGCCGGGATCCACTGATGTGTCAGGCTCACGCCTTCGCGTGCCGCGAGCGGGGCTCGACCTCGTCCCTGTGCTGGAGTCCGCAAGACACGCGAGGAGTTCCACGTGACCCACTCCGCCGGTTCAGCGGCCCGAGTGCTGGAGATGTGGCGGGCATTGACCGCCGATGCGGAGAAGCTGCGGCTCTACCAGCAGGAACCCTACCTGGCTATGGGCGTCGACGCGGCAGCTCGGGCGCTTGGCCCAGCCTTCGAGGCGAAGCTGCAACGGATGGCGCTACTGGTGATCCAAGCGGACGTGATCGCCGAACGGAGGGTCGGCATGTGCCTCGATTTCGTCCGCGACCACGGTTTCGTGCCGATATCGGCCACCCCGTTCCTCATGTCGCCGGAGATGACCGGCGAGATCTGGCGCTACCAGTTCGACATGGCCACGCCTGACAGTCGTGAGCTGTGTGACCTGTATTGCGCGAAGGCAGAATCCCTGCTCGTGGTCCTCGCCGACCACGCCCCGGACGGTGTGCGACCGGCGAGTGTGCGACTGACCCAGCTGAAGGGCCCTTCCAATCCTGCGCGGCGTAGTGCGGACAGTTTGCGAACAACACTGGGCGCGACGAATCGCATCGTCTGCGCGGTGCACTGCTCGGACGAGCCGATCGACCTGCTGCGGGAAACCGCGATCATGGTGCCGGATCGGCTCCTGGAGCTGTACATCGCCATCGCCGACGTCGTGGACCGAGGTGTGCAGCCTTACATCGAGGAACAGGTCAGCGCCTTGTACCGACGCGCGCCACGCCACGACATCGACGTCGGACACGCAATGGAGCGGCTGCTCGCCCGTATCCCCGTGGATAGTCGCGACCGGGCAGTGGCCACGGCGGCCGCCCGGCTGAGGGACAGTCTGCCAGCCTGGCAGCGGCGCGAGCGGTTCCTTCCGTGGTCGCAGTTCAGCGCCGACCTGTCAGCCATCGGTGTGGAACCGACGAGCTGGGACGCGCTTCTCGTGGCCAGCGAGTACGTGGAGTACGACCTCACCGGGGTGGACCGGACGCTCCACTTCGACGGCGGCGTCGGCTGGGTGGCCGGCGAGGGCCAGTTGCTGGCGCCGTAGCGGTTCGTGTCACGGCGATCTCGCCGCTACGGCACCCCCACCCGGATGTATGGGAAGCGACAGATTCTGCCCGCCGCCACCGACCTTCCGCGAAAGGCCGTCACGCCGGCCACCTCGCGGGTGTGGTCAGCAGAGCCCGAAGGGCGGTCTGAGAAAGTCGGGGCGCCCTTCTCCTTCGTGGGGGTGCTCCAAGAGGGGCTTGAAAACGTCCTGCGGAATAGGGAAGTCCCAGGGCTTGCCGATCACCAGATTGGCCGCCAGCCGACCGATCTCGTCCGATCCCCGGGCACCATGGCCGTTGCCGCCGACAGCTACCGTGATGCTCTCGTCACCGTCAAGGTGCCCGATGTACGGGTACCGCGATGGTGTTTTCTCGATGATGCAACACGCTTGGCGCACCGAGACCGGCTCCAGGCTCGGGACGAGCATGTGCATCATGGCGGACAGGATCTTGTGCTGCTCGGACGTGACGCGCTGTCCTGCGTACCAGGCGACCATGTCCTCCACGGTGTGCAGCTCATGGACCATCGGCTGCATTCCCGGTCCTACCCGCAGGTACCACCGGCCGTCGGGGTAGCGCACCGGCGGCAGGAGATACAGCGTCAGGTTCGCGTCACCGTTGTCAACCGGATCGACGGTGACGATGGTGGGCAGCCGCCGAAGCCGCTCCAGCAGCTCGCCTGTCACCTCGAACAACAGGTTCGGCTCACTGAAGGCGCGCAGGGCGAGGCGTCGCCCGGGAGGAAGGGCGCCGTTGTGATTGGTGAACGCACCCGTCGCCACGACGACCTTCCTCGCTCTCACCACGCCGGGTCCGCCGTCCCCCCGCACGTCGAGATGCCACATTCCTGTGGCCGTGTCCTTGCGCATCCCTACGACGGCCGCCCGCCGAAGCCGGCCCCCGGCCCGCGCCGCCAGCGTCAACTGCGCCTGCACCAAGCGGCGCGGGTTGAGATAACCCGCGTCGCGCCGTTCCAACAGCCCCTCGACACCTCCCTCAAGCGGGGGTAACCCCAGGTCGGGCAGGTGATCACGTAGCTCGTCGG